>DATIBO010000001.1 GCA_035457485.1 Candidatus Saccharimonadales bacterium
GTAGCGAAGCTAACGCGTTAAGCATCCCGCCTGGGGAGTACGGTCGCAAGACTAAAACTCAAAGGAATTGACGGGGACCCGCACAAGCGGTGGAGCGTGTTGTTTAATTCGATGGTAAGCGAAGAACCTTACCAAGGCTTGAAATCTTGGGAATTTTGGCGAAAGCCGAGAGTGCCTTCGGGAACCCAATGACAGGTGTTGCATGGCCGTCGTCAGCTCGTGTCGTGAGATGTTTGGTTAAGTCCATCAACGAGCGCAACCCCTATGATTAGTTGTATTTTTCTAGTCAGACTGCCCCGGTAACGGGGAGGAAGGAGGGGATGATGTCAGGTCTGTATTACCCTTACGCCTTGGGCGACAAACGCGCTACAATGGCCGGTACAATGAGCAGCCAAGCAGTGATGCGGAGCAAATCTCATCAAAGCCGGTCTCAGTTCGGATTGCAGGCTGAAACTCGCCTGCATGAAGCTGGAATCGCTAGTAATCGCAGATCAGAATGCTGCGGTGAATACGTTCCCGGGTCTTGTACACACCGCCCGTCAAACCATGAAAGTGGGGGGCACCCGAAATCTGACTTTTGTCGGCCTAAGGTGAACCACATGATTGGGGTTAAGTCGTAACAAGGTATCCGTACCGGAAGGTGCGGATGGATTACCTCCTTTCTAGGGAGTATAGCCAAACTAACGAGCAATCTTAGTTTGAGCGAGGTCGGTCTTGTTGTTTTGCTGGATCTACAAAATAACATTAGCCCTTCGGGGCAAGACGAGATTCACCTTTTTGCGGACGTTGACTGCACTACCACGTTGTTAAAAAACAAAAAACACCTCGAAAGAGGTGTTTTTTGTTGGTTTTGTGGACTTTTTATCTTGAAGATTAGAGGAAATTGATGTAGAATATTGATTGTCCGTTTATTAGTAACGGGGCGTTAGCTCAGCTGGCTAGAGCACCTGCTTTGCAAGCAGGGGGTCCGGGGTTCGAATCCCCGACGCTCCACCATGAAATTATTTGTTGCACCTTTCATCTAAGTTTACTATTAACTCGTGGGCGATTAGCTCAGCTGGTTAGAGCGCGTCACTGATAATGACGAGGTCGGAGGTTCGAGTCCCTCATCGCCCACCAGTTAGTAGTTAACTGCTAATAATAAGTATTGCCTATCCTGATCTGGTGTGGTATATTACTTGAAGCGAACGTTTCAGATAGAAACCTCTGGCAACTCACTGAATGGAAGCAGTTGGTTACCAGAGGTTTTTTGTTGAAAAAGTTGCAACAAAAATGTCCTTTACAAGATGTGGATCAATCTGCTACGATAGGGACACTTGAGGCCAGACAAGAGTATCAATCATGATGCTGTTGCCTGAACTCAAAGGGAGTTCTGCAATTTAACAATTTGGAAATTTTTAATGATGTAAAAGGATGACGGCGTAGTTGGTTATTACTAACTACTAGTCAAACCAATGCATAAAAAGTTACTCAAGAGCACACAAAGGATGCCTTGACACAAGATACCGATGAAGGACGTGGAAGACTGCGAAAAGTCTCGGGGAGCTGTCTACAAGCTTTGATCCGGGGATATCCGAATGGGGCAACCCGCCGCGAGTCATGTCGCGAGCATCAATACCTGAATCTATAGGGTATATGAAAGGTAACCAGCTGAACTGAAACATCTTAGTAGGCTGAGGAAAAGAAAGTAAATAACGATCTTCGGAGTAGTGGCGAGCGAAACGGAGATAGCCCAAACCTTTTAGGTTTTTGCCTGTTTACAGGCAAATAAGTTGATAGACGAATGCCTAAATAGGGGTTGTGAGAATTAAATGACCAGGAAAGAGGTCTCGATGCTTCGAGCACTCTTTCTTGTGAGATCTGGCCTATCAGCCGGTCGTAAGGTAAGAAATCTGGCTTTGTTAGTAGAATAGTTTGAATGACTAACCAAAGAACGTGAAAGTCGTGTATGCGAAAACGAAGCTGACCTTATGTTTAATATCTCGAGTAGGACGGGACACGAGAAATCCTGTTTGAATCTGGGAGGACCACCTTCCAAGGCTAAATATATCTTGTGATCGATAGTGAACTAGTACGGTGACGGAAAGGTGAAAAGATCCCCGGGAGGGGAGTGAAATAGATCCTGAAATTGTGTGCTTACAAGGTGTCGGAGCCAACTTGTTTGGTGACGGCGTGCTTTTTGTAGAACGATCCAGCGAGTTAATTTGCAGTGCAAGCTTAAGTCATTTGACGGAGGCACAGTGAAAGCGAGCCTGAATAGGGCGACATAGTACTGCGGATTAGACCCGAAACCGAGTGACCTAACCATGGTCAGGCTGAAGCGCAGGTAAAACTGCGTGAAGGGCCGAACCAGGGCACGTTGTAAAGTGCTTGGATGAACTGTGGTTGGAGGTGAAATGCCAATCGAACTCGGAGATAGCTGGTTCTCCTCGAAATAGCTTTTGGGCTAGCGTCGTGTGGTAGCAAACGGGGGTAGAGCTCTGTAAAGGACTGGGGTCCGCGAGGATACCCACCCTTAACAAACTACGAATACCGTTTGTGGAATCACGGCAGTCAGAACATCGGTGCTAAGATCGGTGCTCAAAAGGGAAACAGCCCAGACCATCATCTAAGGTCCCTAAATCTATACTCAGTGGGAAACAAAGTGAGATTTCTTAAACAGCTAGGATGTTGGCTTAGAAGCAGCCATTCATTTAAAGAGTGCGTAACAGCTCACTAGTCAAGAGATCTTGCGTGGAAAATGTAACGGGGCTCAAGTATAGTACCGAAGATATGGATTTGTAATTTATTACAAGTGGTAGAGGAGCGTTGATATTGCAGCGAAGCAGAATTGTAAAGTTCTGTGGAGCGGTATCAAGTGAGAATGCTGGAATGAGTAACTTTAAGAAGGGTGAGAAACCCTTCGGCCGAAAGAGCAAGGTTTCCTAGACTATGGTAATCATTCTAGGGTTAGTCGGGCCTAAGCCGAGGCGCGTAGCGTAGGCGATGGACAACGGATTAATATTTCCGTACCGGTAAAATTTTGTACACAGTGCGCGGCATGGTAACGTGAGCGGGTTTATGGTTATACCCGTCTAAGTGCGTAGTCTAAGTTTACTTAGGTGAAACACGAATGCGAGCGCCCCTTGAGGGTGTGAGTTGCGTGAGCCAAGCTGACAAGAAAAGCTGTTGTACGCGTGAATTTTGCCGCCCGTACCGCAAACCAACACAGGTGCTCAGGTCGAGTAGACCAAGGCTTACGAGAGAATCTTCCTAAAGGAATTCGGCAACAAAAGCGACCGTAACTTCGGGATAAGGTCTGCCCATAGCAATATGGGCCGCAGCAAAAGAATCCAGGCGACTGTTTATCAAAAACACAGGTCTCTGCTAACACGAAAGTGGATGTATAGGGGCTGACGCCTGCCCGGTGCCGGAAGGTTAAGGGGAGGAATTCACGTTCCGAACTGAAGCCCCGGTGAACGGCGGCGGTAACTATAACCGTCCTAAGGTAGCGAAATTCCTTGTCGGGTAAGTTCCGACCCGCACGAATGGCGTAACGATCTGGATACTGTCTCTAGGAAGACCTCGGTGAAAGTGCATTGGCGGTAAAGATGCCGTCTGTCCGTACCAGGACGAAAAGACCCCGTGGAGCTTTACTACAGCTTTACATTGAACCGGGTTGCATTATGTGTAGCATAGGTGGGAGACTTTGAAGTCAGGGCGCTAGCCCTGATGGAGTCACAGGTGAAATACCACCCTTAATGTAATCTTGTTCTTACGATCACCGTTATCCGGTGATCGGACCGTGTATGGTGGGTAGTTTAACTGGGGCGGTTGCCTCCCAAAGAGTAGCGGAGGCGTTCAATGGTTGGCTAGCTTCGGATGGAAATCGAAGCGATAGTGCAAACGCATAAGCCAGCTTGACTGTGAGAATTACAATTCAAACAGGGACGAAAGTCGGAGTTAGTGATCTGCTGGTCGTACATTTGTACATGAATGTGGGATTGCCAGCACACACGGATAAAAGTTACCCCGGGGATAACAGGCTTATAGCGCCCAATAGTTCACATAGACGGCGCTGTTTGGCACCTCGATGTCGGCTCATCTCATCCTGGGGCTGTAGCCGGTCCCAAGGGTATGGCTGTTCGCCATTTAAAGTGGTACGTGAGCTGGGTTCAAAACGTCGTGAGACAGTTTGGTCCCTATCTGCAGTGGGCGTTGGAAGTTTGACGGGGGCTGCTCCTAGTACGAGAGGACCGGAGTGGACGAACC
>DATIBO010000002.1 GCA_035457485.1 Candidatus Saccharimonadales bacterium
TGGATGGTAGGCGAGCATTCCGTAGCTGTGAAGCGGTACCGAAAGGGCCGTTGGAGCGATCGGAAAAGACTCTGTCGGCATAAGTAGCGATAACGCGGGTGAGAACCCCGCGCGCCGTAAACCTAAGGTTTCCTGAGTAAAGTTAATCTGCTCAGGGTTAGTCGGTACCTAAGGCGAGGCCGAAAGGCGTAGTCGATGGAAATCCGGTTAATATTCCGGAACCACTAACGTGTGCTGTGGGAGGACGCAGTAGGGTAGGCGAGACGGCCGATGGATGTGCCGTTGAACTCACCATAGCCCGCCGCTTTGGTAAATCCGGGCGGCATCAGGGTAAAGGTAGGGACGAAAGTAGGGGTTAAACCCGAAAAAAGTCGCTGACCCCAGCTGCCAAGAAAATTCTCGTTCAGCTATACACGCGACGTGACCGTACCGCAAACCGACACAGGTAGGTGGGGTGAGAATCCTAAGGCGCTTGTGAGAACTCTCGTTCAGGAACTCGGCAAACTAGCCCCGTAACTTCGGGAAAAGGGGTGCCATCCTCCGGGATGGTCGCAGAGAAATGTCCCAGGCGACTGTTTACTAAAAACACAGGTCTCCGCAAAGTCGTGAAGACGACGTATGGGGGCTGACGCCTGCCCAATGCTGGAAGGTTAAGAGGAGTGGTCAGCCGCAAGGTGAAGCTACGAATCGAAGCCCCAGTGAATGGCGGCCGTAACTATAACGGTCCTAAGGTTGATCGAATGCAGCCTTAGTCAAACTTGGCTATATGCTGGAAAGTCTGAGTATCCCACATTACTCGCCCCAGAAAGGCAGTGACAATATGTTGGGTGCAGATAATCAGCAGGAAAGGCTAAGAACAGTCGGATGGATCGTAGGTTTTGTTGACGGAGAAGGTTGCTTCTCAGTAACCATTCAGAAAGCAACAACAGCTACGGGCTGGCAAGTTTTCCCTGAGTTCATCGTAACTCAAGGTGAAAAGAGCTTGCGAGCATTGCATGATCTCAAAGAGTTCTTCGAATGTGGAAAGGTCTTTATCAATCGGCGCAACGACAATCACAGGGAGCATCTTTATCGCTTCTGTGTTCGTTCGCTTGCGGATTTGAGAGAAAAGATCGTTCCGTTCTTTCGCGAGAATCAGCTCAGAACAGCTAAGCGTGAGGACTTTGACAAGTTCGCGCGCGTGCTTGAGTTGATCGGCGAAAGAAAAACATCTGAATTCTGAAGGTATCATGGAGATTGCGAATATCGCGCAAACG
>DATIBO010000003.1 GCA_035457485.1 Candidatus Saccharimonadales bacterium
TGAGATAGATATACACAAGTATACATGATTGTATCCTCCTCACGTAAGCTATGAAAAGAGATTCCATTAGTCTGTTCCTCCGTGGTAGTTCATACGCCTACACTTTGCATACGTCTGGAAGCGGATAACCAGTACAGTCAGCCTATTGGCCGATACACTCCTAGCGTTTCAAGCTAGTGGATTCACATCTCAGCTCAACATATCACCGAGGCCAGCACTCCTCATAGCCCTATCTGACTACTACGCTTTGCCTATGTAGCGATATGCCCGTAGCTCAAGAGATGGACTCCGAGCGTACACTTTTTTTGCGAGGTACACTTACACACAGCCAGTTTTATCCTCGACAAGTCTATTAGCGTATATGCGTTAGTCGATAAGATTATGCGTGGCGACTAAGCTTATCTCGATGGCTATTACGCACTTAGATTTGTCACTACGGCAGTATTCTCTATGCCTGTGTGTTCGTGAGTCTCTTCGAGAGTCTAGTATTGCTACTAGACTCCCTCGAGGGATTCTAGGCAAGCTTGAAAGTAGATTTAGTCTTAGTAGTCTTAGTCGCGCCATATGGCTTAAACGCTAAGCTCATCTTGCCGTAGCGATAGTTAAATATCGCCTCATGTCCGGCAGGAATCTGGTTAGCTTGACTTGCTCTCTCTCGCACAATAGCCTCGAGTTCTTTACGTCTATTCGAGGCTTGCTGATTTAACTCAACCATGCTCTGGTAGAGTCTCTGAGCTTGTGCTGGTAAAGAGTCAATCTCGACTACAAACCAGTCTAATTTCTCTTGCTCTGTATTCTCGATCATGATATCCTCCAGAGAGCTTGAGTCTACGTGCACTCTACTCTCGAGGAGATTCACGAACTAGAGCTATTCAGTTGTCAAGGATCTCGAGCAGAGAATCGAGAATAACGCTCGATTGGCCGTGCGTTGGATGGTGTACTCGTGCCTTACGAGCATACATTCCTGCACTCAGCGTTATGCTCGATCCCATGCTCGAGACCGTGCGTTGCTCGCTACGATTACGCGTAGGAGCGTTAGGTCACCTACCAGCTCGAGTCGCTAGGCGACGCATTCGACGAGCTGAATCGGCGAACGGCCAAACCCCCTGCAATCGGCATGCCAACGGCATTTTGTCGAGGCTGTGACGAACGCGTTCGGGTCTCCTACGCATTCGACATCCCGACGAGGTGAAAAGTGTCAAAATGGTGTCAAAAGTGTCAAAAATGTCAAAAGATCGTCGACAAAAGTGTCAAAACAGTGTCATTGTCGTACGCGTACGGTCTCGACGATAACCTGTCTCACAAACGTGACACAAAAGGCAAAGAAAAAGCGAATTTGTCGACGCTATTCACGAAAATGTGACACATTCTCACGACGGAGACACCAAAAAACATCAATCGGAACAGGCGCGTTCGAGCGCCAAACGCGTACGAGACATCGACGGGGACATGGACGACATGGCGAGAGCGTACCGAACGTGCGGGCGAGCGTGTGCGTGCGTGTGTGCGCATGTGCGTGTTCGAGAGGCGAAGAAACCTGCAGTGAAATCTGAAGTGAATAGTTGAGCTTCCCAGCGTCGGAGTCTAAAGGGTGTGACTGCTAAAGTTAAAGTGTTTACTTGAGGTACTTTCCCCCCTTGAAGTTTCGCGCCAGGCCACATTTAGCCTGCCCCACACTATATAAGCATGCTTTTCATCTCTAAAAACCCGCAGCTCTACAGCTCCTCGTACAGGAAGGTGGTCGTACGTTTATATATGTATGCCTGTATACGGGCGTAAGTACGTAAGAGAATAAAGAGATATACGAAATGTGTCTAATTCTTATACGGGTTGTGGAAAACCCGTATTAGTATATTTATTACTACTGGCATCAAACCTGTGGAAAACTCAATAGGGGTTGACGAAAAGTGTCAATACATGTTAATATGCAAAAAGTCATGACAAACTTTCTAAGGGAAAGGGACAACAAGGACACACAAACAGGTACGCAATGTACCGCCAGCCTCTTACGTCCCTTCCCTTTTGAGCTGTATGGTTACTCAAGATGAACTTAACAAACACCC
>DATIBO010000004.1 GCA_035457485.1 Candidatus Saccharimonadales bacterium
TTTAATAAAAACACAGGTGACTGCTAGTCCGAAAGGATGTGTATAGTCACTGAATCCTGGCCAGTGCAGGTACCTAAAAGTTGGGTTCAACTGACCTAAGGGCCTGTAAACGCCGGGAGTAACTCTGACTCTCTTAAGGTAGCCAAATGCCTTGTCGGGTAAGTTCCGACGCGCATGAATGGAACAACGAGGGCCCCGCTGTCCCCGCGTACAACCCGGTGAAGCCACATAAGCTGGACGAACAGTCCAGCATCTTCCATCGGGGAGAGAAGACCCCGTGGAGTTTTACTGCAGCTTGTACTTGCAGTATAGTTGGAATTGCACAGAATAACGGGGAGCCATGCTAATGTCCTTCCGGGGATATTGGAAGCGCAAGTGTAATACCCGTCAGTTTTTGCAGTACCGCTTACGTCATTAACTTGACGAACAGGTGCAGGTGGGCAGTTCGGCTGGGGCGGCACCCCTTTGAAAAGATATCAAAGGGGCCCTAAGTTCGGTTCAAACGGGTCAGAAATCCGTTGAAGAGGGCAAGGCCAAAAACCGGACTGACTGGATCTCCAAACGCACGGGATTCAGAGACGAAAGTCGGGCCTAGCGATCCATGACGTCCCCACTATTGGGGGCTCGTGGTGACAGAAAAATTACCCCAGGGATAACAGGCTCGTCGCGGGCGAGAGCTCCTATCGACCCCGCGGTTTGGTACCTCGATGTCGGCTTTTCCCATCCTGGCCCTGCAGCAGGGGCCAAGGGTGAGGCTGCTCGCCTATTAAAGGGGAACATGAGCTGGGTTTAGACCGTCGTGAGACAGGTCGGTCTCTGCCTGATGGAAGCGTGGTTGCTTGAGGGGAAGTTGCTCCGAGTACGAGAGGAACAGAGCAGCGTAGCCTCTGGTTTAACGGCTGTCTGACAAGGCAGGCCGTGCAGCTAAGCTATTTAGGCTAACTCCTGAAAGCATCTAAGGAGGAAGCCTATCCCGAGAAAAGGCAGCCGTTCGCAAGATAAAGGATGGCCGCAGAAGACGGCGTTGATAGAATGGTGGCGTAGATTCCAAGCTTCGGCGAGGGGTGAACCAGCCATTACTAATAATCCAATACATCGGCTCAGTCATAATACATAGAGACTATACGCGACGATTCATTTTATTTTGAATCACAGCGAAAGCTGTAAAATTTTAGTTTTGAATTTTGAAATAATACACGACTTTTTAGATCCGTTGCGGGTAGAAACTCTCTTGATCATGGCAATATGGCAGTATTATGGCAGTGACTAGGAACAAAAAAGAGCCCTTATGGCAGTAATTTTGCAAGAACCCGTTGCGATCATTTTCATTTTAAAATCTACTTTTTTTTCCAGAACTTTTATCATGTTATCTGTTAATAATTTGTTATGGAAGAAAAAAAGAAGATCAAAACAACTGAAGATGATTACAACAAAGCTTTGGCATCTGATGATCCTA
>DATIBO010000005.1 GCA_035457485.1 Candidatus Saccharimonadales bacterium
TACAGGTTTCCAGGTCTTCGAGTTCGACCGCTTTGACGGCCGTGTCAAGGATGCTCTTCGCGGCACTCACCCTGGTACGGGCCGGGGTGTCTGCGTCTCGCATGACCCGCCGTGAGATCTTGACCGATTCCCCTGGTCGCCTGTTGCACTTAGGTGATCGCCTGCTGCACGACGGCAGGGCGCTCGCGGCAGGCCGTCTGAAACGTCGCCTCTTTGAGCCAGCAGAGTAGCGCGTTCATGTTCCACCCCTACCTGGTGCGCAGCCGCCGTGACACTCGGAGCACAAGTAAGGCCGCAATGGCATGCGCGTGTTTGTGGCTCAGTTTTTTGCCATGTCCTGTCACCTGCCTCTTTCTGCCTGCATCAGGTGCTGCCAGCCATACCATGCCCTGCAGCGGCCGTGTCGTAGCAAGTATACCGCCTCTCTCGGAGCGGGTACATCGTGCTGTGCGGCAACCCCAGACCTGAGAGGCACCACGAGACGCTTCCTGGCGCGCCATGAAAACGGACGCATGGGACGATCCACGCTACAGATTGGCGATAGGTCTCCATACGAGCGCCGACTTTACAGCGAATTATTATTCCGGACACCAAAGAACATAATCATTTAAGTGGAAATTTTCAGCTGACATCTGTATAATCAGAATCGACTCTCATAAAAATAACCCTATACAATTCAGTATGTTAAATGCTGTATTTAATCGTTGGGTAATCATCCATCGATAGACCTCAAGTTTGTCGAATGTTGATGACTAGTTCGGGATTCGGCTATGCCCCACTGGAAATCAGTAGCCTCCCCTCGCAAACGGGGTCGTCCTTTGACGTATGAAGAAAAATGGATGGTCTACCATGCATTTGAGTCTTTTGAACGTAACAAATTAGATGGGTCCGTCATTCTCGTTGAAGATCCTTACTCGGTAACGAGTTCTTACACGGGAGTAGCAAGAACGACTGTAGCCCACATTGTCAAATCAGTGAGAGAAAGTGGGCGTGTACCTCAGGCGAAGGTGCCTGGTAATCGTCACCAGATGACAGCGATACCTATTTCAACTGAAGCAAGAATTCGGGAATTTGTTTTTGAGCGTCATCGTGAAGGGACGATCTGTAACGCGAAGCATATTGTAGCGTTGCTTAAAGATGAATTTGCATTGGACATTCAGGATCGAACAATGCGACGCCATCTTGCTCGCATGGGCTTTATTTGGTCTCAAACCAAAAAGCAGACACGATCTTTACGAGAAAGCAGCCGAGTTCGTCAACAAAGACATGACTATCTTTATGAGATCAGAAAAAACCAAAGGTTACCCTCTGATGAACAATATCGTCTCGTGTATTTGGATGAAAGTTTCCTCCATCATCATTATGGTGCCCAATTTTCATGGTTTTCAGATGGCGATTTTATGGAACGCTCTACCGGTAAAGGTAGGCGTTGGTGCTTCATTCATGCCATCATGGAAGAAGGCTTGCTGGAAGACACGTTACTGATTTTCGAGGCAAAAAAATCAAAAGGAGATTATCATCAACAGTTCGATCACCAGGTTTTCCAGAAATGGTTCCAGGAGCAGTTGTTACCACATCTTCCAAAGCGCTGTTTGATTGTGTTGGATCGTTGCCCCTACCATATGGTTGGGAAAGATGCCATCATTCCTCAACAGATGAGGAAAATTGAACTGCAAGAGTGGTTGACTCAGCATGGATTTGCCTGGGAAGAAAACTGGCTGAAACCGAGACTGATTGAAGAAGTTGAAGCCAAAAGAGATAAAAAAACGATGGTGGAAATTTTTGCTGAAAATAAGGGACATCGTGTGTTGTTTTTGCCAGTGCATCATCCAGAACTCAACCCTATTGAGTTAGTATGGAACACGGTGAAAGGGGAATGTGCCCGCCTCTTTTCGAATCAGACAAGCTTCCAAGATCAACGTATGCGCTTGCAAGAGGCATTTAGCAACAAGATTGATTCGCAATACTGTTCTGAAGCTTTCAGGCATGTGAGGCAATTTGAAGAAAAATATTGGGAAACAGATTTAGTACTAGACGATGAGTTAGATGAGGGCATAGGAGTTGATGAGACCGATTTAGATTACATTCTTTGATGTCCGGAATAATAGGTGGCCTGCTGCGCGAGCTCGCTCTGGGGCTGCGCAGCCCGGTGCTCGCGCTGGCGTCGCAAAACCGCAGCGCCGGCAACTATGGGAACGGCAAAGGGAGCGCAGCACTCGATTCACTCAAGGAAAGCGGTGACCTGGAGTATGCGGCCGATGTGGTGCTGTTCCTGACGGAAGCCCAGGAGCCCCTGGCTACCCCACCGGCGCGCGCGGTCGAGCTAACCGTGGCCAAAAACCGGCATGGCGATACCGGGAGAGTCGGGTTAATCTTCCGCCCTGATCTGGGAACCCTGCGCGAGGAGGCAAAGCCATGAGTATGTCCAGCGACACACCCCGTGACAACCTCACGCTGTCCGAGTCTGACCTCGCCGCCTGCCGCCCGATTGTTGGTGAAGGTGGCCATGTCCTGCGAGCCCTGTGCCCCTTTCACGGCTCCGACCGTCAGCGCAGCTTGCGCGTACAGGTACACAGTGGCCGCTTCGTGTGTTTTGCCTGTGGGGCCTGGGGCTATATGGAAACAGCGCGGGCGCAGTGGCGCGAGGAGCAGCAGCGCCAGGAGGTCTTCGGGAGGTCTCCAGGCGGCCGGCAGCGCTTCACATACCGTCGCCCGTCACCACCGCCGCGTTCCAGGCCGCCAGCAGCATCTGTCAGGCCACGCTCCGTTGATCCCCGCGCACCCCATGCGGCTGCTCCAGGGCAGCCGGACCTCGTGCACCAGCTCGCCGCGTTCCAGGCCGCCCTGCTAGGAAGCCGCGGCGCTGCCTACCTGCAGCAG
>DATIBO010000006.1:600000-889392 GCA_035457485.1 Candidatus Saccharimonadales bacterium
ACGTTGTAATCAATGGTTTTATCTGTTATAATTTAAGTCAACTGTTAATATTTAAGGTTTAAAATGGCTAAAAAAAGCGAAAAACGTAAGATTGTCGGACTTGTTAACGCAGCTGGCGAACGTCATTACTACACTACAAAAAACACCCAGAACACCCCTGGTAAACTTGAAATGATGAAATACAACCCAACTACTCGCAAACGCGAGCTTTACAAAGAATCTGCTAAAAACTTGGGTCGTAACGAAGTTAAAAAACGCAAATAGCTATTCTGGCAATTTTGTACTATCTAATTGGGCCGCCATCCAGGAGCCCAATTTTAGTATGTTTTCGAGTAGGCGCATATTAATATGAGTATCTTTTGCATAAATAAATAGTTGATCGTCGTTTATTTCAACATCTAAATGCCTAAAGTTTTGTGTTAAGGTATTCACTATAGCTGGCGAAAGAAGCATTCTGGCGGCAGGATATCGAACCGGATCAATTAGAACAGTTGCACCTACATCAGTAAAAGCACCACTCATATCTTTTAGCTTTGTGAATCCAACGGCTAAATTGGCAAAAAATGTTTCATCATGGTGCTGGTTGTCAATAAAAATATGCGGTAAGTTGGATTGCTTTAGATCAAACTGAAAAATAAGCCATTTATAGTTAACAGTCGCTTTTCCTGGAAAGTGCAGGGTGTTAGTACGTTGCAGCAGAATAACGTCGTGGCCTTCAAAGTAACCAACGGTGTAGAAGTTGTCTTCGTGACTCGTGCTGGCTGTCGCCCCTAAAACCATGGTATGGTCGTCTTGCAACCCCACGTGCCCAAAGTAAACAAAGTGAAGCTTGTCAGCAAATTTTTTAACAACAAGCTTAGTAGTAAAATGTTTTACTTTTTGCACCACCATTTGATCTTAGTATAGCAAGCTGTGCACGCAGGGCAAAGTTGCACAATTTAACTAAAATTGTATAATTAGCTCATGCCAGAGGTAATATCTACAAGAACAATCTCTAATTTAGGCTTGAGTAACCGCCGTAGGTTTTTTAGTGGAATCAAGAGTACTCGGAAGTTTATTGAGCGCGCAGGCGCCGACGGTTTAGCTTGGACACCACTAAATTCGCGCTTAACTAGCGAACTAAGGCGAGAAATTGCCGCGGGCCGGTTTGAAAATACTGTTGGACGAGTAGCACTAATAGCCTCAATGGATCAAACTTTTGCGCAAACCGCCGAGCAAAGCCGGGCGAACTATCTGGAACGCAAAGCAAGCGGTGAAAGTTATGTGCGGCGCGCTTTAAAGCTCGGACGCGAAGCCGTAGAGCGCTGCATAATGCCACCGTCACAAGAATCTATGAACGACATAAAAATGGTCGCTGAAGCCGATGGCCAAAGTTACATTCTTACAAACTTATATGTTGGTCGCTACGACCTTACCGACACCATGACAGCTCCGTTTGATTCGTCGGTTCAACTGACCCCAGACGTACTTGAAGAGCTGGGCGTAGCAGAAATGCAGCATCTACCAGACCAACTAGACGAGCATGGAATTTACAATCTTTCGTTTAGCGGCTACAACGCCGAGCGCAACTCGCTGACCGGTAAAACACAAATGCCTGACTGGCGCGAATGGCTACCCGAATACGCCCAAATGGGCTACATAAAACAGATCGCAATTAGCCTTAACCGAACCGATCTACCAAGTCAAACCGGCGAACAAGCTGCAAAAAATACCCACACCCTAGGCCACGAGCTAGTCAAGGACGAGCCAGACTTAACTAGGTTAGGCGACCTACCAGAGCAGCTACGTACAATCGTAGAAAACTCATTTTTTAACAGAAAGCTACACGTAAACTTGCGCGGCAACCTGCACAAATACAAACCAGATCAAATTCGTAAAATCTTTGAAAACATCGAAAAAATCGCCGGCCTACGACGACCAGGCGAACTGTTATAGAAAATCGCCGTAAAAAAGTGTATAATACAGCAGTCGTAGGGGCATAGTACAACGGTTAGTATAAAGGTCTCCAAAACCTTAGATCGTGGTTCGATTCCACGTGCCCCTGCCATGAATTTTCACAAAGTCTACAGATGTAAGTGTAGACTTTTTTGCTACGAAAAAAGTTTGATTTTCATTCTCTCCTCCGGTTCGTTGCTATAATCTCTTAAGACATGGACATACTCGTAAAACTTTTACCCACGTTTGGCTTGATAGGTCTCGGTTACTTCCTTAAACGACAGGGCATATTTAATGCCGACTTAGGTCGAACCTTGCTCAAATTTGTATTTTTGGTGGCCGCGCCTGTACTGACATTGCGGTCAATAAGCCAGCTACATCTCGATTCTTCGCTGCTCGCTATTTTCATATTGCCTCTAGTGCTAACCGCTGCGTCATACGTCTTAGTTAAACCACTCGAGAAGAGAGTTAACCTCAAGCCCAAACAATTTGCAGTATTTCTCATGGCTACAATGGCCGTCAATTCTGGATTCACACTTCCATTCGTAATGTCTATTGCTGGGGATGATGGCGCAGCAAGAGTGGCACTTTTTAACGTTTTGAACGGCTTCATGGTTTTTGGCTGGGTGTATTCGATTGCTATTTCCTACGGCCATCGAGAAAACCTACGTAAAATAGATATACTGAAAGCAGTTACTGTTACGCCGGCTTTCATTACGCTAATTGTTGCGCTCGCCATGAACTTCACTAGTACTGAGATTCCTAGCTGGATAAGCCCGACAGTGAATATGCTGGCAGATCTAACTGCGCCACTAATTTTGCTTGCCCTTGGACTTATCTTAGAACCTCGGCTCATGTTCCCGACGCAGACGTTTCAGTCGCTATTTATCCGAATGGTAGGTGGGCTAGCAATTGGTGTTGCGTTCGTAATAGTATTCGGCTTGACGGGCGTGGACAGGATAGCCGTGTTGATCCTAGCGGCTTCGCCCGTTGGTTTTAATGCCGTAACATTTTCGTCCTTAGAGAAACTAGACGATACATTTGCGGCTAGCATTGTTAGTATGGGGCTGCTCGCCGGCCTAGTACTTATATCTATATTAACGGTACTCCTTAGCTAGAATCTTCATCCATAACAGCTCTAATCTCTTCAATATCAACTTTATCTAGCTCACCGGGAGTTATCTTAGCGAACTGAAACCCCTGCCAGGAATTTTCGTATCTGTTAATTACGATTTTCTTCATAGCTATTAAATTTCCTCATCTGTTAAAAAGTTCGAGTCCTGACACTGGGAGAACGGGCTGAACTTTGGTATTATTAGCGAATATGAAAGCCAAAAAAGCCTCTCGTGCGCCAATCGGCGCAAGCCTGATAGTACTGTCGTCAGTTTTTTACGCTACATATGGTGTATGGACCGTACTCATGGGCAATTTTTTTGGTAGTTTTACGGCTAGCGCCCTACGCTGCCTATTAGTACTCGGCGGTTTAATCATCGTCGCCATTGCGCGTCGAGAACTACAAAAAATTAACTGGCGTCGTGACCGTAAATGGTTAGTGACTATGGTTATCTCGTCAATTTTTGTTTCTGCGCCGCTATATTATGCGGTCTTAAATGCCGGCATTGGCATAAGCCTTGCCATTGCTTATATTGGCATCGTCATCGGTATGTTTATGTTTGGCTGGTTGTTTGAAGGCGAACGATTTACTAGAGAAAAATTAGTGGCAACTATGCTAGGTGTATTCGGCATCGTGTTAGTATTTTCACCGAGCATTAAATTAGGTGGTTGGCTGGCGCTTGTCGGCGCATTAGTGGCCGGATTAGCAACTGCCGCCAACATGGCGACGGCTAAAAAAGTTCCATATAACGGGTCACAATCTGCCATTTTAGTATGGGGATCTGGCGTAATCGCAAATGTGCCCCTAGTTTTCCTACTTGGAGAGCCGCTGCCATCAATTGGATGGCATGTCCAATGGATATACCTGCTATTGTTCGCAGTCGCATCCTTAGTAGCTTCGTGGACGTTTATTAAAGGACTAAAGTTGGTGGAGGCAGGCGCAGCAGGTATTTTGGGCTTACTAGAAGTCGTATTTGGAGTACTATTCGGTGTCATCTTCTTCCATGAACGCCCTAGTCTCGTGGTTCTGATTGGAATTGCAAGTATCGTTGCTGCTGCGGCCATACCGTACTTGCAGCACTACAATGCCCGGAGGGGCACATTAGATTAACCTGAGCCTGGGTCGAAAAGCTCGCGAATCTCATCAACATCCACTTTTTCAAGTTCCTCATCTGTAGGAGTTTGATTCCCGAACTGCCACCCCTGCCAGATCAAGTTTGAAGTATTGTGACCGAACCTCACCTCTGTTGAGTTTTTTGTTTTTCTAAGATTTGACATTTTACGCATACATCAACCTCTGTTAAAAAGTTCGATTCCATTCTCTCGTTAATATCTTTTGTTATAGTAGATCTATGCAAAACACACAAACACCACAATCCGTTCCAGAGCACCTTGTTAAAGCAAATCCTAAATTGTGGCAAGTTGCCAATGAGATCAACTGGGAAGAGCTAGACCCAAACCTAAGTATTGTCGTAGGCAGTTCGTTTGTTGACCCTGCTGACCCATTTGGGCTAATGGGCAATCCATTCGCAGTTGCAGTTGGTACTAATGTTGCCGGGCTAGATGCAAACGAGCGTCTAGAGATCGCCAAACGAACAAACACGCCAGAGACCGTCTTTATAAATAGCTGTGAGCACAATGAGACAAACAACTATGCCATTAACCTTACCGTTTATACGCCCTCCGGTTCTGAAATGGGAGCCTGTGCACACGGATTTTTAGGAGCAATTCAAACGTTGCTTCAAACTGGAAAAATTTCAGCCAATTCTACTTTGTCGATCGTGACCACACTCAACACCTCAGCGAATGCTACTATTGACGAGCTCGGCAATATTGCTCTTGAATTTCAAGCTGCTGCACCGCAGTCACTAGTAGTCGACGGCGAAACACTTACCAATATTTACAGTATTTCGCTGGGTGATTACAAAAACTGCGGCGTGCTTTCTGTGGGTTCACCAAAACTTACTATTGAAATAGCACCAGAGGTCTTCGACAGCCTTCAGCGTAATCTGGGAAAAATAGACTACGAAGCACTCCTGAAGTTCCAGGACAGCGGTAAGGTTAACGGCATTCATATATTTTGCCGAAATCTTCAAACTATGCTCCCAGAAAAGTGTATTCAAAACAACGCCTATTCTGGCCCAGACAACCTGGCCGATCGCGCAACCGGTGTGTCAAATGCGGCCCAGATCAGCGCCGATGAAAATATTAAGGTAGGCCAATCGCTTAAGGTTACACAGTACAGTTTTAGCGGGCCCTCAGCCATCCTTGCGTTAACAAAACTCGAAAATGGGAAAATCATGGTTGGTGGTGCAACTGCACTGTTTAATGTAGAGTAGACATTTAGCGGTCATTACTTTCAAGGAGTAATTTTCGTAATCGACCCAGTGATTCTTCATTGTAATTGTCTATCCAAAACATTCGATCGGCCAACTGCCACCCCTGCCATGAAATTATCCAATAACTACAGATTGAACTGTAGATATTTTTATTTGGTAAAATAGAATCATGGATAACCACGAGAAGTTGGATTTAACGTTGTGACGTTCTCATCACTAGAGAAGCTTGATGATACGTTTGCGGCAAGTATCGTAAGTACGGGGCTACTCGCTGGTCTGGTACTTATATCTGCGTTGACTATATTCCTTGGCTAACACAGCGCGGGTTACCGCTTAATTGCTACCGCCAAACAACTAGCGACAAATACCCGTACCCTTTGCGAATTAAAATTCATAACTATTTTAAAACCAAAAACTCTAGCGTAGTTCGCTGACCTAACTCTGTAATACGAGTTTTTTTAAGATTTACATGATTCAAGCCTTCGAACAACTTTTGACCATCGCCTAAGATCACAGGTACAATGCTGACTTGGAGTTCGTCAATTAATCCGGCATTCAACAGCCGTGTGGCGACATTCGGCCCGCCTACCACCATTACGTTTTTACTGCCCGCAGCTTGCTTGGCCTGTTCAACCGCCTTTGCGGCATTATTTACAAATGTAAAACTTAATCTATCGTTGCTTTTTGGAGTTTTTGCCGGAGCTTGTTCGGTGATTACGAAAATTGGAGTCTGATATTCGTAAGAGTCCGCGTAAGCATCCGGGTCGTCGGCCATTTCAAAAGTCCGTCTTCCCATTACAACTGCGCCGGTATTTGCGATTGATTCTTTCATAAAATCGCTTTCTGTAAACTCTTTAAAATCTGGGTAGAGTTCGGCTACGCTGCCGTTTTTGTCGTTAATAAAACCATCTACTGAGACGCTCATTCCAAAAATAACTTTAGCCATAAAACTCCTGTTTTTTACTATTATAGCTACCAAACGTCTTGTTGTCGTTGGTGATTTGTTTTAGTATTAATTTTTATGTCAGAAACAGCTGTTAATACCTATTTGAATAGTCAATTTGTGCGTGAGCTTGAACGGCTAGGTGTTGCAAATGATACAACCGACACAAATGAAAAGCTTTTTAGAAAAATTGAGTGGGCGTTGCGAACACGCCTTATTGCAGGGCGACTGGCGCTACGATATTACCAAAATCCACAAAGATTAATGCACGGAACCTACTTAAGGTATGAGGAAACTGGTGGCGTTTTAAAGCCGAACGCGCCCTGTAGAACTGATCGCCAGGGAAGGCTCTACCCAATGGGTCGGGCTGCAGTTTGCGCTACTCTAAACGACATTGAGCAGCCAATTCGAAAGGCCTTGCTTCATCATAGGCGACCAGAGATGAGTGGAGTCAGAATCTCGCTTTATCGTTGGAAAGATTCGCTAGGACGACCTTGGAATTTTACAACCCAAGCCGCGTTAGATCGCCTGCAAGATGGCGCAATGGGCACGGTTATGTTCTGGCAAATGCATCAGCAAATACCACCGTTTTATGATGAAGCTACCGGTGAGACCTACGACAACGAACGATGGATTTATGAAGATGTAAAGGTCAATAACGATCAATGGACAACCGTTGGATACGAAGATCTTAAGCTGGACTACGAATCGGGAATTCCTAGTCCAAATCAGGATTTGTTCGTAATAAACGCTCCCGAGCAGGATGCGTTTGCGTTCCTGGATCTTTTATTAAAGCATGATAATTTTATTGATCTTGCAGACAAGGTAGGGATTGATATTTATCCTTTGAGTGGCTATTTCCCGTCGGACTTGAATCCTTACGTAATTAAGGCTACTCATTCAAGGAGGTAGCCCCGTCCCGCATAACTCAGCGGGACAGGGCCTTTACACCCGAGCTGCTTGCAGTTTTTGCTGACTGCGCCGAAGCAAGTCACGGAATTCGACTCGAAGGAAGCTGTCCTCTGGTGCCTCGTTGAGTCTCTTCATGATGTGAAGGACCAGATCGTAGAGGTCACCGCAGTACACCGACCGGTTACGATAACCTATGCTTCCGTCGGGCAGAAGTTTCGCCCTCTCTGAAGGCAGACCGCCGCCACAGATCGAGAAGATGTCGCACGACTGACATTCAGACGCGCCTTCCGGGATTCCGCGTTCGTCGGTCATCCTCAGGATCCAGTACAGAGCGCGTGTCGCCTTGTCGTCGAACACGTTCAGGCCGAAGAGAGAATCCTCGCCTTGCTCGACGCTCTTGTACCAATCGGGGAGGGCGTAACTGCCATCTACGTCGACAGCGATAGCACCCATGATCCACGGGCCGATCATTTCGATGTTTTCGAACCACGCCAGCTCAAAATCGAGAGCGTAGCCAGCAATGTGCTGGATGATCTTTTCGAAGATCAAAATTCGGGGTTGCATCTTTTGCTCGACCCAGTGATCGAACAGGCGGCTGTACCAGTCGCCGTACGGATTGTAGCCGTCCTCGACAGTCACGATGCCCGGTGGCGGTTCGTCCCAGTTGCCTAGCGGGCGAAGCGGGTCGATCGGCACGCCGAACTGCGACATGTAATCGAGCCACGTTGCGGGGTCACGGTTAAACTGCGTGTACGACAGAATCGCGTCCAAAAGCCCCTTGTACCGTGGCTTACGTAGAATGTTCAGGCCACGCAAAACATCCGCGTGGCTGCTACGCCCGTTGTGGTAAAGGCGCATACCGTTGAATGCTTCGTCGCCATCCAGGCTGACACCGACGGTGATGCCCAGGCGGAAGAACTCTTCGGCGATCGCCTCTGTCAGCATTGTCGCGTTCGTTTGAACACTGATGTCGACCAAGACGCCAGGCAGCATGCTCCGAATCGAAGCGAATAGGCGGAAAATCGCCATACTCGCCAGCAGAGGCTCGCCACCATGCAGCACGATGCTGGTCGCCGAGAGTTGGTGCTCGCGCACATACTCAACGATCCGCTTAATCGTCGTGCGTGCCGTCTTGACGGTCATCGCTTTAGGCAGATCTCGCCATGACTGATCCTTTAGGAAGAACATGTAGCAGTACGGTTCGCACTTAAGATTGCACCGGCGGTGAATCTTAATCACAAACTGCCTGGAGACATGCCTCTTTTCTATCCGGATCCGGCGAGGTCTCCTCAGCTCCTCTAGAGGAATATGCAATTTCAGCTCCTTAGGTGCGCGGCATCGTTGCCGTAAGTGTATTTTATCACTTGAATAAAAATCGTTTTAATGCAAACCTAAAAGTACAACACGAGGTGTTGAAGAATGGCCAGAGGAGGTGAAAAATATGAGCCTGGTCACAGAGCTGGTAAAGCCCGGTCCGACCGATCTGCGGGAGATCCGCATGAATCGGTTGCGTGGTGAGATGGGAGCACGTGTCCGCCCGCGCAAGCGCGGTGGGTCGCGCCGCCCGCCGAACCGCGAGCCTTACATGCCGTTCACGATCGGATCCTCGAGTCGACGTCGCGGCAGTGACGTTCCGTGGACACTGATGGCCGCCGCATTCCAGTCGAGCGGAGCCAGACGTCTGCGCGTGTTCCGGCGCCGTGTTGGCGTGTACGTCACCGTACACGCGCGTGTGCTCGGCTGATCAGCTGAGCAGTACACGCAAAAAAGCCCGGTTCCCTCATTGCGGAACCGGGCCGCATCAAACTTATCTAACTTTGCTTGCTAGCTCGTTGGCAACGTCATCGTAACCCGAAACGGTCATGCTTAAAATTACGTCACCAGGTTCAGAGTTCTCGACCACTTGCGTAACTAAGTCGGATCGATCTGGTACGAAAACAGAGTTATTCTTAAGGTCATCTGGTAAACCATCAATTATCTCTTGCCCGCTAACTGTACGTTGATTAGCAAGTTCACGCGCAGGTTCGACATCGCACATATATAGTTTGTCGGCGCCATCAAAGGCCTGATAATACTCTTTAAGCAAAGTCTGCGTGCGCGAGTATGTATGTGGCCGATAAATTACAATCAGCCGTCGGCCGGAAAAATGCAACTTTGCTGCTTCGATAGTGGTTTTAACTTCGGTAGGGTGGTGGGCGTAATCGTCAATTACCGTGATTTTGTCGTTCACCAAAATATTAAACCGCCTAAAAGCGCCTTTAAAAGTGGCCGCGCCTCGCTTAATTTGGTCAAAACTTAGTCCCTCATTTAAAGTGGCCGCGACAGCCGCCAGACTGTTAGCAACGTTGTGTTTGCCGTAAACTGAAGCCGTGAGTTCCCCAAGCGACTCACCGTTCTTAATAACCTGATAGCTTATGCCTTTTTCATTAAAGTCTATGTTTTTAGCCGTAAAGTTGCCAGACCGTAAACTATAAGTTATAACTTGTGCTGCAGAGCTTTTACTAACTTCAAGCGCAAGTTCGTCGTCGGCGCAAACAATCATTTTACCTATTTTTGGCAGATCGCCAACAAGTTTTTTAAAAGCATTTAAATATGAGTCCATAGTAGGATAGGCATCTGGGTGATCGTGTTCAATCGAAGTCAAAATCAAAGTGTCGGGATGGTAATAATTGAATTTAGGCTGATCATCGAGTGTGGATGCCTTGTATTCATCTGCCTCAACCACTACGATTTTGGCGTTCTCGAGACGCGAACTCGATTTAAAGTTAAATGGTCTAACGCCAATTAAATAGTCGGGCTTAAGCCCAGCAGATTCAATAATCCAGGCAATTAGCGATGTAGTGGTTGTTTTGCCGTGAGTTCCCGCAACGGCAATTACTTTTTTGCCCATTGTGAGCTGGCCAAAAAGCTCGGCAAAAGATAAAATTTTCAAATTGCGTTCGCGTGCTTCTTTAATAATTGGATGGTCTTCTTTGCCATGATGACCGCTAATTACTATGGTATCTACATCTTTTAAAAGCTCTGGGCTATATTTGGTGGTCCAGTTCAGCGAATTTTCATCGAGCCAATCACTCATCGGAGGACCGGCGGTTTCATCTAGGCCGCTAACTATAAAGCCTTGTTGTTGTGAAGCCAGGGCGAGCCCCCCCATGGCATGACCGGCGATCCCCAAAAAGAATAGATGTTTCATAAAATGATTTTAGCAAACAAAAACGAGGGAGCAAAAACTGCCGCCCTCGTTTTACTCATTACAAAGCTTGAACCGGCCAGACCTGGAAGTTTGGACACCAGGCAGTAACTGGCGAAGTCACACTTAGGTATCCAACATCGTTCGGAGGATAAACCCTAAGTTTAGTCGCCCCAGTTTTACATTCTCCATTTGTAAAGTTTGCTTGGTTACTTACGCTAATTGGTGCTTTAACCTTTGTATTTGGCGCAAGCGACAGTTTAGCTTCTGGTGCGTTAGCAACACGGTTTGCCGGCTCGCCGACTATATTACCGTTGCTATTGACAAACGAAACTCCAGGGTAACCAAACAAAGCACATGTTCTACTGCCTGTGTTGGTAAAGATCAAATCATACGAAAGCGTTCCAGCGCCGGTACCACTTCCTTCTTGAACAGTAAGTGACAGCTCATCTGTATTACATGTAGTTTCTGTAGTTGTCTTTGGTGGCGCTAGCAAAGTAGCCGCAGCCGTGGCCTTAACTTGCTCAAGCTCGGCAAGACTGGTTTCTTGCGCAGCTTTTTGCTCCTGTTCTTTTACAGACTTGCCATAAAAATATCCGCCAATCGCCGCAGCAATCAGCAAGACCAGTGCCACGACAACCACGATAATTAACGTATTAGATGATTTATTTGTTTGGGGTGGGGGTGTTTCGTATTCCATAACTAAATTATATATTGTTAAGCATTAGCGTCAACAAAAACAAGTTATTATATAATTAAGTCATGTATAAGCACGAACCAAAAGAATACTTATGTCCATTTTGCCACTTTTTAGCCGGAAACGAAGATAAATATAACAACACCGAGGACATCGTCTATCAAACTAAGTTAGCGACGGCGTTTGTTTCCCCGAAATGGTGGATCAACAATCCAGGGCATGTTTTGGTCGTTCCTAATGGCCATTACGAAAATATTTATAACATTCCCGACGAGCATCTGGCCGAAGTTGCCAAAGTTACTAAAAAAGTCGCCATAGCAATTCGCGAAACATACAACTGTGCCGGAACCTCGACTCGCCAGCACAACGAGCCCGCGGGCAACCAAGATGTGTGGCATTTACACGTTCACGTATTTCCACGCCACGAAAGCGACGACCTGTACTTAAACACTAACGAACATCGATTCGTAAATGAGGCCGAGCGCAAGCCCTACGCGGACAAACTCAAGGCTTATTTTGCTAAACAAACCGACCAGCTTGTGTTAACGTAGTGTCATAATGAAAAACTTACGCTTATATGTTTTGGGGTTAGTTGCAGCGATCATTGTGATTGAGATTGTACTATTTTTACTGCCCGCACCGAGTTTTATTAGCGACATTCAGTCTTACAAAACGTCGTTCTTGATAGTTTCACTATTTTCGGCTTTTTACTTTGGCTCAGCACTGTTATTTTTGTACGGAATTTACGACCTGCGCCCTGAGATGCGAAAATCCTACCAAATCATCACTGCAAGCATGGCCTTTTTTGGGATAGTAAACTTGCAGTATCCAGTCTTAATTTATGCGGGATTAATTCCTGGGGTCTGGACAACTTACGGCGGGTCATTATTGATAATCATCCCCGGGGTAATTATGCACTATTGGGGCGTGCGTCATCTAGCAAGAACTTTGGGAGTCAAAACCGGCGTCACGTCTTTTCAGCTTCTCGCATTTAGCATGATTGCTGCTTGTGGCGTAGTATTTTTATTACCTCACGTTAAAGAGATACCTGAATTTTGGTTTGGAATCCATCAAATAAGTGCGACAGTTAACTTGGTTCTCAACTTATTCACGGCGCTAATTTTGCTATCTATTATTAAAATCATAGGCCCAACTTACAAGGCGAGCCTGCGCTGGTTTACTGCCGGTGTTATCCTAAGTACAATCGGCTTTTTGCATGTAGTTGTGGCTGCTCTATTTGGCCAGAATAATGCCTACACAGATCAAGGAGCGACTGCTGCACCCTTTATTATCGTCGCTCTATTTTACTTTGTCTCCGGCTATTATTTTTGCAAGATTCGCTTTTTTGGATTGGATGAAAAGCAAAACACAAGTCATGGAATCGTCGATGCGATCGTTACGATTGCCAGCTTAGTTTCTTATCAAAAAGACATCGACGAATTGCTAGAACGAATGAGAAACATTACTGCCCAACTAAGTCCGGGCGAAAAATTGAGCCAAATGGACGAAAAGGCATTGGTGGTAATTTATCTCCAGATTGAGCAGTACTTAATTAATTACGAAAAGTTAAAGAGCTTCACTAAAGATTCTCTACGCGCAAGGCTAAGCGTAGATGCAATCAAAACCATCGAGACTAACACCAAGACTTGATTTTTTAAAGCTTTTATGTTTACATATTGTTAATCCAGCTACTTTTTAACAGATGGGCTGGCCTGAACCTACGATTTTTTTGGAGTGATCACCATGACCACCGCCGCCAACGCTATTTCGGCGCTAACCCAGGAAACAACCCGGCTGCCAATGTATTACTCGACAGCGCCGGGCACCACGCGCACAGGCCGTCTGGTGCGCGAGCGCGACGGCGACCCAATCCTGCCTTGGCTCGAGCGCAAGTTCGACAGCACTCTCTACGTCGTACCTGGCATTGTGCCTACGCTCGACCTGAGCGAGATGCTTGACAGTCTGCGTAGCCGTGCCCGAAATTCAACTCCGGGCCTTCGCTGGGCGCGCTGGTTGTCAGTGGACATCTGTGTAGGCATGCTGTGGCTCCTGGTAGCAAGCTACGACTGGTGGGCCGTGACGCCTGGGGTGCAGCTCTGGTGGACGGCCACGTTCGCCTTTGCCGGCCTCAGCGCGTTCGTTGGCTGGGACTGGCAGCGTGAGCAACCGAACATGCCCAGTCTGCACACAACCACAGTCGTGGTGGGCGTCAGTCTGACGCTTGCAGCCCTGGCGCTACTGTTCGGCACCGCATTGATGGCAACCAACATCGTCATGGGAATCTTCTCGTAGGGCAGCGGCCCTCCTCACAGTTTTGCTGGCGAAGGAGGCGCCGCAAAACTGAGATTATTTTATACTCAAGGCTCCCTAGGATATACTAGCGGTATGGCAAATTCTTTTTCACATCCTTTAGGCGAAATAAATTTCGACAAATACAAAATATCCGACGTCAAAGAAGTTTTAGACAACTACATTGAACTCGCAAAAAACAACGACCAAAAAATAATAGACCTAAAACCAACTGAAGTAACTTACAAGAATACCGTAATTGCATTTTGCGATGCCACCGACGAAATCGATTTTTTAAGCGGCGTGGTTGGCCATTTAGCGAGCACCTTGGGTGGCGACTGGCAGCAACAGGATCAAATCGTATCCGAACAGATAACTAAGTTGTACTCGGATCGAGGACTAAACAAAAAACTTTACAATCAGCTCTCAATCGCACAGAAGCTAGCAAAAACTGACCCAGAAAAACGACTAATCGATGAGATTATTCGTGGCTATAAACGCGGCGGAATAGATTTGCCGAAAGACAAAAAAGACCGCTTAAAGCAAATTCGGACTCAAATTTCTAAGCTTACAACCGACTTTGGGCAAAACGCAGTTAAGGCGAATGATGAAGCATTTTTGTTAGTCAAAAGCGAAAACGAGCTTGCCGGAACAGATGAATCGGATCGGCAAATTTGGGCAGAGGCCGCCAAGAATGTCGGCAGGACTGGATTCTACATTCAGTTCAGCGCTCCAAATTTTGACAAAATCATGACACATTGTAGTGTGCAAAAAACGCGACAAGCAATGCATAAAATTTCGCGCATGCGAGCGCCCCAAAACGAAGCAATTGCTAAAAAAATTCTAGCCTTACGTCAAGAGCTAGCCGAAGTCTTGGGTTACAAAAACTACATAGAATACGTTCTTTCGGAGCGCATGGCAAAAAACCAAAAAACTGCAACGGACTTTATAAAAATGCTTGGCGACAAATATTTGCCAACCATGCAAAAAGAGGCCGAGCAATTAGGTAATTTTATCAAGCAAAACGGCGGCGAGGAGTTAGACATCACCGACGTAGATGGTGGCTCAAACTTTTACTACGCAAGCAAAATGTACGCCAAAAACATTGGCCTAGACATAGCAGAATTACAAGAATACTTTGTTATGGATAACGTTTTACACGGAATGTTTGACTGCCTACAGCAACTTTACGGTGTGCGTTTTAAAAAGAACATAAATGTAGCGAAAGCCCAAAAAGATGTCGAGGTTTATGACATTTATAACGAAGGTAACGAGCACATTGGCAGAATTTGGGGTGACTGGTATGCGCGTCAGGGCAAACAGGCCGGAGCGTGGCAACACACAATGTATTTTGCAGATCGTGACATGGGAATAAAAAAGCCGCACTTAAGCGCAGTTTGCACCAACTTTACTCCGCCTAGCAAAGGCAAGCCCTCTCTGCTTTCGCTACGCGATGTCGAAACTTTATGGCATGAATTTGGTCACGCAATGCACTGCTCGTTTAGTAATACTAAGCTAAAAGCTCAAAATGCCTATGGCACAAAATGGGATTTTGTCGAGGCCCCATCTCAAATTATGGAAAACTGGGTTTGGCAAAAAGAAGTCTTAGACAAAATAGCCAAACATTACAAAACTGGCAAAAGCCTGCCTAAAACCGTTGGGCAAAAACTTTTACAAAGTCGTGCGTTTCGCGTAGCATCAATCGCAGCTTGGACGATCGGATGGAGTGCTATCGACCTTGAACTGCATGGAAGCTACAATCAATCCCAGTCTCTTAGTAAGTTTTACCGCCAGACCAAACAAAAGTACTGCCCGGTAACAGTGCCTGATTACGATAATAATATATGTACGTTCACACATATCTTTGCGGGCGGCTACGCGGCTGGATACTACGGATACAAATGGGCCGAAGTTATTGAAGCTGATCTATTTAGCAAATTTTTAGCCGAGGGAATTCTAAATCCAAAAGTTGGTCACGAATATCGAGACAAAATCTTGGCACGCGGCGACGAGGTAAGCCCGGAAGTTTTAATTAAAGACTTTTTGGGTCGAGCAACCACAACGGATGCTATCTTAAAGCGTGATGGCATAAAATAAGATCTGTTTGCCAGGGCATGATACAATAACTTAAAAGTGTACTTTGCAAATGAAAACACTCTCAATTGCCAAACCATTAGTAATTTTAGTTGTCGGTTTGCCAGGTGCGGGTAAAAGCTACTTTGCCAAGCAATTCTCCGATACTTTTAGCGTGCCTCTTATTAGCAACAACCAAATTCGAGGCGAGCTTTTTGAAAAACCGCAATTTAGTGCCGACGAGAACAAAATTGTGGAGAGGATTCAGGATCTAATGTTGCAACAACTCCTTAAAACTAAGGGCAGCGTGCTAGTTGATGACGGCATGGTAACGCGGCAAGACCGACAAAAGTTAGTGCAAATAGCTAAAAAATCTGGTTTTGATGTTTTGACTGTCTGGGTACAAACCAATCCAGATATGGCAAAAATGCGTGCAACAAAAAATCCTAACAAAACTCCAGATTACAATGTTATTCCAGAGGCACATTTTAATACGATTCAAAAAAAATTTGCTCCACCGACCGAGGATTACATAGTAATCAGCGGAATGCACACTTATACGACTCAGGCACGAACTGTCTTACGTAAACTCGCCGCAACTCATACTGGTAAGGTTGAGCAAAGCAAAACCTCTGACTTAGCTAAATCCCGAGCCACAAAACCGCCGACGCGAGGCATTATAATTAGGTGATGTCAAAGAATCAGATCGAAGATCCGGAATTCGGCGTTGTAAAGGTTAGGCGGAGTCATCTCGCAAATCGTCTAAAACTCAAAGTTGATCAATCTGGTAAGCTGCAGGTTAGTATGCCACTTGGCGTTCCTTTATTTTTTGCAAAAAGATTTATTGATGAATCGCGCGATTTCGTCCGTAAAAGCTTAAGTAAAGTTCAGCAGACAAAAGCGACATTGAGACACGGCGACTTGATTGGTAAAACTCATAAACTACACATTGGCTATGGTACAAAGTTTAGCAGTAAAATTGTCGGCACAACTTTTTTAATTGAGGTTCCAAAAGATGCACTAGTCGAATCGGCTCAAGTTCAGGACTTTATAAAGCAGGAGGCTCTTAAGGCGCTGAGATTACAATCTAAGGCGTACTTAAGTAGACGGCTTAAGGCTGTCGCCGAGCAATATGGATTTAGCTATACTAAACTTAGATTTGCCAACGCAGGCACCAGGTGGGGTAGTTGTTCTTCGAGTGGAACCATCAGTTTAAATATCTGGCTTATGCAGTTGCCACTTGAGCTTATTGATTATGTGATAGTTCACGAACTCTGCCATACCCGCGAGCTCAATCACTCAGCCAATTTTTGGTCTCAAGTTGAAATAATCTTACCAAACTTCAAGCAACTAAGAAGTAGCTTGAAGCAACAGCAACCATACCTTTAATGCTTAGTTTGTGTCATAATTAACGCAATGCCAAAGAGCAAAGCTTTTGAAAGACTTAATTTTATTTTGGAGCACTCTCCGGCTATTTTGCCTTTGGTGATGATTCCATTTGGGCTTTTGGCGCGGCAGGGTTTACTCGACGATCGCTACTATTATAACGACACAGTCTTTATGACGATCGTAACCGTGTTTTCGATTGCGTCGTTTATTTACATTTGGCGATCCGTAAAAGGCCAGGAGTCTAAGTTTGTTGACGCAGCCTTTCTGATCTTATTTAATGTTCTATCTCTGTTGTTTGTGCTTTTTGTAAGTGGTTTTTTGAGCGCATTTTTAGCAGTTTGGATCCTACTTTTAGTCAGCGCCGACATTCGTTTTAGCCAAAAAGGTTCTATATTAAGCTTTTTAGCCTTAGTAGCATCAGGTGGGCTGTTAATTTACCTTAATCCCAGCACACCTGTTAGCGAGCAACTCGAAATTGTACAGGGCGTGTTAATTGTCGGCGCGATCGGTTACGTTATCGCCCGAATTCGATCTGCAACCATCAGCGAAAAGACCGCATTAGTAAAATCACGCAAGGAAGAAATTTACCAGAGGGAACGGCTTTTGGCCCTTGTAAATAGCATGGGTGACGCAGTCATGGCAGTGGATCAAAACGGGAATATTGGGGTATACAACTCGACTTTACTTAATTTATTGGATACAAACGTCGACTTAAATGGTCACAAAATCGACGAGGTCTTAAAGCTTTATGATGCAGATAATCATGAAGTTAATATTTTTGCCGAGGCAATGCAAAAACAAACTGTTTTTAGCCGATCAGATTTAACATACAAGTTTAATGACAATGACCAAATTAAACTTTACATTAACGTCGCACCCATCTTACCAAGCTACCAAAGCGCCGATGAAAAGGGCTTTATTTTTATCTTGCGCGATATAACAAAAGAAAAAACACTCGAAGAGCAACGAGACGAATTCATTTCGGTCGTCAGCCACGAGCTTAGAACTCCTGTCACGATTGCCGAAGGGAACATGTCTAATATCCAGCTGTTGATTGAACGTGGTACTGATCCAAAAGTAATTTCAGATGCCGCTAAAGACGCACATGAGCAGATTGTTTACCTTGCTAAACTAGTGAATGACTTGGCGACACTAGCCAAAGCCGAGCGCGGAACCGGCGGAGAACTTGAACAAACAGACATCAACTTAATGCTAAAAGGTTTTTACGATGAATACTCTCCGCAGGCCGATGCCAAAAAACTAAAGTTTATTTTAGACAGCCAAGTTCAATTACCTCAGCTCGTAACCAATAAGCTTTATCTACGAGAAATCTTGCAAAACTTAATCACCAACGCGCTCAAGTACACGCCTAAGGGTAGTGTTACTTTAAATGCACGTACCGACGACAAAAACTTGTACATCTCCGTGATCGACACAGGGATTGGCATAAGTAACACCGACAAACGTCGTGTGTTTGAAAAATTCTACAGATCCGAAGATTATCGAACTCGCGAATCAAGTGGAACGGGCTTAGGTCTTTATGTATGCAAGAGCCTTGCCGAAAAATTGGGATACGAAATAACTTTCGAAAGCGAGCTCAACAAAGGCTCACGATTTAGCGTTGTAATTCCTCTTTCAAAGGCACGGAGCGCTGCCCCTGAGAAATAACAGGGTAGCAAACATTGCGATCTTTCCATTCAACTTCACCAAACTCGTAGCTTAGCATGCTTATTAAACCTACGATCAGTTCCTGCACTAAAACTATAGGTAGACACAAAACCGCAACAGGCCAGCTAGAAGGCTGACTACGGAATAAAACTAATCCATAGCAAATCAACAAAAGAGCACTCGTTATTAGATTTATTAGTAGCAAAAAGTCTAAATCCATCAAAAGATAAAGCGGCCATAAAAAAGGGCCTAATGTAAACACACCTACGGCTGCCAGCGCAAAAAGCATATAGTATGGCTGACGTTTAAATGTCGGATATAGGATCCTAACGGATGTGCGAACTTGGCTTCGCCACTTTTTTGCAGCAGTTATGTCGAGTTCTTTATCGCTTATTAAAAAACGATACGAATTACGAGCAAAAAGCCGCGAAGCAAAAAACGCTTCGGGCAAAATTTTATGTCTAACAGACTTGAAACCACCAAGTTTTTTAAGGGCTTCTGTTTTAATAAGCCAGCTTTTGCTACTTACAGGCACGTGACGCTTACCAATTGGTAGCACTACCTGCCAAAAATATTGCAAAGTCCCAAAAACCGTGTTAAAACCTGTACTGAACATATTCTGCGGCAGTACGCTGATCATTTCAACATTAGTACTTATAGCTTGAGTCATGAGTTTACTTACTGATTTTTCTCCCAAATGGGTATCCACCCCCATAAATAAAATCCACTCACCGTTAGCGTGCTCTGCCAAAGTTTGCATGGCTTGATTTTTACCAAGCCAGCCATCGGCAGGCAATGCGCCCTGGACAAATCTAACGCCTGCGTGAGCATATGACTTTATAATTTGGGCGGTTTTGTCCTGAGAACAATCATCCAAAACAAGGATCTCGAGCTTGGGGTAGTCAGTTTGCAGCGCGGTATCGATGCATTCTATCAAAGCGTCATCCTCGTTTCGGGCAGGGATACATATACTGACAGTTGGTTTTTGTGTCAATTCGCCACTTTTAACTTTAAAATGTCGTAACGTCCAAATCACCTGCACTATCAAAGCAACTGCAACGCCAAACGAAATAGCGCTAACTAATAGTATCCAGTTTGCGCCGATCCAGGCAAAAACAATAATTGTTAAAAAAGTAGTTAATGCCAACACGAGGTTAAGCCTGGTACTATTTTTTAAAAATTCAGCGTTCAACCTACCAAAGACCAACCTACTAGCAACCAAAACGAGCCAAGCCTGAGCAATGGTCATTAAAATAATTCCAATCGAAGTCGGCATCCAGCCAACAAACGCCATACTGACCACCGTAAGCGCGCCAAAAACCTGGCCAACCATTTTGCGCTTTTGCCATAACCGATCATTGTGCGTGCTATAAAATAGTCCAATAATCGCGATCAGGAGTGGCAAAAGCCAACATAAAAATGGTAAATCTTGCATAGTTTAATTCTACCAGCTTGACGAAGCTAATGCATGTTGGTAGTATTGACATTGATCACCTACCATTTATGGTAGGCTTTTTAATATAAAGGAGCACCGTGGTTAAAGATGAGGCAAAAAAGCCAGGCAAAGTAAAAAGCGCCCTAAAAAGCGTTAAACTGCCGAAAGCTAAACTGGGGATGAAAATGCCAAAAAAATGGCTTAAAGCTATTGGCGGTTATTTTAGTGGCGCGGTCGTTGAACTTAAACAAGTTAAATGGCCAAACCGCAAAGCCAGCATCAGCTTAACAGTGGCAGTAATCTTATTTACAGCAGTAATGAGCGGCTTTATTTTAGCCCTCGACTACGGGTTCGAACAACTATTTAAGCAGGTAATTTTATAATGAGCACAAGCAAACGTTACGACAGCGCCAAACATTGGTATGCTATTCACACTTACAGTGGCTACGAAGAAAAGGTGGCCGAGAGTATTCGTCAGCGCGTTGACAGCGTTGACATGGCTGACAAAATCTTTGATGTAATGGTTCCAAAAGAGAAGCAAATCGAGATTAAAAACGGTAAGCGACGCGTTGCTGAAAAGAAGATTTTTCAGGGCTACGTTTTGGTTGAGATGAAACTTAGTGAAGACGCTTGGTACATTATTCGCAACACTCCGGGTGTAACTGGTTTTGTTGGTAGCGGTACCGCTCCAACCCCAGTTAGCGACGACGAAATGACAAAAATCAAAAAACGCATGGGCGTTGAAGAACCAAAACACCGCATTGATTTTGCGGTCGGCGAAGTTGTAAGTATTGTTGACGGGCCATTTAAAGGCTTTGACGGTGCGATCAACGAAATTGACACTCAAAAAGGTAAGATCAAAGTGCTGGTTAGTATGTTTGGTCGCGATACACCTGTTGAGCTCGATGCCCTACAGGTTAAAAAAGTTAGTTAGAACCTAAATAAGTCTATATGTGAAGAGGTCCCCGCCAGCGATTGCCAGCGGGGACCTTTTTTCACACACGATGTTGCGCGGCCGAAGTTCAGCCGCCGAGGCCCTCGTACAGCCCCCGGGCGTGGAGGCGGTCGACGATGGCGATGAGCGCCTGGATGATGGTGTAGAGCTGCTCGGCCCGCTTGAGGGTCATCTCGGGCGAGCCCTGCTCCTCCGCGGTCTGCGCGGCCGGGTGGATGTAGTCCACGTCGACCGACATGACTCGCAGGCCGTCGGCCATCGTGAAGATGACCGGAACCATCAGGCTGTCCCACTTGTCGCCGAACTCGCCGTTGTAGTTCAGCATGTGGGGGAGGGCCTTGAGCGACCAGACCCGCGGCCCGAACCAGAAGTCGAACTCGGCACCGAGCAGGCCGGCCACGGCGCTGTTGCCCATGATCTCGGCATGCTGCTGCTCGATCGGGTACGAGGCCAGACTCGTGCGCCGCGGGACCACCAGATCGGCCTGGCCCTGCAGGACCGGGGTCGCCGCCTGGGCCAGGAGATCCGCGAAGCTCAGCTTCTCGGGCTCCATCCAGGCGACTGCCTTGCAGCCGATGCGCTGGGAAGCGTAGAGCATCGCTTGCCGGCGACCAGCTCCCATGCTGGGCTTGCCGGTACGCGGGTCAGGACTCTCCTCGAGAATCGTGACACCGTCGATCCGCCAAACCTGCTCGAGCCACTCCTCGGGGGAGCCGCCGTCCACGACCACCACGCGGTAGCCGAGGGCACTGAGCTTCTCGAGAGTGACCAGGGCGAGCTGCGCCCGGGTCTCCATCGCACTGCGGTACATGGTCGTCGTTGCGACCACGACCTCGGAGCGAGCATTCGTCACGCTACACCTCACTTGAATCGTGCGTGATGGGCCACGATCGTAGCCCATAGCAAAAAATGCCAAATGAAACTTTATAATTAATTAGTAATATTGTCAATATAAGTTCAGAGGTTTCGACAAAACAGAAACCATAACCCTGCGGAGGAGCGCCACGCATGGCAGCGCCCCTCCTGACGAAGACTAGGATCAGTCCTCGTCGCCCGCGGCCGCGGTCAGCGCGACGTTCAGTCGCCGTGCGTTGTTGTAGTGGAACACCCGCAGGCACGCGCGCATCAGCGACCGGCTGGGCAGGCCGCATTCAGGGTGGTAGCGGCGCGGCAGCCGGCGAGCGAGTCGCACCAGAGTGTCACACGAGACAGCGCCGTCGACGATCAGTTCGAGCTCGGTGGGTTCCGGGCTGTCTTCGAGCGACGAGAACGCGGCGAGCACGAGGCCCAGGGCGCTTTTACTCGAAACACCCAAGTCGTCCATCATGCGGTTGATCGTCGTGCGCGCGATCTCCTCGGAAGGGAACTTCCGGATAGAACGCGCAGCGAGCAGGCCACTGAAGCCTCGGTCTCGCAGCAGAGCCACGAACGACTGCAGCGTCGCCGCTTCGCGTTCGATCTGGCTCATCGCTGCCGCCACTCGGGGCGGTAGCGAATCTCTACCGTTGCTCATGATGCCTTCTTCCGTACGTCTCACAGGCAGTGTTGCCTCGATAAACGCAAGTCACGGCGTGACAAGGTGAGATCCTGACGCGAATAAAAACGCCAAGAACTCACCTCGTCAGATTCCTGTTTTGTCAAAGTATTCTGTTTTTTACAGAATTCGTAAATTATACACTTTATGTGGTTTTTTGCAAACCATTATTTTGACATTGCCGATTGAAAATGATATAAAAAATACCGCTAAGCACACACGCATCTGCCTGAGGAGGCGGAATGAAACGCACCCTGCGAGACTTCGTGATCAGCGTCGCTATCACGACGACAATGCTCCTGACGGCCTGCGGGCCGGAGGATCTGACACCGCGCGTCATGGAATACCCGATCAGCGACAAGCAGGCGGCCGACGTTCAGGCTCAGTTCCCCGGCATCGTCGGTGCAGGATTCCAGGTCCGACGGTCCGGCACAATCTACCGCACAACGGACAATACGCTCCGCTCCTGGATCACATGGGAAAACCCGGTCACCAACTGGAAAATCCGCACATTCATCCAGGATGACCCGGCCGACGGTGCCGCTCTGGTGGTGCGCAACGAGCCCCGAATGGAGCTCCGCGTCGAGTTGGACGGCAAAACGTACGCCTGCAGTGCGGGCGTCGTACCGGGCAGCCTCACCAAGGGGATGCTCGGCAAGCTCGTCGCGCTCAAGCCGACCGACGATCCGAGCAAGTGGGTCATCGATGGTAACCATTGGAGCTGCCGCGAGGTCGACGGTTCCGCAGTCTAACGTGAGGTGACAGCATGGTCCTGGGTGAGCTACGGCGCGCCTGGGACCTTGTCATTTTAAAGAGTCCCTGGGGGTTTAAATAAATTGACTAAAATACAATTTTATGTTAATATATAAAACCGGAATACTCAGCACCTACAACTGTTGCCCTGGAGGCACAATGAACGTCCGTAAACTTGGCGTGGCCGTGAGTCTGTTCGCAGCGCTCCTGTACACTGCCGGCTGCGGTGGTGACGTCGAGAGCGACCAGGACACTAAAATCCCCGGCCCACGTGTCGAGAAGATGGTCCAGGCGACCACAACCTACAAGACCGTGGCGGCGACCAACTCCACCCTGAAGTTCGTAGACTACGAGGGTCACACCTACGTGGTCATGATGACCAGCCAGGACCCGCGAAGCGTGGAGCCGTGGTTCGGCATCATGCTCGACGGCGCCGGCCACATCAAGGCGAACGCGCCGATCCAGGTGATCTGGCCCTCCGACAATCCCTACCAGAACTTCTGGTGTAGTCGCGTCGGCCTCACCGAGCTCACACCCTCGAACATCGAGCAGGTCAAGATGGTGTGGATCTCCATGGTCAAGCCCGAACACGCCGACTACTGGACCTGGAAGGAAGGCCCGGCCCAGCTCAGCTGGAGCTGCCGGCTGCGTCATAGCTAAAACTGAGTTTCCAAGAGCCTGTGCCCCGTGCCCAGGCTCTTGTAATATTCATATGGTTGCAAAAAATACAAATATAACGTATAATCTACCTCAGTTACGCACTCCGTAAACAATAAAATAAGTGGGAGGCATGAAAGCCGCTTGAACCACAAAGGAGTTTTTTATGGCAAAAGTTGTCAAAGCTAATCTTAAAATGCGCATCCCTGGCGGCCGCGCGACTGCTGGTCCTCCAGTTGGTTCTATCTTAGGTCAGCACGGTCTAAACCTTATGGATTTTGTTAGCGGCTTTAACGAGCGCAGCAAAGACTACATGGGCAAAGACGTTATTGTGCATGTAAAAGTTTACGAAGACCGTACTTACGACTACGAGATTATCGGTCAACCAGTCGACGACATGATCCGCGAAGCAATTGGAATCCAAAAAGGTTCTGGCAAACCACACACCGACAAAGTTGGTAAAATTAGCCAAGAAAAAGTTCGCGAAATCGCCGAAAAGAAGATGACCGTACTAAACGCAAATGATATCGACGCGGCTATGAAAGTTGTAGCCGGAACTGCGCGTAGCATGGGTGTTGAAGTAGAAAAATAATAAGCATTGTGGGAGGCTCGAAAAGCCGCTCGCACCACAGGAGACAATATGGCTAAAGAAGAAATCGCAAAAAGCGAAGAACTAGAGACTACTGCTGTAGCCGCAGAAGAAACCGCTACCGAGGGGCCAAAAGCTGAAAAAACCAGCGCAAAAGCCGGTAAGCGCAGCGAGAAGGCTCAAAAAGAAACTGAAGCTAAAATCGCTAAAGAAGAGCGCAAAAGCAAAGGCGATACAACACCACAAGAAGGTGCCGAAGTTAAAGTTGCTCAAAAGCAAAACCCAACTCGCAGCAAGCTAGAACGCCGTGGCAAAAACTACCGCAAAGTAGCTGAACTTGTTGAAAAAGGCAAAGCCTACAGTCTTAAAGAGGCTCTAGAACTTGCTACAAAAACAAGTGTTGGTAAATTTGACGCAACCGTTGAGTTGCACTTAAACCTTAATGTAGATCCACGTCAAGCTGACCAAAACTTGCGCGGCACCGTAAGTCTACCAAACGGTACAGGCAAAACTGTTCGTGTTGCAGCTTTTGTATCGGCCGACCAAGTTGAAGCAGCTAAAAAAGCTGGCGCTGACATTGCCGGCGAAGACGACTTTTTGCAGTTGCTAGACAAAGGCGAGTTAAACTTTGACATTTTGATTAGCACACCACAGCTTATGGGCAAACTTGGTAAGTACGCACGTACTTTAGGCCCTAAGGGCTTAATGCCAAACCCCAAGAGCGGTACAGTTACGACTGCAGTCGCTAAAGCTGTTAAAGAAGCTAAGACTGGTAAAGTTGAATACCGCGTTGACAAGCAATCTATTGTTCACCAAGGCGTGGGCAAAGTGAGTTTTGGTGGCGACAAGCTTTACGAGAACGCAAAAATGTTTGTTGAAAACCTACAAAACAACAAGCCGGCTAGCGTTAAAGGTGCTTTGATCAAGAGTATAGCTGTAACTACTACTATGGGTCCTGGCATCAAAGTTGACACTAGTAATCTATAGGCTATAATTAGCCTGAATGAATCGAAATCGTCTTAATAGGGACCCTAACCGCCACGGAGGCTACAATGTTAGCGCAGAGTTTAGCGACGGAATTGGCTATGTTCCAAACGCTGAGCGCCGTGGTCCTTCCATGGGCGGCCGGGCTGTGGAGCTAAACAAAAGACGAGACGGCTTAGACACCGAATATCAGAGAGTACTTGGAGCAATGGCTTCAGTACTCGCTGATTCTGGTGAACCTGACGAAAAACCGCGCCCAGCCGAAGCTGAAGACGACGAAATTATCAATTTTCCTTTAGACAAAAAAGACGACTATAATCTAGCTGCCTAAGTTCTGTTATGCTTATAGCATGAGTATTTTAATTGGCATAACTGGAGCAATTGGCAGCGGTAAAACCACCTTTTCGGACTTTTTGGCCGCCGCGGAGCCAAGCCACACAATTTATGAAACTTGGCATGTTGTAGGCGAAATCGCTACGGCGTTTAACCAGGCCTTAAAGGCCGAGTTAGAATTTGAAACTTTTAAAAATAAACTTGAGCTCGCAAACCAAGCGCTGATTTGGCTTCCCGACGCGATCAGTGAGTATACGCACTTTGACTTGACGTGGAATCAACTTGCAATCACCAAGCGCGACCAACTAGAAAACTCAGCTCTATATGAAAAACTTTGGATTTATTTAGACCATGTCAGCAAAAATCCAAGTCTACTAAATACCACGATCACAACTGCCAACAAAGAGACTTACCGTCCACTTTTGCAGTGGGTAGGTGCATATCTTGTAGCCAAAGCCAGCAAAACAATCTGGTATGACGAGATTTTTAGGAGGATAGAACTACGCGACAAAGACACGAATTTAGTGATTATAAATGGGGTACGGTACCCGAGTGACGCTGAGATAGTACGAAAACATGGTGGCAAAATTATAGAGATTGTACGGCCGCAAGCTAAGGATAAAGTTCAAGACCCAACCGAATCATCTAGAAACGAGATAGAAGCTGATGTAATTATCAGAAACGAAGGCAACTTAGACGATCTAGCTCAACAGGCGTATGACCTATTAAATAACCTAAAATCTCGATGGGATTAAAATGACTAATTACGATGTATATTTGTTTGATTTAGACGGAACCCTAACCGATACCTCAAAAATTTGGCTAGAGATCTACAGAGACGCCTTAAAAGAATTTGGAATATCGGGCCTAACCGATAAAGAGATTGCCGCTCAAACACACGACTGGAAGCACATCGTCAACCTAGGATTGGATCCAAAAGATCTACCTGAGTTTACAAGTCTGGCGTATAGACTGTGCAACGAACGAATTCCGCATGCACCGTTCCATAGGGGCGCAGAAGAAATGCTGTCCAATCTTAGATCTAAGGGCAAAATTTTAGGTATTTTCACTACAATGGATCGGCCTTTGCTTGAACCTGTTATTAAACAAAAACTTTTGGATGAAAAATTCGATGTAATTGTAGCCGGCACAGATGTAGAAAACCGCAAACCGCAGCCAGATGGCGTCTTGTACGCACTTAAAAAACTTGGACACCAACCTAGCGAAAAAATAGTTTACATCGGCGACAAAGATACGGATATTTTATGCGGTCGTAACGCCGGGGTTGAAACCATTCTATTTTTTCCGTCGCATCATGGTGAAGTTTACGATCGCGCGCCACTAGAGGCTAGTGAACCACACCACGAAATCAGCGACTGGAATGAGCTATTGGTTTAAGCTTCGACTAGGTAATGTAGTTGAACCGTATCGTCTTTTAAAGTTGTGGCTTGCACAAGCCGTAACTTTTTAATGTCAGCCATCTTAATAAACGGAATACCATCACCCAAAAAAGTTGGCATTACGTTTATAAAAATTTCATCAACCAAATTAAGCTCAATAAACTTACTATACACATACGAACCGCCGCAGATTGCTAGGGACTGTACGCCTTCGTTCTTAAGGCGTTCTACTAAATCTTCAAAGCCTGAGTTTACAAATTCAACCCCATCGACTGGCTCATGAGCTTCGTCGCTCAAAACAATTAATCGTCGGCCTTTAAGACCAACACCAAAAGTTTTAAAAGTATTTAAACCCATTACCAGCGTGCCGATTTCTTTAGTTTTTTTGGTAAAAAACACTTTGTCGGCGTGGGTTGTCCATGCTGTAGCTAGGTGATTTTTATCGGCGCCAATCCTACCATCAGCAGACATTGCAACCAAAAGGCTTACCTTCATATCGCGTGCTCCTGCTTAAGCTGCATAATCTCGCCACGTTTAATCAAATCAATTTCAATTTCCTTCTCTTTTGGTAGCGCACCTATTAGCTCGCCGTCAATAATATCTTTTTTATGATAACGGCTTGGTCTAGGTTCAACTGGCGCCTCGAGCTCTTCGAGTGTAATTTGGCAAATTCGCTCACCAGGATAAAGGCGGATTGTTTGTGATTTTGTATTGTTGCGAATTGGAATAATCAACTGACCCTCGTAGCCAGCGTCAATCAAGCCGCTTAAATCAACTGCTAAACCACGGCGATTTGTGCTTGATCGCGGGTATAAAATCGCTAGTAAATCGTTAGGGATTTTGACAGATTCTAGTGTCGAGACCGTAACGTGTTCGCCTGGCAGCAGATCGAAAAACTGACCTTTCTCGAGCTCAATAACGTCAAATTTATTAGTCTCCTCGGCAAACGGATCCAAGCTTATAGATTCACGGCCACCAGGAGTGGCTTTCCAGGATTTTGGTACCAGAAATGTAAAACCTAAACGCAAATCGATCGAGTGCGGATGAAGCTGAAACTGATCTAAGCTTGGCGCGAACGACAAATCGCCGTCTTTTAATCTTTTCAAAATTGTGGGTTTGGTAAGTATGGCCATGTTTCTCCTATAGAACTATCTTTAAACCTTTAATCGGCTCGTTTGGGGTATACTGCTTTTTAAAATCAGACATGATTTCATCAACTAACTTTACGTCCTTTTTTTCGGCGCGTTCAAAACTGTTTTTAGGTAATTTTACTATGATATTTTTTTGTTTAACTTTTCGATTGATCATTTCTTTTGCTGCATCATAATGAATATCATAAACGTGCGCATTAGAAATTGAGTGAGTGTACACGCCAGGTTTTACCCCCAGGCGCTGCGCCAAAATAGCCAACAATAATGCAAATCCTGCCACGTCGTGAGGGAATCCTAAAATCATATCGTTTGACCGCACGATATTATGCAAATTGAGCCTACCACCAATTATGTTAACCGTAAAAGTATATGGGCAAGGTACATTACTTTTTTTGGCACCACCCAAGCCGTCATCACTTGGATCCCAGGTTACAACCACGCCATGACGAGAGCTTGGATCTTTTTCGAGCAACTGAATTAATTTTCCTAGCTGATCACGGCCAAAGTGGCGACGCCATCTGTATCCATAAGCTACGGTTACGACATCATTTGGATTCGTGAAATCGTCCCAGATCCCCGTAAAATCACGCAAAAAATCAGCGGGCTTGCGCGATCCCGAGATAAACCAAACCTGTTCTGCGATGAATAGTTTTAATGGCACCGCCCGCACGGCCAAAATTGGAAAGCCTTGCTTTTGAACGTCAATAGAGAAAGAAACGCCCGGCAAAGACTTGGTTTTATGACCAGTACGCTGGTTAACCTCTTCTACGCCGTTATCGATAATTTCAGACAAGATATTTTTATAAATATCATCAAAAACTGCCATTGCTTTCCCTCCATTACGTATATGGTAATATACATTCATGAAACAAACTAGTGGCACGCTTGGCATAAATATGCCCTATATTCCCGATGGTCGAGAAATTATTTATCTGGAACATAACGAATATTTAGAAATGGCTAAAGATTTTGCCTTAAAAAATAGCAAAGACGACAGCTTAAAAAATGCCAGCGTCATAGTCAGGGATGGTGTGGTTTTGGGGATTGGAGCCAACGGATCGGATTATCATAAATTTAACGAGTGTATGCGCCGAAAACTCAACATCCCGACAGGCGAAGGTTACGAGCTTTGCGAAGGGTGTCATCCTAAAAATCACGGAGAACCGCAGGCAATAAAAAATGCTATAGAAAACGGAAATAATTTAGCTGGTGCAGATTTATATTTATGGGGCCATTGGTGGTGCTGCGAACCTTGCTGGAATGAAATGATTGCGGCTGGAATCAAAAACGTTTATCTTTTAAAGGACAGTCACGTATTTTTTAATAGAGAAGATCCTAATAACATTCTGGGGAAATAATGGCAGGAAAATTTATCGTAATTGACGGCACAGACGGATCAGGCAAGGGTACACAGTTTGAGCTTTTGAAAGAGCGCATGGTAAAAGAAGGTTTGGACTTGGAAACTGTAGATTTTCCGCGTTATGACGAACCATCTTCTTATTTTGTGACTAGGTATTTAAACGGAGCATACGGCAGCAAAGAAGACGTAGCTGCTAAAGAGGCTTCTCTTTTTTATGCGCTTGATCGCTACGAAGCCAAGGCAGGAATCAAAGAGGCGCTTAGTGTGGGCAAAACTGTTTTAGCGAATCGTTTTACCAGCTCAAACATGGGCTTGCAGGGCGCAAAAATAAAAGACGCTAGTGAGCGCATTAAGCTTTTTGAATGGCTCGACGAGCTTGAGCACGAGATTTTAAAAATTCCGCGCCCCGATTGCGTAATTGTTCTAGATGTACCTGGTGCCGTTGCCCAAGCAAACGTAGACAAAAAACAAGAACGCACATACACAAAAAAGAAACGCGACATTCACGAAGCAGATGCCACCTATCTACATACCGCAAACGAAACGTACAAACAACTTTGCGAACTTTATCCAAAACAATTTGTAAAAATTGACTGCATGAGGAACGACACGCAAATGAGATCTGAGAGCGAAATTCACAACTTGATTTGGCAAGTCTACCAACAAAAAACCGCCTAACTTACGAGTGACTCTTTGCGCTCGCTTTCGCGAGCCTCGAGCCAAGCCTGAACCAGTTCTGGGTATTCCAATGTTTGCACCTCGTCATAGTAGCTACTTGTTCGCGTTCTTTTTAACGCCTCGGGCATTTGCGGCTCAGACGGTTCGTCGTGCCATTTCTCTCGGTAAACAAATAGATTCGAGTGAATAAGCTCGATCGCCTCAGGGCGCTCCTCGACCGTATCGTTTACAAACTTAAAGTAGCCTTCCTCAACCATATACGAGTTCCTCGAAATATGACCTTTGATTTTTCTTTTAATAAGCTCGCTGACTAGCGGATTTAATTTATTTAAATCGTAAATATACTCTGAGCGCTTTTTAATAAAAATTGTATCTTTAGTTAAATTATCATAAATCTCAGCTTTTAAGGTGTTGCGAGTCATACAGATCAATCCAGCCTCAAGTGCCTCAGGACTAATTGCATGAAAGTACATTGTGCAATTTTCGGGTGCAAGATCGTACGTGTCGACATTAAACTGAAACTCTTCATCACTACTCATATGAAGATCTAAAACAGCAAGCAACTGTTCGAGCTCGGTTTGCATACTATCGGCCGCATCCCAATTACCACCTGGGTGGTTAGTTCGGTCAAGATCCAACGTTTTAAAATCGCGCTCTTCGAAAAAGCTAATAAAACGCTCAGCAACCGAAGCGCCTTTTTCAATTGAAGGCAGCTTTGCTATTGCCGCGGCTCGCTTGGCGTCTAGTTCATCTATGAGCTCACGTGCAGCTAAATGATTCTCGAAAGCAGCCAGATTTTCTACATCATCCATACTAGGTCGTGAATAATACTGCGGGTCTGCCGCGATAAATCGCAAACGAATCTCAGTTGGAGAATCACGAAAATAATTAACCTCGCGAAACTGCTCGCGTCTAATAGCGGTCGTTTCGACGATTGAGTCTCTGACTTGTTTTAATCTATCTGATCTAAAAAATTCCATATCTTTCTCCTGGGTGTTGTAGGCCACCGCCACTCTTGGATCGCAAGAGGGCGGCAGCCAAATTGACTCAGTGCCGGGGTCGCCGGATGTGAGTCGGACTACAGGTGACCATCCGCGCCCAACGCACGCCACGGATTGCCTCCGTAGGGCTTGCGAACCAGGGCAGCGTCTGGGGAGTCGGTGCTAGGCTTTTCGAGCTTGCTGGGGTTCGAGAAGCTGATGACCTGCTCAGCATTCGGCCGGTCCGACGTCTCATCAGGGGTCGGCGGCCGCGAGATCGTGTTGATCCGCTGGATCAGGCGACCGATTGCAGCACGCTCGCGATTACTCGGCTCGTCCTGCAACAGGTAGCGCAGGCGCTCGAGCATGGTCGCCAGCTCGTTGATCACACCCAGCGACAGCATCTTCTTAGGGTCGCGGTCGGCAGGTACGATCAGATCCAGGCGTGCGACAATCTCGTCGAGAGTAGCGTCGACGGTGTCCAACTTAACTCCTCAAGCACTTGTAGTTCGATGGCAGTTCAAGTTAGCCATCGCGGGTCACACAGACCCGCCTAAGGAGCAACATCGGCCAGTTGAGCTGCTCCTTAGGCCGGCCAACCAGAATTAAAAAACCGAGCGATTGAGCTCGGTTCCGATAATCTGATTAACTAAAGTGAACGGCTCAACCACGAGGATACGCAAAAATGAGGCTAATAATCGCCATCTGTCCGCGCACCACTGATTGATAAAATTTATTCACACTTTGTTTATACAGGTAAAGAATGTTTTTGTCAAAAGTCTACACACAACATACGTCTAAATCGCGGTGGTTAATATCGTTGACTTACACACAATATTCCTGTATATTTAAGAGGAACATTGCCACAGACAGTAGCTGCCCACAAAGCTTAATCCGCTACCGAGGAATGACACAAAAATCATTTTTACGTTTTAAAGTCTTTGGTAATGCGAGAATCAAAGACTTTTTTGTTTCTCAAGCATTTTAACAATCTGGCCGATCACAAATAAAATAACAGGAGTTTAACGACTATGGCGATTTCACGTCAGACAAAAGAAACTCAGGTAGCTGAACTTGCTGAACTTTTAGCTAGCGCTAAACTTACAGCTTTTGCAGCTTACCAGGGTCTTTCTGTAAAAGAACTCCAAACTCTGCGTCGCTCGGCTCGCGAAGCTGGCGTTACAATTAAAGTTGTTAAAAACCGACTTGTGCGCATCGCTCTTAGCCAAACCGAGAACCTAAAAAACGTTGAAGCAGGCGCCCTAAAAGGTCAATTGCTTTACGCCGTAAGCAGCGAAGACGAAGTTGCACCCGCACAGGTGTTAGCTAAATTTGCTAAAGACCACGAAGCCCTACAACTGTTAGGCGGTATCGATGCCACTGGTGTCGTACTCGACCAAGCAGACGTAAAGGCTTTGGCGGATCTTCCGAGCAAAGATCAACTTCGCGGAATGCTTGTTGGCACATTGGCCGCACCACTCAGTGGTTTCGTCAATGTTTTGGCCGGCAACGTTCGTGGCGTGCTAAACGTTTTGAACGCTCGCGCAGAAGCTTTGGAAAATTAATCAGTAATTCGCAAAAGCTTTTGAATATTTTTTCCTCGGAACTGCGGTTCTTGAATGTGTTCTATAACACATTCTGCGCTTCCGATGTTCCTTGAAAATAAATATTCAGCGCTTTTGATCTACGACCAACCGAAGATCTAAAGGATTTTCACAAATGATAAGTCGAGAGATTTTAATTACTATTTTTAAAGCACCTCGGAAGCGAAAAATATGTTAAAAAACATATTTTTTGACCCGCAAGTGCTGCGAAAATATAATTAAAGATCGCGCAAACTGAGACTTAAAATTCTCAAAATAACTAAGGAGACCATAACATGGCAGATGAAAACAAAGTGGTAGAAGTACCAAAAGAATTCGAAAAACTAGTTGCTGAACTAGACAAAATGAGCGCACTAGAAATTAGCAAATTTGTTAAATTCCTAGAAGAATACTGGGGTGTTAGCGCAGCTGCTCCAGCAGTAGCTATGGCTATGCCAGTTGCTGGCGAAGCTGCTGCCGCTGCAGACGAAAAAACCGAGTTCACTGTAACTCTTAAAGATGCAGGCGCACAAAAAGTTGCTGTAATCAAAGCTGTTAAAGAACTAACAGGTCAAGGTTTAGGCGAAGCTAAAGGTCTAGTTGACGGCGCTCCAAGCGTTATCAAAGACAAAGTTAGCAAAGACGAAGCTGACGCAGCTAAAAAAGCTCTAGAAGAAGCTGGTGCTACTGTAGAAGTAGCCTAAGACTTTTAGGCAATCGGCCAGATGCAAAACGCAGCCCCAATGGGGCTGTTTTTGTATTTAAAATCAGTCGGCTCGGTTTTAGCACTTGCGAGGTTATTGATAAAACCCAAAAGCAATAGTATAATAGGCTCGATGAAAAGCTGTTTCTTTGTTCTCGAAATTCGCATGCCTCGTAACGCGGCTACAGCTTAAAATATCCCTCAAAATTGTAAGCCAGCCGCAAATAGCGGCTATTTTTATGGAGCAATATGTCACAAGAAAAATTTGTTGAATTACTATCGCAGTTAGTTGCAATTGAATCAGTTGCCAGCAACAAGCAGGCGTTGCACAACGCCGTAGATTTTATAGGGGACCTCATTAAAGATGTGCCTAATGTAACAATCGAAAAACACCAAAGTAACGGTGTGCCGAGCTTGCTTGCCTACAAAGGCAATAGGACTGCAAAGTTTGATATTTTGCTAAACGCTCATGTCGATGTTGTTCCTGCTGATCCAAGTTCATTTAAAGTAGCTGTAAAAGACGGTCGAATTTACGGCCGCGGCGTTCTCGACATGAAAGGGACTGCAATTGCACTCGCACAAGTCTTTAAGCAAGCAGTAAACAATGTACCGTACAACTTAGGTCTACAAATAGTAAGCGATGAGGAAGTTGGCGGTCAGGATGGCGTGAATTACTATCTAAAAAACGGTCTTGAAGCAGATTTCGTTATCCTTGGTGAATACAACAACACAAAAAACACAATTTACAACGCAGCGCGCGGCATTTGTTGGATTGAAGTTGGTTTTAAGGGTGAATCTGCTCATGGCGCCCACCTCTGGCACGGCAGCAATGCAATAGTAAAAGCAAGTGAATTTGTTACAGGCATTCTTAAATGTTACCCAACGCCAAAGGCTGAAACCTGGACAACCACAGCTAACATTGCGACGATTAGCACCGAAAATGAAACCTATAATAAAGTACCCGACAAAGCAAAAGTTAAAATCGACTTTAGATTCACACAAGAGGATCCAAATTTTAAAGACAAACAAAGTGTAAAAGATTTTGTCAAAAGCATCCACCCAGAGGCCGAACTATTACAGTTTGTGAATTTTGAGCCATCAGTGCATGTAGAAGAGTTGAATCCGTACGTACAGGGGTTAAGTAGTGCACTTCAGAAGGTAACTGGCAGCCCTGTGAGCTACAAAAGTAGACCGGGCGGCAGCGATGGGCGGCATTTTGCAGCCAAAAACATCGATGTCGTAGAATTTGGCTTGTACGGTGAAGGTTCACACAGTCCAAATGAGTACATAGAAACAAGTTCGTTTACGGAATATGTTTCGGTTTTAAACAATTTTTTACAAAATCCTAAGTCACAAGTAAAGGTTGAACAGAATGAACGAAGCTCAGTCGCTTCTAGATAAATTAGTAGGCGCTAAATCAGTCACTGGCGACCGCGATGGCACAAAGCTGGCCATGGATGTTGTTGAAGAGCGCCTTAAAAAAATTGGTATGCAGATTTATCGCACTAGCTTCGACGGCTATGAGGCGTTGGTTGCCACTACTCAAAAAACGAAAACTCCAAAAGTTATGCTAGCGGGCCATATTGATGTAGTTCCGGCTAGCGACGATATGTTTAAAATGCAGATTGCTGGCGACAAGATTATTGGCCGCGGCGTTTGGGACATGAAATCCGCCATTGCCGGATATATTTTGGCAGCCGAAAGCCTAAAAGATAATTTGCTGGACTACGATTTTGGAATAATGTTAAGCAGCGACGAAGAGGGGCCTGATAGAGGAATCGAAGACTTAATCGGAGAAGGTTATTTCCCAACAGATCAGGCGATCTTATTCGATGGCGCCGAAAATTGGCAGCTTGAGAAAGCCGCTAAAGGGATCACAGCTTACACAGTAAAGATCAAAGACAAAACTGGTCACGGATCACGACCATGGCTAGTTAATAGTGCCTCGATGCGGCTGATTGAGCTCTTAAAAGAAGTTAAGGACCTATTTGCTGACGCTGGCAAGTTAACTAACACTTTAAACTTAAGCGGCCTAGAATCGGGTAAAATTGGTGTGGCCTACAATCAAATTCCGGCCGAAGCTACCGCGATGTTCGAGTTTAGAGCCGTAAGCGCCACTGAGCGCGACAGATTAAAATCTGCAATCGAAAAAATCTGCCAAAAATACGACGCCCAATACGAAATATTTTTTAGCACCGAAGCGCTCTTCCATGACGAAAGCGATCCGCACTATATTCAATTTGCAAAAAGTGTTAAAAAAGTTACCGGGATAGAAAACAAAGGGTTTGTAAGCTCAGGAGGAAGTAGCGCCCGGTACTTTATTGACAAAGGAACTGGCTGCATAGTCACTTGGCCGGTCGGCGGGGGTCATCATAGTGAATCAGAGTGGATTGATGTCCAATCTCTAGACCACATCGCACCCGTAATCACTGACTATCTACAAAAAATGGCCAAAGTTTAATCTGTTACTATTTTTGCGATTGACCAGATTACTGTATAATGTTATGCTGCCGTTAAGTGGTGTAAAAACTGAAACAAATAGGATTAGAAATTTTATGACTGAGTTACCTGAAAAACAGATCAAAAGACTAAGATCTTTGATCCAGGACGCCGAAACAAATTTAGCAGCCGCTAAAGAACTTTTAGTAAGCTTAGTGGGTGAAGATCCAATTGCCCACACTGCGAACACGACCGAAGCAGCTGGTAAAATTATCGAAGGGGTCTTTGATGGCCAAACCATGCTTGATGCCGACGGTAAATCTTACCCAGTACCAGCAAACTACGCCAGCAAATCTAAGTTGGTTGAAGGCGATATATTAAAGCTCACAATCACCGAAGATGGTGGCTTTTTGTACAAACAGATCGGTCCAGTTGCGCGCAAACAAATCATCGGCACTCTACTCCAGCGCGATGGCGCTTTTGTAGTTGAAGCCGCGGGCCGCGACTACAAGGTTTTGCTAGCAAGCGTTACTTACTTTAAAGCCAAACAAGGCGACCAAGTTAGCATTATTGTACCAGAGGACAACCGCGAAGCTGAGTGGGCGGCGATTGAAGCAGCTCTGTAGTACAGAGTCACCGATCATGACGGGTTTTGCTTGGTTAACACGATCTGTTTGCGTTGGAGCAACAAAACCGAGCAGACTTCAATAATAGCTGGCGTCGCATGCGCGGTTAGCTTATACTAAAAGCAATAAGATCGAGGGGAAATGGGACAAGCGCTTTATCGTAAATACCGTTCGCGCTCACTAGCCGAAGTTATTGGCCAAGAGCACATTACCGAAACGCTAGGCAACGCCATAAAATCTGGCCGTATTAGTCATGCTTATTTATTTACAGGCCCTCGTGGAACCGGCAAAACGAGCGTGGCGCGTATTTTGGCTCATGAAATTAACAAGTTGCCATACTCTGACAAAACTCAACTAGATATTATTGAGATAGACGCCGCAAGTAACCGCCGAATTGACGACATACGTGAGCTACGCGAAAAAGTTCATATTGCACCTGTAAACGCTCCTTACAAAGTTTACATAATTGACGAAGTCCACATGCTAACAGGGGAGAGTTTTAACGCCTTGCTAAAAACTCTTGAGGAACCCCCCGAACATGTGGTATTTATTTTAGCGACCACCGAATCCCACAAACTGCCTGCGACCATAATTAGCCGTACACAGCGCTTCGCGTTTAGGTTGGTAGACCGAGCAAAGGTTATTGGACACTTAAAAAACATAGCTCAAAAAGAAGGCATCAAGATCACAGACGATGCTCTTCAGATTATCGCCGAGCATGGCGGCGGATCTTTCCGTGATAGCATAAGTCTTCTTGATCAAATTTCAAACATTACAGATGACGACATTACGGCACAAAGTATCGAGCAGGCTCTGGGTCTGGCTGCGAACAGTGCGGTTCAATCTGTTTTAAATTGCTTGCTAACAGGTGATCACTTGACTTTGGGACAGATCTTAGACGATATTGACGCGCAAGGAGTTGCTCCAGCGGCTTTCGTCAATCAGTTGTCGAAACAGATCACCAACCAAGCAACAAGCCACCCGCAGCTTTATGATTTACTCGATAAACTACTCGACGTGCCACGAGCGTACAACCCGCGATTGAAAATGCTAGCGATTTTGCTAAGTTTCGCAGCTCAGGGCAAGCAAGGTAAGCCCGCAAAAACAATGGCAACGCAGGTTACGCCAGCTGTTTTGCAAACGATCGAAAAAATTGAAAAGCCTAAAGCTAACGAGACACCGCAACCAGCACAAGCGGAACCAGATCAAAAACGACCAACTGCGCCACAGATAAAACTAACTTCAGACAAGAATAACAACCAACGAGACGCTACCGCCAAAACCATAAAGCTAGATGACATTACCGCTGAGCAATGGCAGCAAATTACCGATGCCGTTAAAAAAGTTAACATACCCCTGCACTCGGTTTTGAAACACGCGGTACCGCTTTTTGACGCGCAGAATCAAAAATTAACTCTAGCTTTTAAGTGGCAATTACATCGCAAAAAACTTGATGACGTTAAACAAAAGATGGTAATTAGCCAAATTGTTACCGAGATTTTTAACGGCGACATAGAGGTAACGACATCACTCAACAAAGAAGCGTCTATGCCTATTACGAGTGATGACCCGACAGTTATGAGCGTGGCTGATATTATGGGTGGCGGTGAAATTGTAAATTTGGACGGGAACTCATAGATGGCCGATTTTAAAAAACAGGATTTTAAGAACAAAAAACAACCGACACAGGGAAAGATTCAGCCTCAAAACCTCGATGCAGAGATTAGCTTGCTCGGCGCGGTTTTAATTGACGAAGAAGTTTTGACGCGCGTTAGTGATAAAATTCATGCTGACGATTTTTATGATCCACGCCATGAGCTGATTTTTGGGGCGATGATTGGTCTTTACGAACGCCACAAACCAGTGGATCTATTAACGCTTTCTAATGAACTCAAAAAGAAAGACGAACTTGAGAGTGCTGGTGGGACCGAGTATTTAACAGAACTCAGCAACCAAGTACCAACAGCCGCACACGCCGAAAGTTATGCCGAAATTATCTCGCAGAATGCCATGCGCCGTAGATTGATCACTGCTTCGGGTGCAATCGCCGAACTTGGTTTTGACGAAAGTAAAAACACTGGCGAGCTTTTAGAGCAAGCCGAGGCCGAGCTTTTTGCGGTTTCCGACAAGACTCTGCGTCAGGAATTAGCAAGTTTAGAGCAAATCTTAACTGAAAGCTTTGATCGAATCGAAGAGCTTCATAGTAACAAAGACGGACTGCGCGGCGTGCGAACTGGGTTTCGCGACCTTGACAACCTGACCGCCGGCTTGCAGCGCAGCGATCTTGTAATTTTAGCCGCTCGACCAGCCATGGGTAAAACAACCCTCGTCACAAACTTAGCGTATAACGTTGCCACGATCGAAAAAAAGTCAGTTTTGTTCTTTAACCTCGAGATGAGTAAGGAACAGTTGGTTGACCGTATGTTGGCCGACGCAGCCGGGGTAGACGCCTGGAACATTCGCACTGGTAAGTTAACCGATGAAGATTTTGAAAAAATCAGTCACGCCATGGGAGAGATGGCCGAAGCGCCAATTTACATTGACGATACGCCAGGCTTGAGCGTTCTTGAGCTCCGTACCAAAGCTCGCCGAGCAGCGCATGAACATCCGCTTGGCTTGATTATTATCGACTACTTACAACTTATGTCGGGTAGCGGCCGCAGCGGCGATAACCGCGTGCAAGAGGTGAGCGAAATCTCGCGAGGCTTAAAATTGGTTGCCCGCGAACTTAACGTGCCGGTGATCGCACTAAGTCAGCTTTCGCGTTCTGTCGAAACCCGCACACCACCAGTGCCCCAGCTTAGCGACTTACGTGAATCTGGATCCATCGAGCAAGACGCTGACATCGTAGCCTTTATTTACCGCGAAGCCTATTACAACCCAGAGACTGAACGCCAAAACGTTACAGACCTGATTTTGGCTAAGCATCGTAATGGTCCCACTGGCAAAGTTGAGCTTTACTTCCACCCAGAACGTTTGCGATTTATGACGCTAGACAAACAACACCATCAATAAATTCTATAACGAAGCCCTCGTTCAGTTCGCCACTATCTGCGAATGAACGAGGGCTCACCACCTTCAACTAAGAGTTTGAGAAATCGCCCAGCCGAGTACGCTGACCGCAGCACTCTCCGAGCGCCTCGGCGATCACGTCCTCGACGCGCGAGACCAGCAGCGATACCTGAGCGAAGCTGTACCGGTGGACTTTGCGAGCCTGGAAGTACATCGTCTCGGGCATCTCAACGCCCGCCTTGATCTCGATCCGAGAACCCTGGGCGATGACAGAGATGTGAAGCGTGCCACTGCCGAACGGGGCAGCTCCATGCATCTTCTGTAGCGTCAGCAGGATTCCAGCGTCGAACAGGTCGACCGGATAGTCTGCAGCGTCCGCCTGATTGATACTGGAGTACTCGTAGTTCGCGAAGAACTGCTGGAGCGCATTGATGATGCTCCGCCGCTGATCAGCGCTCAGCGATTGACCCCCTCGGACAAGCACGCTGCATTTTGGCCACACGTTCACGTGGTCCTCCTTTTGTAGGTGACTTAAACTAACTATAACATAAAAACCAAAAAAATAAAGCTAACACCATACAGCAACGTACGCTATACTAAACCTAAAGCAATATGAAAATCCTTCCTGTTTCAGAATGGACATTCTACAAATACCGTTTTCAACTGGGGTATGGTTTTTTAGCCCTAGTTGTAGCGCTTTATATTTTACTTTTTAGCGGGTTGATTCCACCTGGCTTAAGTACCACCGAAACTCAAAGCCTAATAACTTCTACAGATCTGAAACTTAACGAGCTGCCAACTGCAATCGTTGACCTACCTTATCATTTGCTGCAAAAAGCAAGCGTAGAACTCTTGGGAGTGACGCCATTCGGAGTCCGCTTGCCATCCATGTTGTTTGGAATTTTAACGGCTATATTTACAGCTTTGGTTTTACGTCGATGGATGCCGTCGAATGTTGCACTAATTAGCAGCTTACTAATGCTGACCTCTGGATGGTTTATTGGTACGGCACGTTTGGGCGCACCTTTTATTACGATTGCGTTTTTTTCAGCCCTAGTCCTGCTCTCAGCCACTTACATATCACAACAAACCAAACACTGGAAACGCTGGAAGGTTGTTTTAGCATTTACAGCCGCGCTTTCGCTTTACAGTCCGTTTATGATTTATCTGTTTGCCGCCGCAATTATTGCATCTTTTGCTCAACCGCATTTACGATACTTAATTAGGCGCAGCAGCAAGTTTCACCTAACGCTAGGAACACTTATTTTTGCATTAACACTCGTGCCTTTAGGATGGGGTTTGTACAGGGACATTTCCCAAATCTGGACTTTGGTAGCTATACCGCAAGATTTACCTGGACCAGTTCAGTTCTTCCAAAATCTCGTCCAGGCGGCAAGCAATTTTGTAAATCCGTTTAATATTAGCTTTGGCGAATTTGTAACACCATTAGTCAGCTTGGCGGCAGCACTATTCTTGGTTGCCGGAATCGTTCGAATTCTGCGCGATTTTCATGCGATCAGAACATATTTACTGTTAATTTGGGCTGCTTTGCTAATACCAATTATGGGCTTTAACCCCAACAATCTGACTGTTCTAATGATTCCATCATTCATCGTAATTGCAATTGGAGTCCAGCCTATAATCAGTTATTGGTATAAGATCTTCCCGCTCAATCCATATGCCCGAGTTTTTGGGTTAATTCCTCTGTCTTTATTACTACTTACGGTTATACAATTTAACGACCAACGTTACACTTTTGGAATGCTGTACAGCGAGAGCGCCCAACAAACATTCAATAGTGATCTGTTCCTGGCGCAAAACGAGTTGAGCAAGATGCCAGAAGATCAGCTTGTATTCGTGGTTGTACCCGAAATAGACAAAAAACTCTATCAAATTGAGGCATCAAACAGACCAAACACAACAGTGGTGAATCCTGCCGAGGTTAATCTACAAAACGGCAAGTGGATTATCGCCGAATCTCAGATAAATAGCGTGGCAACTTTACCGGCACCAGTTGCGACTTCGGTTCTGGTTAACGATAATGCTACCGAGGCTTTGCGTTTTAGAGTATTTGATAGATAATATAACCTGATGAAAGCTGTTAATTAGGAGTTGTAAATGTTTAACCAAGCTAAAGCAATTATGAAAATCAAAAAAGCTCAAAAAGAGCTTGCAAACGAAGTTATCGAAGTCGAAGCAGGCGATGGAGCAGTTTTAGTCCGCATTACCGGTGAGCAAAAAATTAAAGAAGTCAAAATCGACCCTGAGCGCGTCGATCTAGAAGACATTGCAGAGCTGGAACGATGGATAGCTACCGCAGTAAAAGAGGCAATTAGTCGATCTCAGCAAGTTGCCGCCGAAAAAATGAAACCACTTATGGGAAGTTTGGGTAACTTGGGCCTTTAATGTCCGCGATCTTGCCAAAGGCCTTAACAAAACTAATCGACGAGCTAGGTGCGCTACCAGGAGTGGGGCAGCGCACCGCAGAACGCTATGCCTATGCTTTGTTGCGGCGCGAACCGGGAGTTTCACAAAAACTAGCAGATGCAATGTCGGGTTTGCATAGCGGTGTTTCTTACTGCCCTAAGACTTTTGTGTTAATCGAAAAGGGGCAAGAGCTTTCACCTTTGTATAGTGATCCTGGCCGAGATAAAACCATTGTTGCGGTAGTCGAAGAGCCGCTAGACGTTGTGGCTTTAGAGCGAACTGGTCAGTTCAAAGGTACTTACCATGTTTTGGGCGGCGTTATTTCTCCGATTGACGGGGTTGGCCCTGAGCAATTAAAGATCCCGGAGCTATTAAAACGAATTGATGACGACGGCATAAGCGAGCTTATTTTAGCGATGAACGCCAGCGTAGAAGGTGAGTCGACGGCACTATATTTACAGCGACACATTGGCGATAAGGTCAGGATTACTCGGCTTGCACGCGGCCTACCGGTTGGAGTCGATCTTGAGTATGCAGACCAAATTACTTTAAGCCACGCCTTGGAAGGCAGGCAGAGTATGTAATGTAAAGTCCCCGCCGACATAGCCGACGGGGACATCTGCAGGGCCGTGCCCGTTACCAGCGATCGCGCCAGCGCTCGACCACGGTCGGGAAGACCTCTTCGAACCCACGACCGTCTTGAAGCCAGGCGATTGCCTGTCCGATCAGCAGATCGGCGTGTTCTTGACGGTTGTTGGGTATGCCTTCGGGCACACGGATCTCATTGTAGAGACCCGTTTCCAGAAGACGCCGAGCGATGGCGCGGCTGTCCACAGTCGTGCCAACATGCCAGGCCTGACCGAATCTGACCAGCCAGTTCAGCAGAAGCTCGCGATCGATCAGGTGGAGTTTGTGGAACTCATCGAGAAGATCCGAGATCGCCAGAGCCTTAGGTATCGACTGGCGAACCCGCTGCTCCAGATCTCTGGTTTCTCGACCCTGGCGGTACTGAGCCATGGCCTCCTCGTGAGTCGAGTTCGGGTGGACGACGACATCGACACCATTGAAGTCCGAAACCACCGCGGTCCTGCGATTGCGAGCCTCGAGGAGTAACTCCTCTATGTGCTCTTCAATCGGAATCCAGGGGGAAGTTTCGACCCTCGTGGGCCCTTGCTCTTTTCGTCTGAACCACATGGTCCTCTCCTTTGAGACGATACATATACTTTATCATAAAAACCCAAATTGTAAACTTTTGATAAAGAGGTTATGCTCACAAAAGGACCGCGCTACACTCTCGAGCTGGCGTGGCTGCCTAAGTGACAGTCGAGTGGCGCCTGGGGCACAACCCCGGGCGCCACTCACGACGAAAACGACATTATCTGTTAGAATAGTCTTGATGAACCAAGAAGCCCTAAACAAAATCGATGATCATATTAAAAACTCGACCAGCGTGTTGGTTATTCAAGCTGAAAATCCAGACGGAGACAGTTTAGGCAGCTCACTTGCCCTAGAGGGAATCCTGAGCGAAATGGGCAAAAAAGTCCAAATGTACTGCCCAGTAGAAATTCCAAAGTATCTACGTTATGCAACTGGTTGGGACAGGGTAGTTAGCGACTTTCCAACAAACTTTGACCTTAGCATAATCGTTGATACTAGCAGTGCAACCTTGCTTGAGCGCGCAATTGTCCCCGAAAATCTCGCGCAACTTACTAAACATCCGATAGTTGTAATCGATCATCACCTGACTGAGAGTGATCTACCGTTTGACTTTACCGAAGTCAACAACTCTAAAGCTGTAGCTACTAGCGAAATTATTTTTGACCTAGCCGAAAAGCTAAGCTGGCCGCTGCCATCTGATGCGTGCGAAAGTATGTTGGTCTCAATTATGTCTGATTCACTCGGCTTAGCCAGCGAAGGCACTACGGCGAATAGCGTTTTTACAGTTGCGAAGCTAATGGAAAAGGGCGCAAAGATCAGCGACATAGAAAACCGGCGTCGTGACTTTATGAAAAAGTCCCCAGAGATTTTAGAATACAAAGGCAAACTGATCCAACGGATTGAATACCACGCGAACGGCGCTCTGGCCTTGGTTCATATTCCATGGGACGAAATTGAAGAGTACAGCGATCAGTATAATCCATCTGTTTTGGTTTTAGACGAAATGAGATTAGTTGAAGGCGTGCGTTTGGCTGTGGCATTCAAAAGCTATCCTGACGGTAAGATAACTGGTAAGCTTCGAGCAAATGCCGATGCCAAAATCGCCGAAACCGTAGCCAAATTTTTTGGTGGCGGTGGTCATCCTTATGCGGCCGGCTTTAGGGTTTACGGTAATTACGAAGAGATTAAAATTGAGCTAATTGGCGCAGTAGACAAGGCCTTAAAGGATCACGATGCCAACAAATAATCACTCGATGTCTAGGTGTTGCGTTGCTCAAATACTCTATAATTAATTTAAAGAGGTTAAGATGCAACTTTATAACACACTCACAAAAAAACTCGAAGAATTTACTCCACAAAGCCCCGAACAGGTTAGTTTATATACTTGTGGACCGACCGTTTACGATTATCCACAGATAGGCAACTGGATTGCTTACGTTCGATGGGACACGTTGCAGCGCGTACTAAAAGAAAACGGCTACAAAATTAACTGGGTAATGAATATCACCGATGTTGGCCACTTAGTTAGCGATGCCGACGAAGGCGAGGACAAACTAGAAAAAGGCGCTCGACGTGAAGGTAAGACCGCGTGGCAGATAGCTAAGTTCTACACCGAAGACTTTGAAAAAGGACTAAAAGAACTAAATATCGAGCAGCCAACTCACCTAGAGCCGGCAACAAGACATATTCAAGCTCAAATTGATCTCGTAAAGGCGCTACAAGAAAAGGGCTACACTTACGCGATTGATGATGGTGTATATTTTGACACGAGCAAAGTTAACGATTATGGCAAACTAGCCCGACTAAACTTAGACAGCTTAAAAGAGGGGGCTCGCGTAGAGGCCAACCCGCAAAAGCGCCAACCTTCGGACTTTGCATTATGGAAGTTCACTCCAGAAGGCGTGAAGCGTGACATGGAATGGGATAGTCCTTGGGGGAAAGGGTTTCCGGGCTGGCATATTGAATGCTCGGCAATTGCTATGGAATTTTTGGGTGACACTTTAGATATTCACGCTGGCGGAATAGATCATATTCCCGTTCATCACACAAACGAGATCGCACAGTCCGAAGCCGCAACCGGCAAACCTTTTGCTAAATATTGGCTACACGGCAGTTTTTTAAATATTGATGGATCGAAAATATCCAAAAGCTTGGGCAATAGTATCACTCTGCAAGACATTATCCGACAAGGTTTTAGTCCGTTAGATCTTAGGATGCTTTACTTGCAGAGCCACTATCGCACTCACTCTAACTTTACTTTGGGCGGACTAAAGGCAGCTCAACAACGCCGATTAGGCCTGCAAGCTTTTGCAGATCTGCGTTATCAACTTAAGGATGGCGGCAGCGTACAGGCGGCCGACTTTGATCAAGTAAGGCAGGTTGTGCTAGAGGAACTGAGCGACGATCTCCATACGCCGCAAGCCCTCGCGGCTTTGAGCGATCTACAAAATGGTGCAGACACGGGTCTTATTGATCCAAGCGCAGCAGAAAGTTTTGTTGATTTTTTGAAGTTTCTAGATCGTGTACTTGGGTTGAATCTGCTTGAAAGTGAAGACATAACTGATGAGCAAAAACGGTTAATTAAAGATCGTGAACAAGCTAGAGCAAACAGAGATTTTGCTTCGAGTGATAAGTTGCGCGATAAACTCGAGAACCAGAACCTGACTGTTCGAGATACGCCGATGGGATCAATCTGGCAACGGGCTAGTTAGTAACCGGAAAGTAGCCGTCCTTTGCGGCCTCAGCGGCAGTGCAATAGTAGCCTAAGTCACGGATCTGCGGCCCCTTATAATTCGCATTATCGGGAGTAATAAAAACTGGAGAAGAGTTACTTACCGTTGCAATTACCGGCAGACCGTCACACTCACTGATAGTTAATGCAAATGCACTGCCCCGACCAAAGATTGTATCGGGATCAGAAAGGTAACTCTTGGGGGTTTCAGCTTTGTTCACATCCGAGATTGTGATCTTAAAGATAAACTCATATTCTTCAGAAGGTGAAGCCGGAGCAGCAAACATTTTAAACGTAGCGCCGTCTGCACTTTCTTCCGTCACCTCAAATATCAGCTGAGTGCCAGCGAGATTCGCGTTATCAACGTTACTGGTTAAAATTTTGTCCAAGAACTCGTAGCAAGCTGGCGATTGGGTTTTAACTGCCAAATTTTTAAAGAGTTCGGTTGTATCCAAACTCCATTGATACGATTGGTATTTTTCATTGTAAACATAATTTGGTTTTAAGGTATTCAAATAGTTACCAGCTTTGCCGTAATAATTGTTAAGGTCCGCCTGGCAACCAACAAACTCTGGGGATTTCGTTGGTTCGCCGAGCTCAGTTAGTAGATCTTCTAAAAAATCTAAAACATTTTTGTCCATACCGTAACCTATCTGGTTGATTAAACCAAGGGTGTTGACTTGATATTCATTACCTGTATAGATTGGCGCGTGATTTGGAGCGATTTCATCCAGCTGAGCTACAGAACTCTCTACCTCCTGAGCATTAACGTCAGCAACGGTGTAGAACTGACCTGAGGTGGTTTTTATAAAACTACCTTTTACAGTTGGTAAACCATGCCCACCCATAACTTCAAATCGTCCATTTTTCCAACTTTCACTGCCCTTAATCATACTAATGACAGATGGGGAGTATTCTTGAACAGCTGTCGCAGAAGGCTCGGCAGGTTTCATTATTTTAGATATAAAAAAGTAGGCAAGCACTCCAAGTAAAGCCACAATCAAAGCTACAGCCAATATAATTAGCCACGTTTTTCGTTTCTTTGGCTGATCAGATTTAGACTGACTCTGCGATACATCATTAATAATGGGCTGGTCAGGCATAGGGCCAAATCTTGGTGGCGGTGCCTGGCTAGGGGAATCCTGGTCGTTAAACTGCTGCGGAGGCATACAGCTCCTTAGTCTTTAAGTTTGAAATCCTCGGAAGAAATGGCGGCTTTATGTTTGTGTTTTAGGTAATGCAAAACTAAAATTCGTAAACAGCCTGCAAGCGGAATCGCCAGAATACCACCGAGTGGGCCAAGCAATGCAAATCCTAGGATAACCGCGACAAACACCCCAAGAGCACTTAAAGCGACTGTGCGCGACTGCACGATCGGCTGAATAAAGTTGTTCTCGATCTGCTGATAGACTACAAAGTAAACTAAAAAGCTGACAGCTGCACCCACGCTACCATTTAGAAGCAGGACAAGCAGAATGATGATTGATCCAACAGTGGCGCCAATCATCGGAATAAGACTCGTCATGAACACCACGCCGGCCATCGGTAATGCGATTCCAGGCGACAAACCAAAGACTGTGACAATAATCACCAAAGCAACCAGCGAGAATACCCCGCTTATAAACGCCACCAGGACCTGACCATTAACGTAACTGCCTACAACTTTGTACATGCTAGCAATAACTTCTTTGTGCATGGCAAGTTTTTGTTTGTCTACATAGAGAGACCACGCTCGTTCAGCCCAGCGTGGAGCTTCGATTAACATCAAAAACGTAAGAACTAAAACTGTTACAAAAAGAGCTAAGCCACCAAATATACTGGTTACCCCGGTTATAACCGAAACACCCAAACCGCCTGCTACGTTAAACACCTGACCTTTTAGGTTTTGCGCCAAGCTCGCAAGTTCATCCTGAAGCTCATACCTGGCTATGAGTTCGGCTACAGGACCTTGGTTTTGACTAATTGCCGAGACGTAGTTTGGCAAACTAGAAATAAAATTAGTCGTTTGCTCGATCATGGGTGGCAAAACGATATAAAAGAACAGCGAAATTATTCCAAGGAGCACCAAAAATACGATTGCAGTAGCATAAATTCGATTTTGTTTTGGCATGTATCTACTAAGGGCGTGCACAGATGGGTTAAGCGCCAACATCAGGACAAACGCAACTAAAATAATGGTTAATGCAGGTAGCAATTTGTATAGCAAAAACAGCCCCAATAAAAAGCCGGTAGCAATTACTAAAAAGCGAATAAAGGTAAGGTTGTCGATTTCAAGTTTAAGCTGCTTCATATCTTTATTATGACGGTATTACTGCTGATTAACAAGCTCGGCGGACTGCTGTTTTAAAGATTTTTTAACAAAATAAAGTGCGAAACACATTACCCAAATCTGGACAGAAAAAACTGCGACTCTTTGCAGTACCCCCTTAAAACCTGGGTTAAAAATCACCGCAGGCAGGATACTTAAAAAAGTCACAAAGATTATGCCTAAACTAAAAAACTTCCATTTTTGAGATTTTATAAACTTTAAAGATAAAATTATTAAGCCAAATAACGATATAAAAAGTGCGCCAGCAAAAAGTCTATGTAACATACCCGGCCAGAATTCTGTGCTAGTAGGGAAGAGTGCCGTTGCTACACCAGTTACGCCGGCCAAAAGTGTTACCATGCCAAGTCGTCTGTGCTTTGCGATTAAAGCTAGAGCAAAAATAATCACCAAAGCACTACTTACTGTTTCGTTGAGTCGCTCCATCCATCCGTGGCTGCCAACTGTCATAAAGCTAATAAAGTCGCTACTGGCGCTATAACCGGGGATTGCTTGCCCAATTATCAAGCAGGCCGTCATGAAAATGATTGGCCCGACAATTCCGCAACAAAGTAAAATAAAATTAGTATTAGTTTGCATAGCCCTTATGCTATATTAATTATATAAACAAGGATTTTACAATGGAACCCGAAAATAAGCCAGATTCAAACACTCAGCCAACAACACCTCCGCCAGCGACACCGCCAACCGATCCAACTCCAGTTGAACCGCCCGTAACCCCTGTTGGACCAATGCCAATGTCGACAGGCAGTTCTAATACCCCGCTAAATCCAGATACAGCAACCGTTGGAACAGGCAAAAAATCGTCGGTCATGGTTTGGCTGTTGATAATCTTGGTTTTGGCGATTGCAGGCTTTTTGGTGTATTGGTTCCTTCTTCGATAGGTGATAACATAGCCTAAATGAGGCTAAAATTCGTTCACAAAAAATCTGAGACTAAGCGGGTTTATTCTTACTTTTTTGAGCCTGATACCCAGCAAGATTGGATCGCAGGACAATCTATTAAGTTAGAATTTCCACAAATCTTAGACTCCACAGAACGACGTTTTACGATATCCTCGGCGCCTAGCGAAGAGTCTATTCGAATAACTACAGCAAGCAGCGGTAGCGATTTTAAAAATGAGCTTCACAAATTAGATGCCGGCGACCAAGTTATCGCCAATAGCATAAACGGTGATTTTATTTGGCGCGAGACCAGTTTGCATACAGTGTTTTTAGCGGCCGGGATCGGCGTAACCCCATATCGAGCAATCCTAGCTGACCGTGTTTTAAGTGGTAAACAAATCCCATCAACCTTAATATATGCCAACCGCGACCCTGAGGAACTGGTTTTTAAACAAGAATTTGACGAGTGGCAAAGTTTGCACCCAGAATTCAAAGTTATCTACCAAATAGAAAAGCGACTCGATCTAGGATTTATCAGCCAACACTGCGACATGGCAAACAGCTTATTTTACGTTTCTGGCCCCGGAGGGATGGTAGACGACATTGTTGACGGTCTAAAATCGCACGGTATAACAGATGAGAACATCATAAAAGATTGGTTTGTGGGGTTGGACAGTAAATATCCTGTACATTGACCTTGGTCTATTTTTGTGCTAATATAGCAGTATTGTTTTAATGAATCCGGGTTAGTTGACCTTTTTACTCGATTTCATTGCAGCAATCGAAGTAAACAACTAAAACAATAAGGATTCATTTTAATGTCTTATTTTAATTCTGGCCGAAGCCGTTTTAACGGTGGCCGCAGTAAATTTGGTGGTAATAGTGGTGGCCCGCGCCGTGGTGGTTATAGCCAAGGTGGCGGTCGTCGCAATGGCGCCAACAAACAATATATCGACCCAAGCAGGTTTATTAAAGCTGCTAAACAAGTCGAGGAAGAAGTTTATGTTCCAAAGCACAGCTTTGCAGACTTTAATATTAACCCATTGATCAAAAAGAATATTGAGATCAAGGGTTTTACAACTCCTTCGAAAATTCAAGATCAGGCAATTCCGTTCGGCCTTGATGGCAAAGACGTTATTGGTATTGCTAACACTGGTACGGGTAAGACCACCGCTTTTGCGTTGCCTGTTATCAACCAGCTTATGGAGTACCCGCAAGCTAAGGCCTTGATCTTGGCTCCAACTCGTGAGCTTGCTATGCAGATCGAGGAAGAATGCCGTTCATTCGCTAAAGGCAGTGGCCTACGTGGGGCTTTGGTTATTGGTGGTGCTCCTATGTACCGCCAGACTCGCGACTTGCAAAACAACCCTAATATCGTAATTGGTACGCCGGGTCGGCTAAAAGACCACTTTAACCGCGGCAACATTGACCTTTCTAAGTTCACTATTGTGGTGCTAGATGAGGTTGACCGTATGGTTGATATGGGTTTCATCAACGACATACGTATGTTGCTTGGTGAGGTTTCTGAAGTTCGTCAGTCGTTGTTCTTTTCGGCAACTATGGATGCGAAAATCGAAAGCCTAATTAACACCTTTATGACAGAGCCCGTTAAGGTATCGGTTCGTACAAGTGCAACAAGTGATAACGTCGAGCAAAACGTCGTGCATCACACTAAAAACGACAAGTTAGAAAAGCTTCACGACATCTTGAGCAAAGAGCATGTTTCTAAAACTTTGGTGTTTGACGAGACTCAACGCAACGTGGAAAAGCTAAGCCAAGAACTTTACAACCGTGGATTCAGTGTTGAGTCATTGCACGGTGGTAAAAGTCAAGGTCAACGCCTGCGTGCACTAAAACGCTTTAAAAACAACGAAGTTACAGTGCTTGTTGCAACCGACGTCGCTGCTCGTGGTATTGACGTAGCCGACATCACACACGTGATCAACTACACAACTCCAAACAGTTACGACGATTATACACACCGTGTTGGTCGTGCTGGACGCGCCGGTCGTAAGGGTTACGCGCTGACTTTTGTTGAAAAATACTAATTCGCGCGCGCTGAAACCTCCAATTAAAAAGAGCCTCGACTGTTGAGGCTCTTTTTAATGAGTTATCTAGGCTGCCGCTTACGCATGTTCGGGTTAAGCTCTCGCTTGCGTAGGCGTAGGTTTTTAGGGGTAACTTCTAGCAGCTCATCGTTTTCGATGAAATCTAGGCATTGTTCTAGGCTTAGTTTTGTGAACGGCGTTAACTGAACTACGCCGTCGGACGAACTGCTGCGCATGTTGGTAAGGTGTTTGGTTTTACAAACGTTAACTTCTAGGTCGTCGCCACGGTTGTTAAGACCTACTATTTGACCAGCGTATACTTTTTCGCCAGCGCCAACGTAGAGTTCGCCACGGGCCTCGGCCATTTCTAGCGCGTATGGTGTAGTGGTACCGTTTTCGTAAGCGATTAACGCACCGTTGCGCAATTGCTGCAGCGGAGCACCAAGCGGCTGATAGCCTACCATAAGGCTATTCATAACGATCGTACCCTTGGTTTGAGTAATTAAAATGTTACGAAGGCCCAAAAGCGCGCGCGTAGGTAGTTCGTAAACAAGCTTAGTTACACCTTTTGAGCTAGAACTAAACTGTTCTTTTAACGCAGCGCGTCGAGCACCAAGCTCCATCTGCACAGAACCCACATGTTCAGCAGGAACCTCGATAATTAGTTCTTCTACAGGCTCAAGGGTTTGGCCGTTTTCTTCTTTTGTCACAACTTGTGGGCGACCAACTTCAAATTCAAAGCCTTCGCGGCGCATGGTTTCTATAAGGACACTCACATGTAGCTCACCACGCCCTGCCACCTTAAAGCCAATTCCTGCATCTGTTACACGCAAACCTACGTTAGTTTCGAGCTCTTTGTTTAAGCGCTCACCAATCTGACGACTTGTGTTGAATTGACCTTCTAGGCCCTTAAACGGACTGGTGTTTGGTCCAAGAAATACCTCTAGAGTAGGAGCTTCAACCTCTATAATCGGCAGAGCCTCAGGCGCTACAGCATCGGCAACGGTCTCGCCAATCTGCACATTTGGCATACCGGTAAGCTGCACAATGTCTCCAGCAACGCCTTCCGGTACTTCAAAGCGACTAACACCATGGCTCATGAATACGAGTTCTACTTTGCCCTTAACTTGGCTGCCGTCTTTTTTACAAACCACAACCTGATCGCCAGATTTTACATGACCACGAGTGATACGGCCAATAGCGTATTTACCCTTGTAGGTGTCCCACGCCAGTGCCGTAACAAGCATCTGAAATGGCTTGTTGGCATCGATGACTGGGGCTGGGATTTTCTCTATGACAGCATCGAAAATCGGTTCTAGATCAGCATCTTCGTCTGGATTGGCAGGCATGGCACTCCAAGATTTGCCGGCGCGACCGATAGCATAGTAGATAGGGTAGTGAAGCTGGTCTTCGTGTACCGCGAGTTCCAAAAACAGATCAGCAAGTTCGTCTTCAACTTCGGCAACACGGCTGCCTGGCTTGTCGATTTTGTTGATGATAACAATTGGTTTTAGGCCGCTCGCTAGTGCCTTGCCAAGTACAAACTTAGTTTGTGGCATTGGACCTTCTTGGGCGTCAACAATAAGCAAACAGCCGTCGGCCATATTAAGCGTACGTTCAACCTCACCGCTAAAGTCAGCGTGCCCGGGAGTATCAATGATGTTAATGCGATAATCACCATGCTGCACGGCTGTAACTTTTGCCGTAATTGTAATGCCGCGCTCGCGTTCTTGATCGCCGCTATCCATGATAAGCTCTTGGCTCATCTCGGCTTGGTTGTCGCGGAAAGTTTTAGATTGTTTAAGTAACCCATCTACCAAGGTTGTTTTACCGTGGTCAACGTGGGCAATAATAGCAATATTTCGAATTTTCGATTGATCTTGAGCCATAAAAAACGCGCCTACCTTAGCGCCGAAAGTAATTTATAAAAATTATAACATACATCTGTTATTTTTACTAGCCCAAATTGCTTATGCACAGTGATATTGTTGTTGACATGCCATATCAGTGTGAGTATATTGGATGGTATGAGTAGTAGTACGAAGATTTCACGAGGAGCGGCGATTGAGATTTTAAAAGGTAAAGTTTTTGGCGAAAAGCCAACTACGGACACCGTCTATTTTGCTGACCTTATCACGCGGAATCATCGCGAAAATTTGTCTAAAGATACAAACCGCAGCTGGACAAACAGTATTACACAAAAGCTGGTATACCATGAGTTCGTTACCAAAGTTTACGAAGATGCAGAAAACCCCAGAAGCAAGATTGTAGGCATAAAGTTGACGCAAAGAGGCAAAGCAGCCATAAGCGAATCGACAACACAGCAAATCCCTAATCCCTCGTCGTCAGGGCGCATAGTCAAAGATAAAGGCATTCTAAACATTGACGAAGCTGTTATAGCGATAGAGGAATGGCGCATTAAAAACCCTTGGGCAACGCGAATTGGACATGCGTCTGGCTGGGAAATTATTTTCAACCAGAAAGGGGCAAGCGACCAGTGATACTGATATCGTGCTGAGATCAGAGCATATAAGATATGCTGTGATCTCGGCGTGACGTCGAGTATATGGAGGGGTACTCAAGTGGTTTACGAGGACAGACCGAGGATCTGTTAGAGAACAGCTTGCACAGCATACTCTCGAGGGTTCGAATCCCTCTCCCTCCGCCACTTTTCCTAACAAAAAAACGCCCTTACGGACGCTTTTTTGGCTTGCACAGCATACGAGCTTTTGGCTCGTTTAGCCGAATTGACGGCTATTACTACATTTTACCGCAGTGAATGCAATAATAACAGCTACTTCACAATTAATCAAAAATACTCGCTCGTGCCATAGACAATCTAAGCAACCTAGAGTAAACTCCGAGCAACCCTATTATGAAAACCAAAGTCATAAAATTTATTTTTGGTACGCTGCTGATTTTAATTGGCGCGACTTTAGTTTACGCGAGCCTTTGGGGTCGCATATTGCAAGGCGATTGGTCTTTAATCACATTGACTACATCTGGAATAATTATTGTAATTGCCGGTTTAATTTTAGCCAGCGGCAAAACTTTTAAAGAACTGATGGATTCGATAACTAACACCTTGTAGTCACTTAACGCACCCGAGGACTTGCATTCGCATACGCTGTTCAAAGCCAAGGCAGCGGTATACAATTTACTGTAGACGGTAAAATAATTTTTGATTGGACATAAATGGATAAAATAACATTAAAACAAATCCTAACTGGGATAGTCGTACTTTTGCTAGTAGGTAACCTTGGCTTTGGCTTGTTTTCGCTTATTCCACAAAAACAAGTCGCCTCAGACGACTATTCAATTAGCGTTGGTCCACAGTTTTTTGTAGCGATGAATCCAAAGAGTTTTACTATCAACGTAGAGCAAGCCGGTAAACCAGTTGTAAATAAGCAACTACGTATCAGTTTCGAGGGTTTAAATCGTAAAACCAAACAAACAGGCCAACTTGCAAGCTTTTTGGCTACAACTGATCAAAACGGCAAGATAGTTACCGAAAGAATCACCGCAATTGCAGAATCGCGCAATTACGACGGACTTGTGTTCCACGAGATGAAGATTTTTACTAGCGGATCAAGCTCGAGCCAACCAATTTTAGTTCAAGAATACAACGCAATTGGCACATTTCGTGCGCAGCTATTTTACGGACCACAATTTTCGTGGACCGTAGGGTCTTTGGTGATTACTGCATTGGTTTGCTTGGTTGTTGTTCCGTGGCTTGGCTACATTAACGCCAAAGAAAAACTCGCTAAAAACAGTGGGCGTGTGGCTAGCAAAAAGTAGCACCGTGATACTTCCACGAACTGCGTTTAGTCAGCGCTAAAAAAATTTCGCACTGCTTCGGCAATAAGAGCAGGCTCGCCTTTATTTATTCCGAAGTGATCCAGCCCTTTGAACTCTTTTAGATCCGAGTCGCTCATTACATTGCGTAACTTTTCAAGCGCTTGCTTTGTACTTTTAGGACTTTTGCCGCCAAAAAGTATCAACGCTTTCGCTTTGATCTGTTTATAATTAGAATGCGTACTGTCTAGTTTGGCAACTTCTTTGTGTTCCAATAGGTTAGCGGGTAACTGAGTAATGATCTCGCTTAGATCATCTTTCTGCATAATACGCGGTAATAACATCTTGAGCACCCAACTTGGGTTTAAGCGTGCCATCGGATCCATTGCCCTAATAAAAACAATAAACGCTTCGAGAGGCTTGTCTTGCTTAAGTTTTTGCTCGTATGCACCCATCCAGTCCATCGATATTGATCCATCTACTGATACACCTGGTTCATACAATACGACTTTTTTAATATCACTGTTACTGCGCAAAAAATTCTAAACAAACTAGACCACCAAAACTATGACCGACTAAGTACTGCTCATTAACAGCTTCCCTCACTGACGTAATAAAAACGTCAAGTCTATACGCTGCAAAAAGCTAGCGCTATAATTAGAGCAGTCATGTGTGTGCTGGTGGGGGATCATCTTCTTACATGCAGACTTTTACAAATTATGCCGCTACTAGGCGGTACTTTGCACCAAGGGTATACCGAACCTTTGGTTACAAGTTTGACTCTGATTGGGATTGCGATCGAACGGTTTAAGCAATCTTTTACGGAGCGAGCATTAAAAAATAAAATCCGTTCGCTGAGGCTTCGGCCAAGGCTTGTTTTTACAAAACTATAAAGACAAGAGGTTGCATTATGCAAAAGCGAACATTAAACGAAAAAGTTAATATAACCGGATGGTATTTCCGAAATCGCAAGGGCTTAAGCACTTACCCAAAGCGCATGGAGTACCAAGGTAGTACCTACACTTTCAATGAATCGGGTTTACAATACCTGATAAAAAAAGGGGAGAGGAGCTTGAGGATTTTCGATGTCACAGATGGTGCGTCGAAATTTCGGCTAATAAGTGACGAGGCTCAAATAGATTGGACCTTAGTTGCGATAAGCGAAAGTGTTTAAACAAAAGACCACTGAGTAATCGGTGGTCTTTTTAATTAAAGGCTCTCTGGCAAACAGAGCGCTTCTTGTTTATCTTGCTATTTTTTTGTAGCTGGCTTTTCCAAATGCGATGATCGGGTAGCCGATGAAGCCGAATATTCCGATAAGGAAGAATCCAAAGGCGCCATCTTTGCCGAAGGCCTTTGCTACATCAATGGAGACGATGAAGTGGATAACGATGTTAACCAGTGGGATGAAATAAAGGATTAACCACCATCCTGGTCGATTGGCTACCTCAAGTAAAACCCAGATGTTATAAAAAGGAACGATCGAAGCCCAGCCAGGTTTGCCAGCTTTCACGAACACCTTCCATACTGAGACAATCATAAAGATAATGAACGCGAGGTAAAAAATCGTTCCCACTGGGCTGTAGCTTGGAGCTGCATAATACGAGCTATCAAGGTAGCCGTCGTTGTATAAAGTAGTGTCGTAAGTTGATGCTAAAAAGCTTTTCATAATTTTCCTTTTATTATGCTTATGTATTAATACTAAAAGATAAACTCTGCTTTGTAAATAAATTACAACGTTAACTCCTGCTATTTTATTTGACAAACAACCCCAACTTAGTCAATCATGTGCTTGTGAAAGAAAAACAGCGTAGAACTTTTACCATAATTATTGCAGTTTTAGCTATTTGCCTGGGCCTGTTTTTCAGCAATCAGCCTCCGCAAAGTAAGGTTGAGAGCGAACAAATATCAATAAATAGCGAGAATGCGCTGGTAGCTCTAGAAAAACTGCAAGTCAAAGGGCGCGCACCAAAAACTGATTACTCACGTGATCAGTTTGGTGATGGCTGGGACAGCTTAGATGGATGCGATGTCAGAAATCTAGTTTTAAAGCGTGATCTAACAGAATCTAAATTTGATCAAGATGGATGTACTGTTTTGTCAGGGAAGTTACATGATCCGTACTCTGAAAAGCAGATAGACTTTACGAAAGGCGAGGCGACAAGTCAGCTCGTTCAGATAGACCACGTAGTAGCCTTATCTGATGCGTGGCAAAAAGGCGCCCAGGACTTAAGTGCTCAAAAACGCCAGGAACTTGCTAACGATTCGCTAAATTTACTAGCGGTAGATGGTAAATTGAACCAGCAGAAAAGTGATAGCGACGCAGCTAGCTGGCTACCACCCAATAAAAATTATAGGTGCGCTTACGTTGCCAGGCAGATCGCAGTTAAGACTAAGTACTTACTCTGGGTTACGTCGGCCGAATACACAGCTTTGAAAAATGTTTTACAAGGATGTCCAGATCAGGTTTTGCCAGTCGAGTCAGGATGAAAACAACCACTCATGCTTCATGGCAAATTGCGGCCATGAGCTGGGGAGTAATTTGCGGCGCTGCGCTTTCGTGTTTTGTAAACGTCGAAATTAATCTGTTGATCGTGGTTATTGGCATATTGGGTTGTATAGTATGTGTTGCGTTTAGGTTCGTCCTACTGTTGCCATTGGCTTTTGCTGGCGGCTTGCTTTTAGGAATGGCAGTGAACAACTTTCAATCTAATCAGATTGAAAAATATCAACCTATATACGGAAAACAGGTCTTAGTAACTGGCATTGTATCCGAAGATGTTTCCAAGAACGAAAAAGATGAGCAACAGATTAAACTTACCCAAGTATCGGCAGCGGGTCAAAATTTAAGCGGTGTAATTTGGCTAAGTACGCGCGATGGCAACTTAATAAAACGTGGTGATTTTATAGCAGCACAAGGCAAACTTGACCACGGATTTGGCAATATTCCGGCCTCAATCTTCAAAGCCAAAATTATAAAGGTAGAGCAACCTGTGCCGGGTGACTTAGCGCGCATCGCCCGAGATTGGTTCGCGGATGCAGTTCGCATAGCGATACCATCGCCACAGGTAGACCTTGGGTTGGGTTATCTGCTTGGGCAGCAGAATGAGCTTCCACACGACTTGAATGAAAAACTTAAGCTCCTCGGGTTAACACATGTCGTCGTAGCAAGTGGCTACAATCTTACAATTTTGGTAAGGTTTGCTCGCAAAAGTTTTTTAAATATCTCTAAACGATTGTCGGTGCTAGTAACCTCCGCTATGATAATCGGATTTGTTTTAATGACCGGCTTTAGCCCAAGTATGAGTAGAGCTGCAATTGTGACAGGCCTGTGTTTAGCGGCCTGGTATTATGGACGCAATATTCATCCGCTAGTTTTGCTACCATTTGTAGCCGCAACAACCCTATTATTAAATCCCGGTTCAATTAACGGCGACTTAGGCTGGTACTTATCGTTTGGGTCATTTGCAGGGGTTATTATTTTAGCACCACTCGTCAATTCGTTCTTTTGGCGCAACAAAGATCCTGGCATTTTACGCGAAATTTTCGTTGGTACTCTGTGCGCCCAGATTGTAACGTTGCCAATTATCCTGCTTTATTTTGGCCAATATTCACCACTGGCACTTTTTGCGAATGTGATGATTCTACCTCTCATACCCCCCGCGATGCTGTTTATATTTTTGGCTGGGATCTCAGGAATATTGGTACCAAATTTTGCGGAGATTTTAGGCTTACCGGCATTCTGGATATTAAAATATATGACCAGTATCGTCGACTGGATAGCAAGCATACCATTCGCAAAAGGTGAGGTACACTTTAATGTCCTCTCGCTGATTTTTAGCTATACAGTTATCGTAATCTTAACTTTATTCTTATGGCGCGCTACAAAATTCAACTTTTACAAAAGTAGTGTCTTGGAATAGTTTTCCACAATTTAAAAATTGGCATTGACAGCCGAGGCAACCTTTAACAAAATACGGCTATCACAAAACTAACCAAAAAGTTTAACGACATGACCAGAGCTGCCGTAGTATTTTTATTTGTATTTTTAAGTTTGGCTTTAACTGAACCAGCGACCGCACAATCAGAGCCCAGTCTTTTAATTAGCGAGTTTCAAACTGGTAGCGATAAAGTTGGTGAACGACCCGCGAGCTGCCTAGAAAGCGAATACGACGCCGGCAAATTAGAGTTCGTGGAGCTTTATAATCCAAGCGATTACGCGCTTGATCTAACAGGAATAAAATTGGAATTCGTGACCGAGTCTGGTCTCACAGTGCGCCACGTGGCTACCTTACAAGGCCAGGTCCAGGCGAAAAGTTTATTTTTAATAACCTACAAATGCTACCTGCAAGATTTGGCGGATATGTTTTTTAACGGGTCAACTCAAAAGGATATTTTTCCTAAAACCAGTGGTGGATATCTAAGGTTGGTTGATCAAAGTGGGTCACTAATAGATCAAGTTAGTTGGGCTAAAGCAACCGCAATTAGCGGATGGTGGCACGAGCCAAAAGCGATTAGCCACGACTACTCTATAAACAGGGTTTTTAGCAACAACTCTTTTAGCACCCAAATCACACCCACCACACCAAAAGCTGCGTTCGCTCAAAATAATCCTCAGACCGAGCCAGAAGAAGAACCTGAGCCAGAACCATCCCCAGAAACTACAGAGCCGGAGACAGAAGCTAATAATCTTTGCGATGGTATAGTTTTGAGCGAGATCCTGCCCAACCCCACGGGTGAAGATTCGGGCGCAGAGTTCATTGAAATACACAACCCAACAGACAAGCCAATCCATTTACTAGGCTGTGCTCTAAAACTCGAAAACAGCACAAAGCAGTTTAATTTGCCCGATCTTCAAATTGCTCCAGATCAGTATATAGCTTTTTATAACTCGGAGACAAAACTTTCGTTAACAAACTCAAATAGTGTAACTGTTTGGTTGGTTACACAAACCAGCGAACAATCAGTAAAGTATGCGGATAACTTGGGTTCGGACATCTCGTGGTCGTTTATTGACGGTGCTTGGAAACAAACGCAAACGCCGACGCCAAATCACCCGAACAAGCTACTAGTCCTAGCGGAAGCCACAGAGCAACATTTAGCCCAATGCGAACCCGGTAAAATACGTAACCCCGAGACCAATCGCTGCAAAAGCACTCAATCACAACCTGTAATTACGCCATGCGCTCCTGGACAAGAACGCAACTCGAACACTAACAGATGCAGAACAATTGCGGCCGCCAGCACGCAGCCAAAACCTTGCCCAGAAGGCCAGGAAAGAAACACGGATACAAACCGCTGTCGTAAGATTTTAGGAGCCAGCACAAACTTACCCAGCGTTAAAGACATTCCTTCGGTGCCATCACAAAATTCAACAGTGTTTTGGGTAATTGGTGCACTATTTGCCGCGGGCGTAGTTTACTGCATTTATGAGTGGAGGCAAACGGTTGCAAGAGCATTAAATAATCTTAAAACAAGGCTAAGTAAATAATGTTGGTGGTAACCGGCAAGCCTCAGGTACCCACTTAAGTAGCTCTAAAGGCCATAACTTTATAAACCTCAGATGGAGGATCGCAACCCAAAATACCTAAAACATTCACCCACGAAATTGCCAAGGTGTTAGCTGCACTCACTCTGGCTCCAATCATTCCACAACCGTTAGTTAACGAGGGTTTGTTTACAATAACCGTGTCGTCTGTGGTCAATCCATTTACGGTAAATGTTTGCTCGCTAGTGGATGCTGCTGGAACGTTTGCAGGATTAATAGTCGGCGCATAGTACCTAATCTGTGTAATCGCAGTTCCCGAAGCACCCACAGTCAACCCAGAAGAGACTTCTGCGTTTGTCGTCTGTGTTCTATTGGCAGAAGTGTCTACATTAAACACGTTAGTGCTGGATGAGTTTTGAACAGTGAAAGCGTTGGTTCCGTTGGTATCGTTCCTGAAAATCGTATTATCACCAGTAAATACTTGAGAATCTCGACTAAGAAGCGCAACGTTACTACTCAGGCGTGCATCCGCTAAAGTTCCGCTAGAAATATTGCTCGCATTTAAGCTAGTTAATGCGGATCCATTGAGGGCGGGGAGCAAACCAGATCCATCGAGCTGAACAAGTTGTCCGGCGGCGTTAAAGCTATTTCCCTGCAATGTCACATTAGTGCTCAACCTTGCGTCGCCAACAGTACCCGTTGCCAAACTAGAAGCATTAAGATTAGTAAGGTTCTCACCGGAGATTACAGGCAAAACCCCGCCCGCGGTGGTTTGAACCAATTGGCTCGTGCCGTTAAAAGTATTGCCCTGCGTAGTAACATTTGAGCTCAGCCTAGAATCATTCAAGGTACCACTGCTAATATTACTAGCATTCAATCCCGTTAGACTACTGCCAACCCCAACAAAATTACCGGCGATTACTGTTCCGCTAACATTTATGTGACCAGTTTGAGGGGTGCCGGGCGTAACGGCTTGCAGATCAACACAGTCAGTACACCCAACAGGTAGGTTAGTAAGATTGGCGCCCGAAACCGCAGGTAATGCACCTGAGCCATCTAGCTGCACAAGCTGATTGACACCATTAAATGTGTTGCCTTGAACGGTCACGGTTGAGTTTAATCTTAAATTAGACAAAGTTCCTGTGGTGATCTGAGATGCATTAATACTGGTCAAGTTTGCGCCCGAAAGAACTGGCAATTCGCCGCTACCATTTGTTTGCACCAGCTGACTATTGCCGTTGAAGTTGTTGCCCTGTAATGTAACACTCGAACTAAGCAATCCATTGGCGACAGTACCTACTAAATTACCCGCGCTCAAAGAAGTTAAGCTTGAACCGTTTCCTTGAAAGCTGCTAGCAACTACTCCATTTACATAAACATAGCCAGATTCCTGAGTGGTGGGCGAAACTTGGAGCGAGACACATGAGCCATTGGGACAAGAGGCTACGCCGTTTGTTCCATCTTGGCCAGCGGGTCCTTGCGCGCCAGCTACACCCTGAACACCTTGGATTCCTTGAGGTCCTTGAATTCCGGCAATTCCATCGGTTCCATCGGTTCCATCCAACCCGTCATCTCCATCCTCGCCATCTACTCCATTGATGCCATCCAGCCCTGGTACTCCCTGTGAACCCGCCGGGCCGATCGCTAAAGTTGCATCTTGATTACTGTTGCCCAGTTCCTGAACTTGCAAAGTCGGATCATCCAACGTGGTCGTATCTAGCTGGGCAACCTGTTCGATACTTGCAGGATTGTTCGAGACTTGCTCTGCCAGATTTTTATAAACGCTAAAAAGCACATCCATACTGGTAGATTTGCGGTAAACATCAAACGTCAGTAGCAAAATTGCCACCACTACTGCCGCACTGAGCAAGCCAAAAAGAACGTTTTTACGCCTTTTTGCCGCTGATTTGCTACTGATATTGGATTCGCTCGTTGAGCGCATGGTATTTGTTTTAGTTACTTAACTTACATATATAAGTTTAGTTAAGTTTTCTCAAAAATACCACTATTTTTCGTCAGATTCTGGCTCTAAAATCTTTTTACTTTTAATCTCGTAACGCCTACCCGTCATACTAGACTCAACGTAGTCATCGTTTAATAGATTCACAAATTTATTAAGGTCTTTAACATCCATGATGATAATGGCGCCCGAATCATCAGTCATAAGCTCAACACCGAGTTCTTCGGCGTGATTCAAGAGATCTTCTTGCTTCACAGACTGCGGATCAATTTTTTGCAATTTGTTGATCAGCGTTTTACTAGCTTTAACCATGGTCTGAAGATCAAGCTCGTCTGCAAAGCTTAAAGTGAAGTTGGCGTTAATTTCATCGACTTTCTTTTCGGCAATCGCATTCTTTTTAGCATTATAATTAAATAAACGCTCAAGCTTGCTTTGATTAAAAACATAGACGTCCTGCTCGAGTAATAGAATCTGGTTATCAGCCGGAATCCGCAACGCGGCGCCCGGATCAAGTGCTTCAAAAGTTTGTGCACCGATAGTCCAACCGCCAATGCCTTTAACAACATTAGCCGCGGAGAGCGACTTAATTACGTAAAAAGATTTCTCCATTTCGGGATGACTGCAACGTGCGATCAAGCCGCGCATACGACGCAAGTCGTGATCGTCTTCGTTGAACATTTCCATTTCATGTTCTTGGCCACCAAGCCAGCGCATCGCCTCAACCATCTTTTCGATATTATCGAGCTGAGTTCTTTGTAAAACGTTATCTTCCTCTTCTGCCTCTTCGAAACCGCGCACGACTAAGCCTTCGCCTGCGCCAGTCATAACAAACTCTAAAATATTGTCTAAGAGTAGGGGAATCAACTGTTTGCCTACCTCAGGTTTATGCTGAGTCCGATACAAAACATTGTTTTTACTAAGCAAGAACAACTCAATTTTTAGGTTGTCTTTGTACATAAAAAGGTTGTTAGCCCAGTTAAATATATCTGTCTGCTCACGCTCCACGGGTGCAGCATTTTCAGTAGTTTCGGTTGTCGCGCTCGGCGTGATAGATGTTTGTTCCATTTATACCCTTCAAGTTAAAGCCGCCCGGATTCTGGCGGCGATTTGCATAAAACCATTTTACATAAAATTTATGGTTATGCGACAGGTTTTGTAAAAATCGAACGAAAAATAGTATATAGTTAAGATATCAAAATAACTCTCAGGAGGGGCAATGATTGTAAGGAACCTGCTAAAAAGAGTGGGCGTTATTGTGGTTGCAGTAACTATAGTGGCAAGCAATTTTGCCTTCGAGACTCCAGTCAGGGCGCTTGCAACTACTGATAGCGTAGACGAAATCCACTTTTCTTATGGCGAAAATGCAGGCGAAGTGATTTTTAACTGGCGCGGATCTGAAACCGCCTTTTTTTATGGTCTAGACTCCAACTACGGTCAACAAGCCACAGCCTATCAATCGGCAATTAGCCCATGGGACACAACCGGTCCATTCTACGAAGTTAAAATTAGCGGCCTAAATGACAACACCGAGTATCATTATAAAATCGGCGAAAGCGGCCTAGACCACGCCTTTAAAACACGGTCAACTGGTGATTTTAGCTGGGTGGATGTGGGCGACACAGTGAGCTCTCACTGCTTTAGCTATATGCCAGCCATGCACCAACTAATTACTAATCAGCAACCAAATGTCGTTACGCATGGTGGTGATATATCGGTTCTGGATGGTTGTGGCGTAGAAGCAGTTAACTCATACTACACCGATCAAGAAGTTTGGTCGCATTTTGCGGCTTTTCAACCCGCTTGGGGTAACCATGAGTACGCCGAGGCCAAGCCCGAGGCACCTGCAGGAACTCCACGCGATAGCCTCGCAAACTACAAAGGCCGAAGTTACATAACAAACGCACAAACAGTACCTAACGACACCGAAACAAAGACTAGCAACCCGGGTTGTGGTGGCGATCAAGGTAGTGTCGTGAACACCTGTCTAGGCGAAGACTGGGGCTGGTTTGACAGTGGCAAGGTAAGATTTATTTCGTACCCCGAGCCGTGGCCGGGCGCGATCGAAGATTGGAAAGTCAAAGCCGATATACTAATGCAGCAAGCTCAAAGCGATGCAAACGTCGACTTCATAATCACTTACGGGCACCGCCCTCCTTACACAAACTCAACCGAGGGCCCAAACCTAACAGTTTGTGCAGCCATTGATTACTTGGCCCAAAAATACAGTCCGCGCGCCGACAATCAAGGCGGGAAATATATCTTAAATGTTGGGCACCATGCGCACGGCTTAGAAGCTTACGGCAAAGTTAACGGCCTAATGCACGTGTTGAGTGCAGCTGGCGGTCAAGGCTTTACACCAACCGCTAACACAACGCCTCCATCCGAATTCCGTGTGCGCAGGTTAGGAATTTTAGCCGGCAATTATAACGCCCAAAATGGAACATTAGGAATTAGGTTTGTGTGCGGACCAGATTTTCTATGGATCAAGGATGTGTGCGAGTATGGCAGTACAATTTGGAGCATGCAATTCACGAAATCCACAGCCCCAGTACCAACCCCCACAGAATGGGTTAGCAATGTTGGCGTAGAAACCAACCTAACAGGCTGGACGGGTAAATACGGCAGTAGCAACTACGTAAATATTGACCGTTCCACTGAGCAAGCTCACAGCGGCAGCGCGTCCGTAAAAGTTTCGGCCAGCACTGGCGCAAACAATTTATCCAGTGGCTTTAACGACAGCCCTAAAATAATTGCCAGCACTACCGCAAACATCGGATACACTCAAAGCGTATGGATAAAACCCGGGTACGTTGGCCAAAAAATCACATTACGTCTACGTGAGTGGCGACCAAACTGGGCCATGGCAGGTGAGGTGAGCCAAACTATTACTGCAAGTAGTACTGATTGGCAGCGGGTTAGCCAGACATATACCACAAAAGAGTCCGGCAATAGCTTAGCTTACATTGTTTACGCCAACGCAATCTCTGCAGGGCAATACTTTTACGTCGACGATCTTTCCTTAACTTCGCCAAATTAACAAGTTACGAACGGTGGGTTATAATTAGCTTATGCTTATTGCTCAAGCTCAAGATTTGCGACTTTACTTGTTTGCAGCCATATTTGGTTCTATGGCGGTCGGCTCTGCTGCCGGTTTCTTGTTGGCGGATTACCGACCCGGATTTAGGTTTACAGTGAGTCTGGCTTTAGTAACCTCATTGCTAAGTGTGTTCGCAATCCCGTTTTTCGTACGCACCATAAAACTTTTTACAGATGAAGTTAAAAAAGCATACGTCATGTTGTGTGTTGGGCTCGGAATCTTTGCAGTCGCGCAAATTCAGATTCCAGTGGTTAATATTTTAAATGCAGTTTTCTGGCTAGAATCTGGTGGTGTTGCAACAATTTACGTTTTTAGCGCAGTCTTCGTGTTGCTGGCTATGCGAAAATTCGCAAAAATCCTTGGCGTAAAATCAGTTTGGTCATCTGTTACTTTAGGTGTTGCAGTGGCAATCTCAACTAGTCTTATGATCTCATTTTTGCCACATGTAAGCACCGGCGCTAGCGAATTGGTGTTTGACGTTTTCCAGTCCGTTACTGTTTGTAACGTGGTTTTTGTATTTTTTGCTGGCATGCTGGGCTTGCAGATTCTGCCAAAAATGTCGGTTGCTTACAAAAGCGCGGTAGAGTGGCTAACAGTTGCATTTTATATTTTAGCTTTTGGCGGACTTCACTTTTTAATTGTTAGGTTGTTTTTAACCGAAGCCGATTGGTATTTAGATTTCAGTCTTACCATTATTCCGTTCACAGCTGGAGCTTTTGCGTTTTTAATCGCCGGTTACAAAGCGAGTTTGCTAAATGTAATCAATCAGCCTCAACAAAGTAATCAAGTTTCAGAAATCGAAATGGTAACTTTTTTAGCCTCCTTCGCTTCGCAACCATCTAAGATCGAATCAGTTTTAGACGACATAAGCTCTGTGTCTGCTCAAGTCAAACCTGGAGAAAAATTGTCTGCAGCGCAGATCGCCGTGCTTAAAAATGCATACTTAAAACTGCAAAATTACTTAACCACAAGTGACCCCATACGTGTTTATTCAAAACAAGAATTGCAAGGCATAATTAAGGCTAAATTCGGCAATAAAGCATTTGATAATTTTAATTTAGGAGCAGAGTAACTACACAATGAAAACTTTAAGTACTGCGAAACCATTCTGGAAAATTCTTATAAAAATTGTTCTTGTAGTAATTGGCTTAGTTTTAGTTTTTGCAATCGGCGTGGCGATTTTTAAAAACGCAAAAATTGCTATTTTACAGGCTCAACTTGCACCGTTTTATAAAACCGATGGATTGCCGCTTCAAGGTGAATTAGGCGAGATCGTTAGGCAAGAACCAATGGATCTACAAATTTCGGGCGGGACGGCTACACGAGTCTTATATCGAACTCAGGATTCCAACGGCAACAATACCTTTAGCTCGGGTATGATTTTCGTTCCGAACAATCAAGGGCAGAATAGGCCGATTGTAGCCTGGGCTCACGGCACATTAGGAATGGGGGAGGCATGCGCTCCAACAAGATCGCAGGATCCGATGCAGAATATTTCCTGGGTCAACCAGATGCTTGAAAACGGCTGGATTGTAACGGCAACCGATTACGCAGGACTTGGCACAGATGGAATCGAGCAGTACCTAGTTGGCGCCGGTGAAGCTCACGATGTCTTAAATAGTGTGCGTGCAGCTCGTAATTTAAGTGGATCGAACGCGGGCAACACATTTGCCGTTTGGGGCCACTCGCAAGGTGGGCACTCGTCGTTGTTTACGGGCAGCATGGCAAAAAGTTACGCACCTGAACTTAATTTAGCGGGAACAGTTGCATCCGCACCAGCTGCCGAACTTTCGGTCATGTTAGATCAGCAAGACAATAACGTTTTAGATTGGGTCATCGGGCCAGAAATCCTAACATCTTGGCCAACTGCCAATGATCAGCTATCGGCAGATCAGCTTACCACAAAAGTGGGCGACAAAAACTATCAAAAAATAGCCGATCAATGTATTGATGATGCAACTCTGGACGGATTAATTAGGAATAGCCTGAAGCAACAGTTCTTTGCCACAAGTCCCACAGATGTCCCAGCCTGGAGTGAAATGGCTCAAGCCCAAACTGCACCAACGCTAGAGCCAAGCCAGCCCTTAATGGTGGCTGAGAGCACGACAGATTTAGTGATCGAGCCGGGAGCCACAGCACTATACATTCAACGCGCCTGCAACGCCGGTGGAAACCTAAATTCATTATGGGTTGCAAATGTTCAACATATGCAAATTCCCGAAGTAATTTATCCTAATGTAATCGCTTGGATCAACGACCGCTTCAACAACCGACCAAATAACAATACTTGTGATCAGCAACTACCGGTCCAACCTTTAAATAACTAGAGTTGCTTGCACAAAAATCAGCCTAAGTTCATAATAGTCAGGATGCAGTCGCAAAAAAGCTTCTATCAAGTTTTAATTAACGTAATAATCGCCAACATTCACCAACATGACGGTTTGGTTTGCAGTGACGTTTTTTGCCTATCTAGAAACTCAGTCGGTTTTTGCAACCGCAATTGTATCAGGAATTTACCTTGTAGTTACTGCGCTGTCAGGCTTTTGGCTTGGCAGCCTAGTTGACCACCACAAAAAGAAGCAAATTATGCTGGCATCGAGCTTGGTTTCGTTAGTTTTCTACATGATAGCAACAGTTGTGTTCGCGCTTGCACCAGAAGGAACTTTTAAGCACATCGAAAGTTTTTGGTTGTGGGCGCTGATAATCTCACTTTTGCTTGGCGTAATGGCAGGCAACTTGCGAACAATAGCCTTGCCAACTTTGGTAACAATTTTAATTCCTGCAGATCGACGCGATAAAGCCAACGGATTAGTCGGCGCATCGACAGGCATTTCTTTTTTGGTAGTTTCGGTAATAAGCGGTTTTATGATTGGGTTTTGGGGTTTATGGTCGGTCTTGGCACTTTCGATCACCCTGACGATCGCCGCTTTTATTCATTTGCTAAGCGTTAAAATCCCCGAAAAAGGCGTTGCGCACCTAATTGGAGATGGTGAGTTGCCAAGCAAAAAGGTCGACATAAAAGGCACATTTAGAGTAGTCGTTGCGATACCTGGCTTAATGGCACTTATCATTTTCAGCACTTTCAACAACTTTTTAGGCGGCGTATTCATGCCACTAATGGACGCTTACGGACTTTCTATGGTTTCTGTTCAGGTTTGGGGATTATTATGGGGAGCGATTAGCGTGGCCTTTATCGCTGGCGGAATTTTAGTTGCTAAAAAGGGCCTAGGTAAAAATCCGCTGCGAACTTTACTTTTGGCAAACATAGCAATTTGGGCTATCTCGAGCGTGTTTACAATTCAGCCGTCTATTATTTTGCTTTCGGCAGGAATGTTTGTGTACTTGCTGTTAGCTCCGGTCATTGAAGCGTCGGAACAAACGCTCTTGCAACGTGTAGTTCCACTCGAACGCCAGGGTCGTGTATTTGGTTTCGCCCAAAGCATCGAACAATCGGCGTCACCATTAACCGCATTTTTAATCGGTCCGATCGCACAGTTCATTTTTATTCCGTTCATGACTGTCGGTGCCGGCGTAGAGCTCATTGGTGGATGGTTTGGATCTGGTCCAGCACGCGGAATAGCCTTAGTGTTTTGCGTAACTGGACTGATTGGTTTAGTGATTTCGCTTTTGGCGATGACGTCAAAGTACTACCGACAGTTGTCTAGTGCGTACGAAAAAGCCGGGGAAACTAAATAATTTAAGCTGGACGCAGAGCAAGCGTTGCGGTTGCCCAACGTCGAGCTTGAGTGGATGTTGCGGTAAAGGGACCTTGCGATCCAGTTCCCGGAGTTATCCTATCGTAACAAGCAATAGCCGCGTTGTTAGCAGAACCTGAAGCTGTACAAACCGTAACTTCGTCACCAAAGCCTGTGGGTTCAGTCCAGTCAGCCGCGGTTAAAGTTGTACCAGCAGTAGTTGGAAGTCCGTGCACTGTTACTAACATTGCCCCCGTTGTGGCAACAGTAATCGCGGGCGCTGTCACAGAAGTGCTCGTCGAGTCTAACTGAGAAAACACCGTGGTTGCGTCGAGTGGAGTAGTTTGGTTAACGCCACTATATGCTCTAACCTGACCCGAGTAGTTTGCAGACGAAACCGAGGTAGATGTCACATTAGTGCCAGCGTCGCCGACCTGGGCGATACGTGTAAACACACCTATCGTAAACGCTGAAGTTCCAGCTCGCTGCTCACCAACTTTTGTCCAGCCAGTAATTGCATTAAATAAGGTTGCGGAGTTCGAGGTCTGCGAGACAACCAAAACCAAAAGATCGCCTGTTTGAACAGTTCCGGGAATCGGAACATCTAAGCTACTTACAGTGAGGGCGTTGTTACTTCCGCTTGTTCTAAAGGCAATCACTGCTGCGCTGCCAAAAATCGTCACCCACGAGCTGCCGTTCCAATATTTAATATCACTGGGCTCTACCCAAGCAGACCCACTCCAATACGCAGTTTTGTTCTTAGTAAGCGCAACCCAACTCGTGCCGTTCCATACCTGAGGTGTTGCCATGACTTAGGGTTGAATCCAGAGGTCGCCGGTAGTCGGATTTGATGGCTGAGACGCCCCATAGCTTACTTTGCGATCAACGTTTGGCGCCGAAATTACACCGCTAGCACTAACCGATGCTAAAACCGTGTTATCAGACTGCGTCCATTCAGTAAGATTAGCGCTTTGAGTATTGGATCGTTGCTGTACTCTAAACGGAACTGAGTTATCTGCGGCTGCACGCGACCTAAGTTCGCCCTTTTCGTTATGGTAACCCGTACGAATGCCGTTGTAATAAAAAGCCATAGAGTCAGGAGTTGAGCCCGATGCTGTGTAGTTAAGATCAATACGCGCAAATCCATTAGTTGTAGCATTGCTTGTAACTGTTCCTGCGTTTTCGCCCGCAAGCAACATCACGCTTGAAGTATCAGCCTTTAGATTCAATGCTGTTTGGGTAGCGGTGCTAATCGGCTTATTGGCATCACTTGTGTTGTCGACATTTCCTAGTCCAACGTCGCTCTTAGTTAGAGCTAAGTCGGTCTTAAGTTGAGCAGGCGTGCGACTAGCCCAAGCGCCAGCCTTTCGCTGAATGACATCGTCGTTAGTCGGAGTAAGCGCCGCTATATCAGTAAGGTCAGAGTCGAGCGGTTGTTTTCCGGCAAGATCAGTTGTTAAGCTGGCGACCTTACTTTGAGCAATATTCGCACTACCCGAGATATTAGTATCTGTAATCGTAGAGTTGGCAATTTTTGCGCCAGTTACAGCGCCCGCCGAGATGAGAGGAGCGGCTGCCGTCGTTCCTACTCCGCCCAAGTCGCCGGCTAGTCTAACCAGACCATTTGTACTGGTTGTGGCATCAGGAGCTCCGCTACTTGCAACGTTATCTACGTAGTCTTTGTTTGCGGCCTGAGTAGCGGTGGTTGGAGTTGGGACAATAGGGGACGAAGAAAAAGTTTTAACACCGGCGACAGTTTCGCTACCTGTATTATGAACAACTGCACTATCATCGGCCTTATTGGAGACTGCGGAAGGCCGCAAAGTTCCATCAGAATTGAGCGACACCAAAAGAAAGTCGTTTAAAACACTTCCCCACGTACCGTTATCTGAACCTGGAGTAGGTAGTCTACTCATTATTGAAACCAACTAAGCACATACCCCTATTCTACAGTACTAATGCTTATAAGTTAAAGCTTTTTTCAACTTTGGCGCATACAAAGTAATGCGTTAAACTAAACTTAGTATGTATTCTGATGCAGTAGCGCCAAACCCGACCAAACAGCAAGTTGAGAGAATTTTACAGCTGGCAAAACTAGGCTCAAGCCCAGAGGCGGTCGATCAAATGCTGGAGTCTTTACGCGAAGTTACGGCGCAGTGGGATGGTCAGTCACCGCTTGATCCAAGTAATCAACTTCGCCTGCAATCACTCGAAAACGAACTGCGCGATTACCTAATAACCAAGGATCCGCTGCGCAAACTCACACCCGAAACGATAGATAACTATTTAAAATCGCCTGAAAAAACCAGCACCGCAACGCTTACGCAAGTCATTGTAATTGTTCTTTTGTCATTTTTTAATGCGGTCAGCGCCTTGATTTTGCCAGTGCTCGGGCTAGTTCCCTGGCAAAACGGCTTTTTACTAATGGTACCACTATTTTTCGTAACTCTTCATATCGGCATCGCGTGGCTTTATTTTTCGGCGCTAAGCAATTTTAAGCAAGAATTTAAAAATGCTTTTGTACTTATTTGCATGGGCATTTTGCTTTTGAGCGTAGTTTTTTCGCATTACGTGATAATTGAGCTGCTCGGCCTGGGTAATCTCTTGCTATTTAGATATGGCGGCATCCTTGCGCTTGTTACCGCCAGCTTTGGATTAATCTACTTTGGCTTACGCAAATACGCCGGCCTGCTTAAAATTAATAACTTTTTTACATCACTTAAATGGCTGGGCTTGGTTTCGGTTGCAGTTATTGCAGCCGCCGTTCTCGCTCCACATCCAGGTCAACAAAGTTTTGAACCCTTCTTTGACTTTGCGCTCGCAAGTATGTGGCTTTTTACAATGTTTGTTGGTTTCAGCGCAGGAGTCGCTCGACAAATTAGCAAAAATGTTACGATTGCTTATGCAAAATCCATGAAATGGCTATATATTTACCTGATTCTGGGCTTCGTGGGCTCATTCGGCGGCACCATCGGCTTGCCTCTAGTGGGTGAGCTAAATGGCGGCTTTTTGTATGTTCTGATCGGAGTGATGGGTGTAATTCCGCAGCTATTCCTTCTTTACACCGGCTACTTGTTTAAAAAAGAAACCAGTTTAACGTAAGGAGCCCATGAACAGAGATATATTAGAGTTTAACAGAAATTTGCCAGCTGGTCGTCGAGAAATTTGCGACTTGCTTAGCACTGAAATCCAGAGCTTTTTTAAAGACTTGCCAGATGCTGAAAATAAATTATGGCACGGAGCGCCGGTTTGGTTCTTAAACGGTAACCCTATTGTCGGTTATGATTCCCTAAAGAACTGCGTAAGACTTTTGTTTTGGAGCGGTCAGTCCTTTAACGAACCCAGTTTACAGCCCGAGGGCAGTTTTAAGGCGGCAGAAGTGCGTTATGAAAACTTAGACAAGATAAAAGTGGACGAGCTGGCAGCCTGGCTTAAAAAGGCAAAAGATATTCAATGGGACTATAAGAACATAGTTAAGCGCAGGGGAGTACTTGAGCGCCTCAGTTAACAACATTTACATTAAGTAAAATTATGCTATAGTTAGTCGGTCATGGAGGAGCGCATGTTTTACGTGCGCCTGACAATCGAAATGGAGTGCAGATGCCTCTCATCGAGGACATCGGGAACTGGATCCAGGGAGCAGCGGCCACGTGCCTCGACTTCCTGGGCAAGATCCCGCGCGCTGTGTTCGGCGACGCCGTGGATTCGGAGTACGGCCGATGGGCTGCGACGCTCGTGTTCATCGCGATCGTCTCTTACGCCATCACCGGCATCCGATCGGTGTCGACGCTGTTCGTCGCCAAGTTCGACCTGGGGTTCAGCCAGGCGAAGATCGACGACTACAACGACAAGCGCGGCGAGAACGACGAGAAGTACGTGTTCGACTGGGGCAAGGCGCGACGACAGCAGTCGCGCAGCCTGTCGTTCCTGTGGCCGGTCGGTCTGATCGCGCTGGGCAGCATGTACTACTGGGTGCGCTACGACCTCACCAGCAAGGGCTACTTCCTGCTGGCGATGGCGTGGTTCGCCTTCTACCTGCTGGTCATCAAGCCGTGGTGGATCAACACCAAGCTCCGCAGCGACCGCAACCTGGTCGACTCGGGCGTGATCACCCGCGACAAGGCGCCGTACTACCACTTCAGCACCCGGCAGGGCATCCAGCACTACATGGGCTGGGGCCTTTACGGGCGCAAGAAGCAGCGCAGCCCGATCTTCATCGGCGGGCTCCGCTACGTGCGATGGATCCTGGCGCCGTTCGCCTGGGTCCGCAAGCGCATGATCACGCCGTTCCTGTGGATCTGCGTCCTGGCAGCGGCCTGGATGATCACCGCTCCGCTCATCGTGTTCTGGCTGGGAACCCGTTTCGACCGGCGCCGCTACTGGCTCCGGCCGCCGTGGGCCCCGGACTACGCGATCGAACCGACGATCCACGAGTTCGTCGCCACAAGCGACAGCTCGAGCAGCTGATCACACTCCTCCAACAACCCGTGGCGGCCGAGGCACCAAGCCCTCGGCCGCCACGCGGCTTCAAAGAAATTATCATTACACGCGTTTCTTTTTACGAAAGCCGATCTACTCGCTCTGCACTTTAATTTGAATAGCTCCGCCTAAGGTACGTTTGGTAGATTGGCGCAAATTGACACTCAGGAGTAGATTTTGCGCAAACCGAAGAATCAAAGGCAGAATATGATCTAAATATTGTAGATTTATCCGTTAACGTCTGGTCAATAACGTTTTCGGGTTTTGATGCAACAGGGTAGCCGACATAGAACTGGGCGGCGGTCTCACCGTATTCTGATTTATACTTTTCAAAAGCTGTAGTGGCTATTTTTCCCGACTCAAGATGGTCGCTGTGATCAGGTGGCGTGGCATTTTTATCGGTTGATTGCAACCGAACAATCGAAGGAGAGTAGAATTGCATTAACCGACCAAGTGCATTCGTTAAATCATCCAGCGAGTAAACAGATTGTTTATCCACAGATTTAACAGTTGAGATGACCCCGCGATCAAGCTTAGCTAGACTTTGTTGCTCAGAAGACTTGAAACCCTGTCCATTGACATTACCATCTGGCAAGCGCATAAAAATCAAAGAAACATTCGGGTTATCTTTGCTTGTCGCGGCTCTAATAAATTGTTGATCTCCCAGTTTTATAATATGCGTCGACCAAGATCTAGGACTCACGCCGAGCATAGTTGAATAAGCAGCTATTGCACCTTCTTCGCGCCGCAGCCAATAAAACTGGTCAGCGCCAGCATCCCCGGCGGTTAAATAAATAGTTCTTACGCAATGCCCAGATTTTATATCGTCGAACGTGGCCGGATTCATAAAAAGTAAATCATCATCTTGATGGGCTACCACTTGCAAAGTCGTTGATGCCGAGCAAAAAGCATCGTTAAAGTCACTCAATAAAATTGGCTTGATTGTAGCCGCGTCCTGTCCAACATGCGGGCCATTGGTAATTCCATTGTTATACAGCAACAGCAGCTCTTTAGGCTTATCGACCGTTCCATTAATTACCACACTTTTGCTCGGGCGACCATAAACTTCGGTAATCGTGTCGAGTCCACACGAAGGAGCGTCCGCGAGCGGGCTTTCTAACGACAGAATATACGCAAAAGAACTCTCTTTTAGATCTTTTTGCCAATTTTTGCTCGATAGTAAATCACGCGGCTGAGTACAGTCCATAAGCGGTAAGATCGCCTGATTTTCATTGCTTAAAAGCCTGATCGGAACAACACGCCAGTAATTGCCGACCAAAACGTCAACTTTATAAGATTTTAGTGCGCTGACAATTCTTTTATTATAAGTTGCTACTGGGTTTAACGCTTGTTGTTCACTGCGATAGGTTTTTACAGACGTAGGTAGAGCAATTATAATTCCGGCTAAGATTATAATTCCGGTTATAACTACAATTTTAGGGTTAAGCGTGCGCCGGCTCAAAACACTAGCAAGCGCCACAAAACCAGCAAAAAGAGCAATTCCTAAATATCTAAAGTCCACCGGGAAGTAGTGGTCACTTACAATATATGATCCGATCGCTGCAACAAGCGTCCAGACTAAAATCACAGGCAATGCGTACGTTTTTGGGTCAATTTTAACTTTAAAACTACGCCAAAATACAACCGCCATTGCCCATATAGCCGCTATGAAAATTAAAAAGTTAACAATGTAACTTGCGATGTAGATCGACCCTGCGCTGCGCCAAACTTGCCCCATTATGTCAGCTAAAATTCGTGGATCACTAGCAGGCAACACGCCAAAGTTAACAGATAAAGCCACAAAGACATAAATTACACCGCGCGCTAATTCCTTAAAGTCAGTTATAAACCCATACGGGCTTATGCCGGTATGTGATATATCTGTAAACAACTGGAGAACCCATAAAATTATAGTGGCAACAACTATGGCCGCGACAGTTGCAAGCAGCCAGCGAATAGCGATTCGCATCATCGGCCTAGCGTGCATTACCCAGTAGCAAACCGTAGCCAAAAGCGCACCACCCAGACTTATACTTACAAAAAGACGATCACTTGCAAATAAAATTGATAGCAACACAACACCAAACCAAAAACTCGATTTTTTATAAGTTCCGCGCAAAATCAAAACAATTGACAAAATATATAGTACATACTCAAGATTTCGGGTAGTGATCATAGCCATATTAACTGGCAAAAGTGCGCCATCGTAAGGTTGAGCAGGAACTAAAATTAGGGTAGATGCCAAGGCCAGACAAAGCGTGCCAAAAACGAGCATGCGATTTTCGATCCTATATATAAGGTACGCCAACGCAATTACAGTTAAAAGCACACTCATTAGAGTAACCAGCAGGAACGCAAGGTTTGTAAAACCTAAAATTTTAGCAAATAAAAACAATGGCCACTTAAATAAAAACGAATGTTGGTAAGGCACAAACGCCTCTTTAAAAGTATCTGGACTTTCAAACAGGTATGAATTAACTAGTTGATCAGCATTTTGACTATTAAGTTGCGCACCTAAACTTGCCCACAAAATTGTCGTACAAATAAGCACAGCTAAGCCACCGCCAGCATAAAGTGCTGGTAAAACAAAGTTCTTTAAAAAATTATACTTCTTGTTCATCGCTCTGGGTCTGCTTGAAAAGCTTGCGATAAATTAAAAAATTCCAACAGGTTATCACTACAATACACAAAGTCCGGCTAACATATACCGGCAATCTGTCCCCGACAAAACCTACCACACTTAAAGTAAAAGCATAGTTCCAGGCCACCAAGGCTCCGTAGCCAACAACTTGTCTAGCAAGCCCTTTAACGGTTTTGTCGTAATTATTAAAAGTCACGATCTTTTGCAGAGTGAAGGCAACTATAAAGCCAACCCAAAAGCTGATAGCCACCGCAATTACTGACGACAAGTCAAAAACAGTGGTTAAAAGCATTAGGCTAGCGATTTCGGTTATATAAGCAGTGCCGCCAATTACTACGTAGCGCATAAAACTTTTAGCCCACAGACGCTGCAATGTCACTACACCAATCATTTTTTATCCATAAAAGCTAAAGCTTCCTTTTTGGCTAGTATATCAATAATTAATTAGGCAAAACAATGGATGTCATTAATTGAGTATGTGTGGAATAATTGTTTTGTGCCCGTTAAGATTATTGTTGGACATCCATATTCTGACAGCCGACATCGATCACCTGATATACTACTTAATAGACCAAGCTATAACCACACGAAAATTACAAAATCATGAGTAGTCTGAATTTTAAAACTTTAAAACCGACGACTTCGTTAAGTAATTTTATAGACTGCATAAGAATTGCCGAGTTTACTGGCGATAATCCTAGCCCACAAATAAATATTTGTCCTAACGGGCTACCTGGGATCGTATTTCATGCAAATTCGATCGAATCACTGCAGACCAGTCAAGGCGTACTAACTGACTTGCCAGAACTTTTTTTATACGGTCAAGTAACCGAGCTTAGCAAAATGACCTTTAAAACAAGTCACTTTACGACTTTTCAGGTTTTACTAAAACCATTTAGTCTAAAATCACTATTTAAAATCAATGCCGCAAAGCTCACAAACAATTTTTTAGACTTAAAAAAGTTTAATAATTCACCGATTGTGCAATTGCAAAGTGCAAAAAATAATGATCAAGTTATAAAAATTTTGACTGATTTTTTGCAAAACCTCAGTCAAAGCGTTCAACAGGACAGCGAAATTTCGCAAATCACCGATTTTATCGATAGCAACTTAAGCCAAGTTTCAGTAGCGGATCTAACAGATACGTTTAATATTTCTGAGCGTCAACTACAAAAAAAGTTCCAACAGTTTATTGGATTGCCACCTGTTCAATACATTAGGATTCGCAGGTTCAATAGAGCCATGCAAATGATGGACTCAGGAGAATATGAACTGTTGTCGGATATTGCCTTCGCTTTGGACTTTCATGATCAATCCCATTTTATTCGAGACATAAAAACCTTTTCGGGGAAAACGCCCAAAAGCATTACGCAAAAAACCACCGAGTTTTATCACGACCAAGTCGGCGCTACATTTTTATAGGCGGGTTTTTACAATTATTTTTTACTTTGCAATGATATTATTTGTCTGTCAAATTAAGCAGGACACTTATGATATTAGGGAAACTTAAAAAAATCAGCCTTAAAAAATGGCTATTGTTTAGCGGAATAGGTCTAGTCACTTTGTTTGTTCTTTTTATGTTTGCAGGAATCTGGGGTGCGTCTGGCCAGATTTTGTCACCACAATTTTTAGGACTCAAAAAAGATCTAGCATTTTGTCCAACTGACGCTCAAGTAATTTGGGGTGAGAACTGCGGCAATCTGCGCCAAACAAAACAGTTTGCTTTTAGCGAAGTCAACATTGTGACCGGTGATTATAGCTTGCCTGGCTGGCTGATAAAAACCAACGACAACAGTAAAGGGCAGGCGAAAGGCGCAATCTTATTAGTTCACAGCGGCGGCAGCGATCGACGCGAAGACACGAAACATATTGGATTCTTTTTAAACCAAGGTTTGGATGTTTTAACATTTGACATGAGCTGCCACGGCGAAGCACCCTGCCCAGGCCAAGGTTTAACCTACGGATACCGCGAATCGCAAGATATTGCAGCCGCATATAATCTTTTGGCCGAAAATCACGAAAAGGTCTACGTAATGGGATCGTCGATGGGCGCAACGTCCGTTTTGGCTGCATTGCCGCAACTTGACAACGTGAGCGGCGTAATCGCTGAAAATCCAATGTTTAGTTTTGAGCGCTTAATTAGCGAGGCTCCAGAGGCGAAGTCAATGCCAAAGTGGTTTAGCCAGATGTTAATAAATTTGGTCAAGCTACGTGGAGGATTTGACGACAGCCGAACTCCAATCACGGGCTTATCGTCGCGATCAGATGTACCAATTTTGTTTATGCACAGCAAGCAGGATAAAATCGTAAACTACACCCAAACCCAAGAGCTTGCCAACACTTACCAAGGACCAAAAACTATTTGGATCACCGAAACTGGTAACCATTCCGAACTTTGGAATGCTGATCAAAAAGCCTTTGAAAACACTTTAGAAAATTTTATAAAACTGTAGAATAAGCTTAAGGAGATTAATATGCGTAAAATTGTAATGTTCAACCGGGTAACCTTAGATGGATTTTTTGCCGGGACCCACGACGAAATTGACTGGTTTGTTCAAGACCCAGAGGTAGACAAAACTCTGCACGACAAAATGAACCCCGACACAGTACTTTTTGGCGGTCGAACTTTTGAGATGTTTGAAGATTTTTGGCCGCATGTTGCAATGGACCCAAATGCTCACCCTGGCCAAAAAATGATGGCCGACGAACTAACGAACATGACTAAAATTGTGTTTTCTAAAAGCTTAAAAAATACCGATTGGGCAAACACCGAGATTCATCACGACAATTTGATCGAAGAAATTAAAAAGCTTAAAAAAGGTGACGGTGCAGATATTGTGATCTTTGGAAGTGGAACAATCGTACAGCAACTTGCCGAGCAGGGCTTGATTGACGAATACTTTTTTGTAGTAACCCTAGTAGTTTTAGGTGCTGGCAAACTTTTGTTCGACGGAGTAAAGAGGTCAGGTATGAAACTATTAGACACTAAAAGCTTTAATTCGGGCAACGTTTTGTTGCATTATAAAAAGGCCTAGGATGCGTAATGTTATAAAAACTCAGGTCGCAGTACCGCAAGCTCAATTGGCAAAATTATTGGCAGATCCGCAGAATAACCCAAAATGGATGGTTGATTTAGCAAGCTTTAAGCCAGGTAGTGGAAAACCTGGCGAGATTGGATCCACGTACAAATTGGCTTTCAAAAGCGGTGATAGGATTATGGAATTTGACGCTAAAGTCACAAAACGAGACCTACCAAACGAGCTGAAGGTTGAAATGAAAAATCCGACAGTTGATCTTGATGCAGTTGCGCGTTTTACTAAAATCTCGGATTCAATCACCGAATATACATCGGACCAAACATTTACCTTCAAAGGCCTTATGGGTAAAATTTTCGGAATGCTCGGTAGCTCATCTATAAAAGAGCAACAAAAACGCGACATGTTGGGTTTTAAAGAATTTGCCGAAAAAACCTACAAGAGGAGTCAATAGCCCAAGGTTCGTGTGTTTATACGTAAATCAGCTTGATAAGAGTGGAAAATAAAATAACAAATACCGCAACCTCTACAATAACGCCCCATGGCCGCTCGCACCACTGAATTGCGCGATGAAACTTAACATGGAAAACACGTAAAATTCCATGAGCTTGCCTATCTTGTTTTTCGTAAGCGAGCCAGTTATAAATACCGACTGCATCTGGCGATGCAGCGATTAGCCCCGTTAGCAATGCGAACCACTCGGCGTTGGCGACAATTAGACCTACCACGATTAAGGTTGTAAGCAGTGTAAGTGTGGCCACCACGAACGACATTTTATGTTTTAGCGCCTCGCCGTAACCCTTTTGGCCTGCGTAGCCAAAGTGGGGAAGAGCATCCATAAAAAAGTGCGAGGCGAAAGCCAGCACGACTGCGACAAAAGGGTTGGTGATGGTCAAGCCTATAATAGCACCAGCTAAAACGTGATTAGTAATTGTCATAGATTAATAATACTAGATCAGCGTTAAAAGTAGCACCGCAAGCGAAACTGGCATTCCAAAATCCCAAACTAAAATAAAGGTATTATTTGGAGCGAAGTTCTTTTTAGCAAAAATTTCACGCAAATGATTTAGACCAGCTAAAAACAAAAAGGTGATTATTGGGATGGAAACTGCGATCCACGCCTGCAAACCGTGATACGTAGCGTAAAAACAGGCCAAACCTAAACCCAGCGACACGAAAGAGATTTCGTATTGAAAGCCGTTAGTTTTCCAGCCAATTGAGCTAGCTGTACGTTTTGCAAAAAACGAGTGCATTACAAACGAACTTGCAAAAACAAAACCAGCAAAATATAACATCCAGCGTATGTAGCCTTCGGCAATAGTTTCGTTTGCAATTGCTCCAGGAGCATCTGATCCGCTAAGCGCCATAATCCATGCCAGCACAAAAACGCCCGGCAGAATCAAACCAAAAATTTTATCACTCATATTACCCCCTGTTTAAGCCTATTTTAACATAGTTAATAGAGCTTTCGCGTGACTATAAAACTACACTTTACAATGATAGAATATGAATATTGAACATATGTTCAAAAACACAAGAAAGGTAATATGAAAAATACATCAACTAAATTTAATTTTGGTCGTGGCGCTTGGACATTCTTGGCTGCCTATATCGCAATAACAATTCTAGCCTTTGGACTGTACTTGATCTTAGCGGCTATTATGGGCGTGCCTACATCCGATCCATTTGATATTCGCAATGACCCGGCCTACACATTGGCTGAAAAACTATATCCAATTCTTAACATTTTCGTTTGGGTTGGTTTTGCCTGGATTTACTTTAAAAAAATTGTGAATCCAACAATCAAGCAAGCTTGGCAATTGGGGCTATTTTGGTTGGCAATTTCAGTACCACTAGACTTAATCTACTTCGTGCTGATTCCAAACCCGCTCCAAGTTAGCGCGTACGGCTTTTACGTGGAACAATTCCCTTGGATTTACTTGACCTACATTGTGGTTGCAGGCTCACCTGCGCTTTACGTTTGGCTCAAGCAAATCTGCTCTAAAAAATAGTGATGAAGTCCGAACTAACTAAACAAAGAATAATTGAACACAGCCTAGAACTGTTTGTTAAAAACGGATATGGAAGTACTACTATTCGCAGCTTGGCCAAAGAACTAAACATAAGTACTGGACTTTTGTTTCATTACTTTCCAAGCAAACAAGCACTGCTTGAAACACATTTAAAAATTGCTATGGGCGGGCTCAGATCTGCACTAGAAATTCTGGAGCAAGAAAGTTCGCCAATTCAAGCTTTTGATTCTATTGCAAAATTAACACTCGAAGCTCTCGAAAAATCAATCCCACGAAATCTGTACGTCTTAATGAATCAGCCGATACGCAAAGAGTTTCTACCAAAGGACTTCATAAAAATCAGACAGCAGCTTCTAACAAAAAGTGCTGATATGATTAAACTTGGCCAGGCAGATGGGCAGATCAAACAAGGCGATCCGTTAGAACTCGCTTTGATTTTTTGGGGAACAATTCAGGGTGCGGCTCAAATCTTGGCGTCGCAGCCTGAACTACCAGTTCCTAGTCGTGACTTGATAGTAAATATCTTAAAAGACTAGCAATATTATTCTGTAACAAAACCGCCGCTCATGTTAATTGTTGTAGCGGTAATTGCTCGTGCGTTGTCAGACGCCAAAAAGGACACAGTTTCTGCAACTTCAGACAAAGTAGGCAAGTGGTTAACCAATGTACCTTGAGCCATTGAGTTCGCAAAAGCTTCGGGTGTCATTCCAGCCGAGTCAGCCATACCCTTAAACACTTCCTTAGTGTAAGAACCTGCCGCGATTGCATCGCTCATTGCGTGCGGACGAACACAAACCACGCGAATATTTTTTGGACCAAGTTCGGCCGCAAGAACACGCGTAAACACTTCTTTGCCAGAGCTGGCAACTGCGTGACCTAAAATGCCCGCAAGCGCTAACTTGGAACCTGGTTCAGACATATTAATTATTACACCTTGCCGTTCGCCGCCCATGTGCGGAGCAGCAGCTTTACTGGTGTTAAATTGAGCTTTCAAAAAGCCGTCAACCGGACGAATAAACTCTTCCCAGCTTAGGTCTGCAAGTTGGGTGCCTTGATCATGCATAAGCCCAACTGCATTAAACATTATATCTATATGACCCGCTTTTTGAGCGATGCTTTTTGCGTGAACCGCAACCGCCTTTTCGTCTAAAACATCAACCACCGCAGTCTCGACTTTACCGCCCGCGGCAGTAATTTCACCTGCGACTTTATCTAGCTTCTCTTGACTATGATCTGCTAAAAAAACTTGCGCACCTTCCCGTGCAAAAACTCGCGCAGCAGTGCTGCCAAGCGCGCCTGCGCCACCATATATAACTACAATTTTATCTTTGTGCATCTTATCCCTCTTTACTACTTACAATTGCAGCATATATTACGCAAAAACAAAATGCAACTTTTTGGTTGCATATTTTTTATAAATGTAGTAATATAAGTTTAGGTAATAAAATTTAGGATGAATATGAAGAACGAAATTGTTAAAGAAATTATTGTTAAAGCTAAGCGAGACAAAGTATACAACGCCATCGCAGATCCAAAACAAATCATCAACTGGTTCCCAGACGCTGTAGAAGAAGCCGGATTTGAGCCAGGCGAGCGCCCGTTTTTGCGCTTTGGTGATTTTAAAACCCGGATTTACATTGAAGCCGCTAAACCTTTTGAGTATTTTGCATACCGTTGGGTTCCAGGTGGAGTGGCGGTAACTGGCGACGTTTTAAAACAGACCAACACTTTGGTAGAGTTTTTCATTGATGAAACTACAGACGGCACGAAAGTTACATTAAAAGAATCCGGCTTTGCCAAATTGCCAGCCGAATCCGCAAAAGCTGCGCTCGATATGATGCAAGATGGCTGGACGGGCATGATGGGCAAACTAGAAAACACCTTAAATCAAGGATAATGATGGTTGCCGCACAGGTATTTAATGCTTTGGGCGACCCGACCAGACTCGAGATTGTTCAACGACTGTCGAATGGTACATCGTACACAATTACGTCAGTTTCCGAGGGACTTAAAATAAGTCGGCAAGCGATCCGCAAGCATCTGCAGGTTCTTGCCGACGCCAAGCTTATAAGGCTTAGCCACAAGGGTCGCGATACTCAAGTTGAACTCGAGAAGCAAACACTCGAACAAGCCGCTGCGTTTATTGTGCAAATAGAGAAGCAGTGGGACGTACGACTAGACTCTCTACGCAATTATGTAGAGAAACAGTAAACGAGTCTGCGAGAACAACAAAACGTTAGCTAGAACTAGGTGGAGCTAGAGCTTTATCTAAAAGTCTTAAAAACTGTTCGCGTTCTTGAGCGGTCAAATTCGTCAAACCGCTCGGTTGCGCTAATGAAAGGTCACGCAGAATTCGCTGCCGCAGAGTACGGCCTTTTGTAGTTACACTCAGCATTTTAATCCGCCTATCATTAGGATCATCTTTACGCTCCACTAACCCTTGAGCTTCGAGTCGATCGGCGATACCTGTAACATTAGAGGCGTCGCAAGACATTTGGCACGAAAGCACGTTCATGGGAATAGCGCTGTCAGCTGGCAACAAGCAAAGGGTTTGCATTTGAGCAGTAGTAAGACCATAGACACCCTCGCTAATACGCGCAAAATCATGACGTGCACGATTTGCTAGCTGTATTAAAAGCCAATAGATGTTGTCTTCGCCGTTATTCATGTCATTATTTTACTTCATAACCTAGATAGTTGACAACCTCAACTATCGACGTTTACAATAATCGTGATTACAAACTATACGGGGACATACATGAAAGAAAAACCTAAGATGGTCTTACTACTACTTGCGTTGTCGCAGTTTTTAGTAGTTCTAGACAGTGCAATCATAAACGTAGCGCTGCCGGCAATAAAACAGGCGCTTAATTTTGACACTAGTTCGTTACAGTGGGTGATTACAGCCTACATTCTGACCTTTGGTGGCTTTTTGATGCTCGGCGGTCGAACTGCCGACTTATTTGGCCGCCGCAAAGTACTGGTAGGTGGAATGATCGGCTTTACAGCCTTATCCCTGCTACTCGGCTTAACTCAGGACTCAACGACTCTAATTGTTCTGCGCGCTCTACAGGGTCTAACTGCAGCGTTTATGTCGCCGGCGGCCTTGTCGATCTTGCTGACAACTTTCGCCAAAGAAGAAGAGCGCAACAAAGCATTGAGCATTTGGAGCATAGTTGGATCGGGTGGCGCGGCAGTAGGCGTGTTTTTGGGCGGCCTAATCACACAAACCTTAGGCTGGGAATGGTGCTTCTTTGTCAATGTTCCAGTTGGAATTATTACGATCTTGGGTATTTTAAAATATGTCCCAGTCGATCAAAAAGGCACAGCCAGCAAGCATTTGGATTTACCAGGCGCAGTTTTAATTACGCTGGGTTTAATGACTTTGGTGTTTGGATTAACCCAGGCTCCAGAGTCAGGTTGGTTTAGCTCTGCCGTTATTACTCCATTAGTTGCGAGCGCAGCAATGATAGCACTATTTATCTGGAACGAAACTCGCGCTAAACACCCTCTAATCCCACTGGCCATTTTTAAGCAGCGCAACATCACGGGCGCAAACCTGGTTATGCTGACTTTTGTAGCTGGCGGCCTTGGATTGTTCTTTTTTGCTTCGCTTTTTGTGCAGAACATTTTAAACTATTCGCCAATTTTAAGCGGTTTGTGCTTTTTGCCGATTCCTATATTAATTGGCGTTGTTTCGACTCATGCTCCAAAGCTAATCGGCCGATTTGGAATTAAACCCTTGTTAATTGTTGGGGCTGGCCTGGTTGCCCTTGCAATGTTTATTTTAAGCTTCTTAACTGCCGAATCTTCATACTGGCTACATTTACTACCAGCTTTCGTTCTTATGGGAGTAGGTATGGGCTTGTCGTTTGTGTCCATAACGATTTCGGCAACCGCAGGAGTTCCTCCTGAACAGGCTGGACTCGCATCAGGTTTGATTAACACATCTAATCAGGTAGGCGCCGCCTTGGGCGTTGCGGTTTTGGCGGTTGTTGCGAGCGCCACGGCTAATGCAGGTTTAGCTGCTGGGCAAGCCCCAGTAATCGCCACGATGCACGGATACCAGCAAGCATTCTTTTGGGCCTCAATCTTTTTGATTATTGCTCTGATTATTGCTTCTCTGGTTATACAATCACCAAAGAATACAAAGTCTAGTGCGCCCATAAGCACTCACTAAGCCGATAAGCGCCCTGACAAGGCGCTTATTTTTTAAAGCCTCATCTGCTAAAGTGGATCTATGAGCAAAATTATTCTTGAAATTACAATGTCACTCGACGGATTCGTTGCTGGGCCAAGCATTAGCGCTGAACACCCATTAGGCAAAGGCGGCGAACGACTACACGATTGGCTTTTTAGCGCCAAAACAGAAGTAGATGAAGCAGTACTTGCAACTATTCATAAAAATATGGGCGCGGTTGTAGTGGGCGGGAACACTTACGTGACTGCGATCGATGACGCTTGGGGTGGCAAAACACCTTTTGAAATTCCCGCATTCGTAGCAACTAACAAACCGATTAACGAACAAAAAGATGGTTTTACCTACGTTACTGATGGGCTTGAAGAAACTATTAAGCGGGCAGTAAAAGCTGCCAACGGCAAAGACGTTTGGGTTATGGGCGGCGGTGGAACAATCGCAGCCTGCATTGAAGGTGGCTGGTACGATGAATTTTATTTACACGTGGCGCCAGTTTTGTTAAAAAACGGTTTAAAGCTCTTTGATCACCTAAACGATCGGCAAGTAGATTTTAAAAATCTTGGGGTTAGCCAGAGTCCGCAGGCGACTCACATGGTTTTGGGTAAAATCTAGCAAGCTTATTCGCTAGTTTTGCCGTCAAATTCTTCTTCGTTGGCTTCGGCAAGTGCTTTGGTTTGTCTTACTATTCCGTCTTTATGGTGTGGCGGTGAGTAAATCGTGTAAAGTTTAAGAGCGTTCGTGTCGGAGGTGTTTACAACATTATGTTTGGCGCCAGCTGGCACAATAACTGCAACACCGTCAGTGACATTGTACTCTGTGTCATCTATCATAACTTTGCCATCACCGGACTCAAACCTTAAGAACTGATCGTTGTCAGGGTGAACTTCGAAGCCGATTTCTTCGCTTGGACCCAAGCTCATAAGTACAAGCTGCATGTTTTTGCCTGTATATAAAACTCGACGAAAATCAGTGTTTTCTTGAGTTAGACTTTCAATATTTTGGGAAAATCCTTTCATAAAGACTCCTTTGGATTATATTACAAATACTGAAACTACTGATTCACCACCATCCACAGATGACCGTCAAGATCTTTAAATTGGCCGGCGTAGCCCATAAACTGCTGACTCGGTTCAATTACAATCGTAGCGCCAGCTTTTTTAGCTTTTGCAATCATATCGTCAACGGTGGCCTTTTCATCCACCATAAAAGTTTGCATGACTTCGGACACACCGTTCGCTGCCACCTGATTTCCATGGGTCACAAATGCAAATCCATCGCGCGGAACTAACATAAGAACTGTATTACTAGTCAATCTCAATTCAAGCGGCTCGGGAAGCTCGTTACTTTCTGGGTTGCGTGCCAACTTAAATCCTAGTGATTTATAAAACTCAAACGCCTTAGCGCGATCATCCGTGGGAAGAGCGACGATTAATTCTTTAATGCTCATTATGTTCCTTTCGTTAACCTTATTTTAAACTGTTTGTTATCGCTAATGCTAGTGGCTTAGGGTTAACGTTGTGAGTTTGACCCAGCAAAGTTAAATACGCCGCTTGGGGTAAAATCTGCGCTAGTTTTTTTGCCGATTCACGCAAACTAACAGGGCTTTTACCGCCATCGATAACAGTTGTCGGAATATTAACCAGCCAATCTTTTGTTGGCAAAACTCTATCCTTTACAATTTCAGCGTCATAGGCCAGAGTCGGAGCCAGCTTAACTACTTTTTTCCAAATTGGTGTTAATTTGATGATCTTAACCATAAAGCTTGGCATCCCGGCAGTTTTCATAAATAAAGTAGCCGCCTCGGAGTATTGTCTCTTAGCTATATGCTTTTTAACATCTATAACATAGCGCTTCCACTGATTTATTTCATCGCTTTGAGTACTGAATGGTGGCTCATAAACAACAAGTTTATTAACAGCAAGACCTGCAGCAATAGCTTTCATCGACAAAAACCCGCCAGAAGACATTCCGTAAAGATATACTGGTTCACCGATCTTCGCAACAAGTGCTTTAAGATCGTCAATTTCACATTGCACCGAATAGGGCTCAGTATTGCCGCCGCCACTGTCACCACGGCCGCGCCTGTCATAGCAGTAAACCGTAAAATTTGAGGCTAGCAAAGCCGCTAACGGCGTACCGCATGAACTTGTTTTTCGGTCACACAGCCCCCCGCCAACCAGAACAAGTGGCGAGCCCGACCCAACTTTTTCGTAGGCGATTTTTGTGCCATCTTTTGAGGTGACAAAATTCATATTATTTCTCCTTGTTCTTATATATAAAATGTACTAGAACGGCGAGACCCGCAAATATCGCCGCTCCGATTGCAGCAACCGTGCTAAAACTTTTAGCAAAGGCGTTCTGAGCGGCAACTATAACATCATGCTGCGCGGAACTATTGATTATAGATATAGCATCCAGACCGGAGCCGCCCGGGACAGAAATTTGATTGCTAAAAATCACTGCAGCTAAGCTACCTATAAGCGCCACACCAAGAGCCACACCCAGTTGGTTGCTCGTCTCTGAAATTGCCGCCGCCGAACCAGACTTCTCGGGGCTGACTGCGCTCAAAATGATGCCTGTGCCAAGAACTAGCGTCGGGGCAACACCTATCGTCGCTAGGACAAATCCAGCTATCGCCAAAGGAAACCAACCAACAGGACTTATGAATATCAACATAAAGCCAAGCGCCGCGATTACCAAGCCGACTACTATTAAAGTCTCTTGCCTTATGCGTTGCGCCAAAATAGGAGTTATTATTGATGCAAAAAGCATTCCGACCGCTTGAGGCACTCCCCAGAGTCCCGTTATAAGGGGCGAGAAGCCCTGGACTAACTGCAAATACTGATTCAAAAGAAGTGCAGTGCCACCCATAAGTACAGCGACTACAAGCATAACAAATACGACGGTACTAAATGTAAGGTTTTTAAATAGTGAAACGTCCAAAAGCGGGTGATCAATTATTTTTTGTCTGCGTACAAATGTAAAGCCAAAAATTATCCCAACAACTATCCCAAGAAGCGAGTACATTCCCAGTTCTTGAAAGGCGAGATTTTTTAAGCCAAAAACTAACGGCATGATTGTTAATAAGGAAAGCCCGACGCTAATAAGGTCTGTTGACTTACCTTTATGTGTCTTAAACTCAGGAAGTAAAAAAGGACCTGCAATTAGCAAAGTAATCATTGGTGGAATTGCCAATAAAAATACCGATCCCCAGTAAAATTTCTCAATAAAATAACCGCCCAGTAACGGCCCTATGATCATGCCGACCATGAAGCAGCTCATCCATACCCCAATCGCCATCGAGCGCTGTTTTTTATCTGTAAATAAGTTACTAATTAGCGCTAAAGTCGATGGCATTAGCGTGGCGCCAGCGATTCCCATAAGCACCCTAGCGAAAATCAGCAATCCTACAGTGGGCGCAAAGGCTGCCAAGGCTGATGCCATTGCAAAAAACATAGCCCCAATCAGTAAAAGTTTGCGACGACCGATGCGATCACCCAGGTTGCCCATGGTAATAAGCAGACTGGCGAGCACGAAACCATAAATGTCTACGATCCAAAGCTGTTCGATACCTGTAGCGTTCAAGTCTTTACTCAAATAGGGTAGTGCCAGGTAAGTGACACTTGTTTCGACAGCTAGCACCAAGGTAGGCAAAGCTAAGACAGCAAGCCCAAGCCACGTGCGCAAGTTATTTTCAGGCCGGTTTTTATCCATAGGGGCATACTAACATACTTCCATAATGGAAGCAAATATGTTATACTCAGAACATGAAACGATTGGATAGAAAATCTGACTGCGCAATCAACTACACACTCGAAGCCATCGGGGACCCTTGGTCGCTTCTAATAGTGCGTGACATCGTTTATTTCGGCAAAAAAACATACGGCGAATTTTTAGCCTCAGAAGAAGCAATCGCAGAAGCACCTCTGGCTCGTCGTTTGGCGGCATTGCAAGCCCACGGGATTCTGACAAAAAAACGCTCACAAACCGACAAGCGCAAAGAGGAGTACAGTTTAACTCAAAAAGGAATCGACCTAATTCCTTTAATTATCGATTTTGCCATTTGGGGAGCAAAACACGACACGCATACTGGCGCTGATCAAGAATGGATTAACAAAAGTTCAACAAAACGCGAAGAAGCTTTGCAGGATTTACAGCTTGCCGTAAAAGACGGCCGCGCCTTTTTTAAAAATCAGTAAAAATTTTATGCTAAATTATTAATATGGTGAAACACCAGAAGGGAAAGGTGAGGGTTCAAAACGCTGGTCTACTCGATATGACCGGTGTGAGCCTCACCGAACTCGCTGCACTGGAGGAGCTCCCTCCGCAGCTGCGAGGCGCGGCGCAAAAGGCGATAGCCGATGTGGCTAACGCTAGCGAGGCGCTCTCGGCGTTCCAATCCTTCACGAGCTAATCGCTCGCGACAACTGGTATCCATCTATAGGTGGGCTGCGCGGGAAACCTGCAGTCCACCGCCAACCATAGCAGCGATAAGAAAACTAGTAAGGGAATAAATGCAAAAAATCATACCATGCCTATGGTTCAATATGAACGCTGAAGAGGCTGTGAACTACTACCTAAGTGTATTTAAAAATTCCAAAATCATTCGCATGGACAAATATCCTGATGAATCCTTAGACGAGCATTTTAAAGGTATGGCCGGCAAAGTGATCAACGGTGAGTTTGAATTAGACGGTATGCGTTTCACATGTTTAGATGGAGGTCCAGCCTTTAAAATTAGCGAGGCTGTGTCGTTTATCGTTACCTGCAAAGACCAAGCTGAAGTTGATTATTACTGGGAAAAACTATCTGCAGTACCCGAATCGGAACAATGCGGCTGGTGCAAAGACAAATTTGGCGTAAGCTGGCAAATTATACCAACTCGTTTAGGCGAGCTACTCAGTCATCCTGACAAGACCAAGGCAAACAAAGCCATGCAAGCAATGATGGGAATGCACAAAATTGATATTGCCGAGCTTGAAGCAGCTGTTAGGTAATAAGTTCTTGGGTTTGTTTCCCTGTAATAAATCTATCGCAGTCTCGCGGCCGCTTCAGGAACTAAATCAATAAGTTCCGCAAGAATAAGTCCTTGGTCGCCATGTAGCTTGCTCCAAAGCTCACCCGCCTGGCTATGCAAAGCAACTCCTAATTGCGCGCACTCGAACAAATCGAGCTGCTTAGGGTAGAACTGAGCAACCAGGCCGGCAATTAAACCCGACAAAACATCGCCGCTTCCGGCAGTAGCTAAGGCCGGGTTGGGTTTATCAAGTTGCCAAGTTTGCTCGCCGCTGCAAACAGTTGTAGTAGAATTTTTAACCACAAACACTACACCGAGCTTTTGCGCAAGCTTAGCTGCCCGAGACTGCACACTTGTATTAGTATCGATTCCAAACGTCTTAGTCAAACGTTCAAATTCGCCAATGTGCGGGGTTAGAATTGCGTCGGTTTTAGCCGGCCACCCTTCGGGATTTTCGGCAATAATACTAAGTGCGTCGGCGTCAATCACCATAGGCACATTTTTGCTTAGCAAATTCTGAAGTAAAGTGCGCTGAGTTTTTTCGCGCCCCAAGCAAGGACCAACCAAAAAGCATTGCGCTTTAGGATGAGATTGTTCGCTCATCGATTCGCCAACTGCTTGAGGTAGCATTTCGATCGCCACTGGCAGTATATTCTGCGGCATTACAAGCGTGACTTTACCAGCACCGGCTTTAAGCGCGGCAGTCGCAGCTAAAACTGTTCCGCCAAACATCACGCTCTGATCAGTTTTGTAACCCCCAAAAACAGCAACCGTTCCAAAGGTGCCTTTGTGGCCAATCGGCGATCTTTGAGGGAGTTTAGAGAGATTCATAACTAGCTACGATGGCTATTTTATTTTGCTAAAGCCAATAGTGCCAGTAACCTGAAGTACGAGGCCAAGTGTAAGCCAGAAAGCTTGCCAACCTTGAGATTCGTTCTGTATTACCCCCATGATGATCAAGTAGATACCAACCCCGATCAGCACAACATTAACTACTTTTAATCCTAAATTGGACGATTGGTTTTTTGCCATATTTCCTTCTTTTTTACTGCTTATGGTTAGTATAGCAAAAGTATTTAGTGTAGTTAATAAGCAATCTACTGCGCCTTGGCTGGATCTTCTCCGCGACTAATTTGGTCTGCTATTTTTGCCTCACCTTTTTTAGCAGATTTACGCGCTAATATTGCAAACGGAACCGCTAACGCAATAATTCCGCCGGCAAGTATGTATGAAGTAGAGTAACTCCAAATATCTGCGGCTTTACCAAGCAATGGTTGAGCTACAACGCCACCGCCAGAGCCCAATAAAGAGTCGAAAGACAAAACCGTGGCACGCTGCTTTGACGGAATAAGGCCATTTATGTAGGCTTGGCGCGCAGGAATGGTGGAGGCAAACGCGAGCCCCCATAAAACAACTAGGCCAATTGCTGCCCAAAAATTGGTTATTAGGCCGATTAAAACCAAGACCACGGCACTTAGAGTAATTCCTGTCACTAAAATTGTTGTTCGCCGGCTAAAAAACCGCCATAACTGAGTTGCAAGCAACCCGCCAGCAATTTGAGCACCGGCTAAAATTGCTGCTGCGAGCCCGGCGATTGCATACGCCTCTTGGTCACCCCATAGCTCTAACAGATACGGCTGCAATGCATAAAAGCCGTAGATAGACACACCCATTACAAACGGAGCAGTTAACATTACCCAGCGAACTTGAGGAACCTTTATTCCATATTTAATAGAATCGTTTAGGATCCTTTTAACTTCTTTAAGAGGGCGTTCACTTTTAACAGGCTTGAATCCCAAATCGCGCATTAACATTAGGGCCAGAACAAAGGTAACTGCCAAGATTAACGCACGCAGAACGTATGGTACCCCTAAGTTGCTGAGCTGAGCAATTAGGCCTCCACCGAATGAACCAAGCAGCATCGCTATTCCAGTTACAATTTGACCCTTGGCAAAAATCGTATCTACCTTACCTCTAAAATCGGTTGCATTTAAAGCGTCAACCAACCAAGCCTCTACGGCGCCCGAAAAAAAGGTAAAACCTAAGCCTAAAAATACTGAAACGGCAGCCCATGCCCAAAACGGTGCTGCAATTTGCCATAGCCAAACATACAAAAGCGTTGAAACTACTAGAGTTGCTGAACCAAGTAAAAACGAGAGACGTCTGCCTTTGAGGTCGGCAATTACTCCAGTTGGGACTTCGAATAGTACCATTCCGACAGTGAAAAATGCATTAGCCGCGAAAGCCTCAAAATTAGAAAGTCCAGCGTCTAACAAAAATAGCGTATTAACACCCCAGATCAACGAAGCTGCCAAGGTGTTACAGAATAAAAGAGTTAAAAATGTTCGTTGTACAGCAAGAGATTGGGGATTCATAAGGTTTATTGTAACATTCGACAGATCATTTATTTGTGATGTTCGGGAATTATAGCAGCAAAACACAAGTCTAAGATATAATTAGCACATGCACCAAAGAGCTATTATTTTCCACGGAACTGGCGGCCGCCCCGATGTTTGCTGGTACCCATGGTTAGCCGAACAACTCACGGCAAACGGCTACGAAGTTGAAGTTCCGTTTTACCCCGAGATTAATCAAGAATCTATAGAAACCTTTGCCCCAAAAGTTTTGGCCAAACACACAATCAACGAAAGTACAGTTTTGATTGGTCACTCCGGTGGAGCGCCGCTTATTTTAAGCCTCCTTGAGCGTATAGAGTCTCCGGTTAAACAAGCTATTTTAGTGGCAGGCTATTCCACGCCGCCAAATGCAAACCCAGAGCCTGTTCTGCAAAAAACTTACAACTGGAATAAAATTAAGCAAAATTCTAAACAGTTTTACTTTATAAATTCTATTGACGATCCGTACGGCTGCGATGACAAACAAGGAAGGGTGCTTTTTGACAAGCTGGGTGGCAGGCTAATTATCTGCGACGAAGGACACTTTGGCTCGCCGGACCAAGAATACAACGATTTTCTTCTATTAAAGCAGCTAATTGTTTAAAGAGACTAGTCTGCTATAGCCCCGAAACTGAATACAGCAAAATTACAGTAATTACGGCTCCCGTAAGCATATTGAGCCAAATGAATCTACGCCAACCACGATTAGCCGATTCGGAGCTTTTATCACTTAGATTCACAAACGGCAACGCGTTAAATAAATAAATTAAGCTAACCAAGCCTACGACTATAGCAAGTCCGCCTTGAATAATTGTTAAAAAGGCGGCAAGTGCGTAAAAAGCCACAACCAGCCTTACTGTGTTTTTTGCACCAAAGACGGTTGCGATTGAGGCGATTTTAGCTTGCCTGTCCGGCAAAATATCTTGGACTGCCCCAAAAGCATGACTGGCTACACCCCACAAAAAGAAGGCGATTATAAATGGCAAGAACTCCGTAAAGTCACCTACTAAGATTGCGGCGTACACCAGCGGGCCAACAAAATGTATGCTCGAGGTAATCGAGTCCAGAATAGGTCTTTCTTTAAAACGTAGGCCCGGTACGCTATAGGCTATGACAAAAAATAGCAAAACTACCAGAGTAAAATTGGAAAGTAAGTCGCCCATAAAAAATAACGCCAGAATAAAAGGTAAGTTGGATGCAATAGCGACCCAAAACACAGTTTTATGAAGCTTTTTGTTTAAAATTGCGCCTTCTATGCCGCCTTTTCGGGGGTTGCGGATGTCGGACTCATAATCAAAAATGTCGTTTAGTCCATACATTAATAGATTGTATGGAACCAAAAAGTATAATGTGACAATTACTAGTAGCCAGTTAAATCCTCCAGTTGCAAATAAGTAGCCGGCAAAAAATGGGTAGGCCGTGTTTACCCAAGAGATCGGTCGCGATGAGAGTATTATTTGTTTTAGGTTCATATTTTAAATTTAACCTCTAAAATTTTCCATGTACAGACTACAAAGAACAGGGCAAAGATCGTGTAACTAAAGTCTTCGAGTGGCGCTAATCCGATAAACACACCTAAGATTTTACTAATATCATAATTCACAATGTTTGCGTAAATTATTAAGCTGTCAAAGATTATTGTTAGCAAAAGTAGTACGACAAGTGCGACGAGGACCACCTTCCAATTTATCAGTTTGCGAGTATAAAAAACTAGTACTGCCAACGTCAGTAAAAAGGGAAGACATATTATTAAGTACGTTGCCATTTTTGCTCCAAAAATCTATAACTAACTAGCGATATGTAAGATAGATTTATTAAAAACAGAACTTCTTCGACAGGGAAGTGTGGAAGCAAAAATATACCAGTTGTAAACCATGATGGCCCTTCAAAAAATATGCCGAGTTTTATTCCTAAAATGTCCCAAACTGCAAGTAGTAGTACACTTAACAGAATTACGATTGCAGTGCGTCTGGGGTTGTTAAAAAAGGCCAGTTTTAATCTATAATCTATCAACAAAAAATTAACTAAAACTATGCTTAACGTCAAAAGGTAGATAAATCTCACGCAAACTCCTTAGCAATTCGATCTGCCACGAGCTCAGCGCTGATTAAGCACATTGGCAAACCGATACCAGGCAAAGTGCCGCCACCAACATAAAACAAATTGTTGAGCTTCTTGCTTTTTATACTTGGCCTAAAAATTGCGCTTTGTCCTAAAGTGTGGGCCATACCCAGAGCAGTACCGTTCCAAGCGTTGAATTTTGCAGCAAAATCGCCCGGACCGAATAGTCTTTTAAATACAATTCTTTTTTTAAAATCGGGAACGTCAACTACTTTAGCGATTTTGCCTAGGTATATGTCGGCGAATTTTTCAATGTTTTCGTTGCTCGCTTTGGCAGGCAGTGGTACGAGAACAAAAACGTTCTCGTGATTTTTTGGCGCCAGCGATCTGTCGGTTTGAGTTGGTTTGCAAATGTACATAGAGGCATTTTTTGGCCACGTTTTTTGATTAAAAATATGATCGAAGTTTTGACGCCATTCGTTTGTAAAAAACAAGTTATGGTGCTGTAATTGTGGCAAGTCTCCTTTTACGCCCAAGTACATCAGCAGCGCAGAAGGGCCGGCCTCGCGGTTCTGCCAATAACTTTCAGGGTAACTTTGGGAGTTTTTAGGCAAAGCGACTGTTTCGGTAAAATGAAGGTCAGCATTGCTAACAACTAGGTCGGCGTTAAAAATTTTGCCATTTTTAAGCCTTACGCCAATGGCCATTTTGTCCTCGACAATTATTTCAGAGATTGGCGAATTGTAATTTAACTTCGCCCCGTTTTGCAAAGCAAGTCGTTCGATCGCTGCTATTAGCGAATAAATTCCGTTTTTTGGGTAAAAAACACCTTGTTTAAAATCTAAGTAGCTCATTAAGCTGTAGATTGCCGGAGCTTTAAATGGGGAAGTCCCCAGAAAAACCATTGGATATTCCAAGATTTGTTGCAAGGGCTGGCTATTAACAAATTTCGACGCGTAGTCGTTTAAAGTCGTGGTCGCCAAATAAGCTAATCTGTGTGCATTTTTTAGGATCGTAGGGTGTGCGAGCGTCTTCTTATCTGTAAAGTCATTGTACAAAAAATGTTGTAGCGCTATTTTGTATGTTTGTTCGGCAGACTGAACGTAGTTCTCAAGGCTCGCACCCGCTCCTTGTTCAACGCCTTCAAACATTTCGCTGTCCTGTTTTAAATCGCCGGTAACCGTAAGTGGTGCATTGTTTTCGTAAAAGACCTTATAAGCCGGAGTCAGGCGTTGCAAATTTAAAAGTTCATCAGCCGAGTGACCAAAAAAACTAAAATAACGCTCAAAAACTTCCGGCATTAAATACCACGACGGCCCAGTGTCGAATGTAAAACCTTTTTCCTTAAGCAAGCCTGCACGGCCACCTGCACGATCCAGAGCTTCAAAAACTTCAATCTCATAACCCCTTTTGGCTAGCAAGGCGGCCAAACCCAAACCGCCAATTCCGGCACCGATTATTATAATTTTTTTAGACACGCCTGAAGTTTTCTTTAACCATTGTTGTTACAAGTAGTGAAATCTTGCTGTGATCGGGAATTCTAATTCGCTCACTTAACAGTTTTTCGACCGGGCTAGATTCAATCTTATTCAATAAAGCTAAATAATAATTATAGGCTGTCATGACCGCTGGTCTCACTTTGCGTGGCAATTTAAGCAGACCTATGTGTGCATTTTTAAAATCTTTTTTAATATCGGCAATTATCTGATCCTTTTGTTCTTCAGTAATTCTACTCAAATTCACCCCGGGGAAATAAGACCGATGCAGCTCACTGACGTCCTGTTTAATGTCGCGTAAAAAATTAACCTTTTGAAATGCCGCACCTAAACTTTGTGCGTATGGCAAAAGTTCGTAATAGTGTTTATCGTCGCCATTGCAAAAAACTCGCAAACACATTAAACCGACAACCTCGGCCGAGCCGTGAATATATTTTTGATACTGAGTTTTAGAATAAGCGCCAGTTTTATCTACATCCATACGCATACTGGCAAAAAATGGCTCGACAATTTGCTTGTCTATACCAAACTTTTTGGCAGATAGAGCAAATGAGTTAACAATTAAATTGGGGCTGTATTGGCGAGTTGTCGATATATATGTCTCATGCTCGAGATCGTTTAAAAGTTCGAGCATATCGGCGCCACGATATGTATCGACAATTTCGTCGGCCAGTCTAACGAGCCCATAAATATTGTATATATGCCGGCGCATTGCTCTTGGTAAAAGCTTAATTGCAATTCCAAATGAAGTTGAATACGCTTTGGTTAAAGCCTGGCTGGCGGACTGACTAACACTGTTATAAGTATCCACAAAAAAACAATCCTAAGTTTGTTAGCATTGTTAAAATTATATTATCTAAGTGCAGTTTTGCCTACAAGTTGCTGTACTTTTTAATACCAACAAGCACGGGCACAAAATAGCGCGACGGTAGCGGAAAAACTTGGCGATTATCGCACCCCGATACAATAATCGCTTTCTCCTTCGCGGCCCCCGCTGCGATCTGACAAAGCCTTGATTATCTGCCGGGCCGGTTCGGTTAAATAGTCAAACCAGCAAGTAGCGTAAAATGACTGTTCTTTATCTGATATGCGTAACTGGTCGGTTTTATAAAGGTCGGTTTTTGAGGCAGCATTGCGTTGGCGCAGGTCGTAAACTCCTAGGTCAAAAAACACATTCTTGTCTTTTTTTATACCAACCTCGGTCGCAATTAAGGTGTCTTTTTTAATAAAAGGCGCTCGTTCACATTGAACGTCCTACTATCATCAACCTGGGGCTCAGGCAGTTGATTTGCGTAGGTCACAAATTGTGGCGTTAACGTAGCTAGGTGATCAAACCTAAACATAACTCCACATGAGTCGATGAAATCAAACAAATACTGCACTTCGCCGTCTTGAATGTATCGAGAGGCTCGATACAAATATCCATCGCGAACCGTATGCACATCTAACTGATTATCCGTGGCGTTGCCCACGGCAAGGCCTCCATGCGGTTTAAAATCGCCGCCGCGCACTTGTCCCGGCAATAAAACGGAGTCGACCTTATTCGGATCAACTGGCGAGTTTAAAGTGAGCGGTTCCTCACAAGCTGGCGGATTGCCCGAAGCTTGCCAGTTTTCGCCACCAAAACTCCATTCGACGTAACCCTTTGAATCTGGACTCAAAACATTATTTTTGCTCAAAATCCACCAAGCTCCAGCACCGATAAGAACAAAAATAACTACAATAATCAAAATCTCAATCAAAGCAAAACCGCGTTGTTCCATAACTTTAATCTTACAAGCTTTATAAAATCATAACAATAAGGCTTATGCCTTGGGTTTGACGTTACCCTAGTTTAAAAGAGCAACTGCAATGTTTAATAAAGTTGCAAAACTAACCCATAGAACATATGGGAATAGCATGTAAGCTGCCGACTTGCTAATTGGCCAAAATACATAAATATTACCGATGATCGCGGCAAGAAGCAAAATAATGACTACTACACCTGCCCAGGGTGCTTGCAATCCAAAGAACACCAACGACCACAGAACGTTAAGCGCAAGTTGAAACCCAAAAATAATAAAGGCTAATTTTTTTGGTTTTTTGTACGGTGCGGTCCATACAAGATACAAGCTCAACCCCATCAGTAAATACAAAATTGTCCATACAGGAGCAAAAAGCCAGTTAGGTGGACTAAAAAAAGGTTTGGCGAGCGTGGCATACCAAGTAGGAATGTTGGCCGACGTAGCCACACTGCCGATCGCTGCGGCAGAGAAGGTAATCAATACTGACGCGACAAACTTAGTAAGCTTAATCATAACAAAATTATAGCATGCGACTCCGCTAGACAATAAACCTAGGGGTTGTTCTAGTTATTCCACTGCCAATCACGAACCTCAGGCATATCTATCCCATGTATTTTTATATAATCCGCATGCTCAAGCAGCTTTTTCTGCATGAGCTGTTTGAGTTCCTGAGCCCCTTCCCCTGTAATACCAGCATAGTCTATGGCGTCAATTACCAAACGAAAACGATCCATATCGTTACGCACCGTCATGTCGAACGCAGTCGTAATAGTGCCTTCCTCTTTATAACCGCGCACGTGCAAGTTGCGGTTGGCACGGCGGTAGGTTAAGCGATGAACCACCCATGGGTATCCGTGGAACGCAAAAATGATCTGTTTGTTCTTTGTGAAGAGTGTGTCGTAGTCGGCATCGCTAAGTCCGTGGGGGTGCTCTGTATCGGGTTGCAATCTCATAAGATCAACCACGTTTACAACGCGAATTTTAAGCTGCGGCAAATGCTCGCGGAGAATAGATACGGCTGCAAGTGTTTCTAACGTAGGAACATCGCCAGCGCAAGCCATTACTAGATCTGGTTCCGAACCGTCATCATTGCTCGCCCAATCCCAAACACTTGCGCCTTTCGTGCAATGATCAATCGCCTCATCCATCGTGAGCCATTGAGGGCTGTTGTGTTTGCCGGTAATAGTCAGATTTATATAATTACGACTCTTCAAACAGTGGTCAATCGTAGAAAGCAAGGTATTTGCATCCGGCGGCAGGTAAATGCGCACCATCGAGGCTTTTTTATTAAGCAAGTGATCGATAAAACCAGGGTCTTGATGTGTAAATCCGTTATGGTCTTGCCGCCAAACATGCGAGGTTAACAGGTAATTTAACGAAGCTATCGGGTGACGCCATGGCAGTTCGTTGCTCATTTTAATCCACTTAGCATGTTGATTAACCATGGAGTCGACAATGCGAATAAAGGCCTCATAGCTATGGAAAATACCGTGCCTACCTGTTAAAAGATAGCCTTCTAGCCATCCCTGATCCTGGTGCTCACTAAGCATAGAATCCAGCACAGAGCCACTTGCCGCTAAGTGCTCATCGGTTGGTTTTATTTCAGCCGACCACTGCCGATCGGTCACTTCAAAAACAGCTTCGAGCCGATTAGAGACAAGTTCGTCTGGACCGAATATTCTAAAGTTATGATGCGTTTGATTTTGTTTAACAACGTCACGCAAGAATGGACCTAACGCATGAACATTACCTTCGTTAGTAGCGCTTCGGTGTTCCAACTTAACCGCGTAATCACGAAAGTCAGGCAGATCAAGTTCACGCAAGAAACCGCCACCGTTTGCATGCGGATTGGCTCCCATGCGATACTTACCAGTTGGCGCAAGTTCAGCCAGCTCTGGTAGTAATTTACCGTTTTGATCAAACAGTTCTTCTGGTTTATAACTTTTGAGCCACTGCTCCAAAACAACCAGGTTTTCAGGATGATCAGTATCAACAGTAAGCGGAACTTGATGAGAACGGAAATTATTCTCGACTTGCTTGCCATCGATGGTTTTTGGACCAGTCCAACCTTTTGGAGAATTAAGAATAATCATCGGCCAACGAGGTCGGGTCATATCGTTACCTTCGCGGGCTTCAGCTTGGATCTGCTTGATTTCTTTGACAACTTCATCGAGTTTAGACGCCATAAGCTGGTGCATCTGCATTGGGTCATCGCCCTCCACAAAATACGGAGTCCAGCCATAACCCCTAAACAATTGATCTAATTCGTCGCGATCAATCCGCGCCAATATTGTTGGGTTACTAATTTTGTAGCCGTTGAGGTGCAAAATAGGCAGCACGGCGCCGTCAGTTTTTGGATTAATAAATTTATTTGAATGCCAAGCGGTAGCCAGCGGTCCGGTTTCAGCCTCGCCATCTCCAACGACACAAGCAGTAATTAGATCAGGGTTATCGAATACCGCACCAAAGGCATGACTTAGCGAGTATCCAAGCTCGCCGCCCTCATGAATTGAGCCAGGCACTTGCGGCGAAACATGACTAGACAAACCACCCGGGAACGAAAACATCTGGAACAATTTTTTAAGCCCAGCTTCATCCTGTGTAACTTTAGGATAATAGTCGGTAAACGTTCCCTCTAGGTACACGTTGCCGACCACCGCCGGACCGCCGTGACCCGGACCCGAGATATAAATCATATTCAAGTCGCGCTCTTTAATTACTCGGTTTAAATGAGCATAGATAAAGTTCTGACCAGGAGTAGTACCCCAATGTCCTAACAGCAACTTTTTTATGTGCTCAAGCCTTAATGGTTGCTTAAGAAGCGGATTGTCACATAAGTAAATTTGCCCGACAGACAAGTAATTTGCAGCGCGCCAATAGGCGTCAATATTATAAAGCGTCTTAGCGTCTAATGGGTTATTGGGGTTCATGAGCGCCTTTCATCTTTAAAAGTTGGCTGGCTTCGCGCGCAATAGTAACCGATTCTTCGGTATGAATCACGTATGCGCCGACTTTTGCGCCGTCAACCGATATTAAGCGTGCATTTTGCCGGTTGCGAGCTTCGTCTAGTGTGACACCTATAAAACCAAGCTCTTCACATATCCTCGATCTAATTTTTGGAGCATTTTCGCCGATACCGCCAGTAAACACAAGTGTGTCGAGTCCACCAAGTGCCGCCGCAAAACCACCTATACTTTTTTTGACTTGGTAGCAAAATATTTCTACGGCGTCTTTAGCGCGACTATCTTCGGCCTCAATCTCGAGCAATTTTTTCATATCTGCCGTCGTCTCCGAGATACCCAGTAGTCCCGATTCAAAGTTGACCATACGGCTAAATCTTTTAGCATCGTATCCTTCAGCTCGGGAGAGATATAAAGCTAAGCCCGGATCAAGATCACCCGAACGAGTGCTCATTGGAATGCCCGAAGCTGGCGTCATGCTCATTGTAGTATCAATCGGTTTTGAGTTTTCCAAAGCCGTGAGGCTAGCACCGTTACCTAAATGAGCAATTATAACCCTTCCATCTGCAATGTTTTCGCCCTCAACACGCCGGAGTTCTTCTAAAATATAGGCGTACGACAAACCATGAAAACCATAACGCCGTATGCCTTTCGCTTCGAGATGGCGGGGGATCGGCAAAATTCGTGAGCGTGATGGTAAGTCGTGGTAAAACGCTGTATCAAAACAAAGCACCTGCAGAGCTTGCGGCAGTAAACTTTGAAAAACCTTAACAAGCTCTAACTCCGTCGGTAAGTGATCGGGGCTAAAAGCTGTAAGTTTTTGCAATTCCTTTAGTACGTTGTTCGTTGCAATTTGCGCTTGGTAATAGCTTGGCCCGCCATTCACAATTCTATGACCAACCGCGACAATACTGCCAAAATTCACCTGGGGCTCAAGCCAACTGGTTAATAACTTAACTGCGTCTAAGTGATTATTTGCAGTGACCAGCTTTTTCGCGCTGGAAGTTACTAAACTTGCCGAGGATCCAATATTTTCGACTGTGGCTTCTAGGATTTTACGATCGGCCAAAAATAGGCCGAGCTTAACACTAGATGAACCTCCGTTAACCGTCAGAATATATTGGTCACTTTTCATAAATCTTACGCTTATTATACCCTCATATCTTAATTGTATGAAATAGCCCGATAAAGCGTAGCTAATTTCACACTCATAGGCTGTGATTTTAGTCACAGGCACACAACAAGTTTGTGTATATAATTTAAACCCATGATTAAACCAAGAACAATATACGGCATTATGACAACCGGAGGCGTCATTGGCGCAATAGCCGCCTTTTTGCAAACAACCGAAAAAATACAGCTGCTTAAAAACAAAGATGCGATTTTGGCTTGCGACTTAGGTAGTATATTTAGTTGCTCAGATGTGTTGAGCGCCTGGCAAAGTTCTGTTTTTGGGTTCCCAAACTCATTAATGTGCATGACCTTGTTTACAATTTTTGCTGCCACTGCGCTAGTGGGGTTGAGCGGCGGGGTTTTGCCCAAAAAGTTACGACTAAGCATACATGCACTATCTTTATTTACGCTGGGTTTTGCCTTGTGGTTTTTAACACAGAGTATTTATGTTATTAACGCGCTTTGCATACTCTGTATTTTTTGTTTCGTCGGCTTGTTGCTGGTAAATTGGAGCTGGTTACGACTCAACGCCGCAGATTTACCGATTGGCGAGCGAGGTCGTGCCCTCATAAAAAGATTAGTGGCACGCGATATCGACACGCTTGCGTGGATTCTACTCACTTTAGCAATGGCGCTCGCGATGTTTACGCGTTTTTATTAAATCCGTTTATAATTCCTCGCCCAAGGCGGCCTCGAGTCGCCGCAAATCATTAATTAAAATTCCACCATTAGCAACCTTTATAAGACCTGCTACTTTTAGTTCTTGAATGCGTCGGCTGACGGTCTCACGCACTAGGCCGGAGTGGCGAGCAAGGTCATTCTCGTTAAGATTGATCAACACTGAGCCATCGATTTGCGGCTCGCCAAAGCGGTAGGCGACGTTAAGTAGTTCGAATATAAGTCGACTTCGAGCGCTGCCACCCATTAGGTGAGTCATGCGCCTTAACACGCCGTCAACGCCACGATACACGCGAGCCAACAGATCGAATAAAATATCAGGTTCATTATGCAAAAAGCGAACAACGTCGGCTTTTGGCGCAACGCGTACAGTCGTTTTTAGGCTTGCTTCAAAAAAGTAATAGTTTTTAACCTCATTAATAGCCGAGGACATCGGGAAAAACGCCCCGGGCTTAAACACATTAACTACAACTTCGTTGCCGTTTGGCGCAATATCATACTGGCTAACACGACCATCGACTAGGTAAAAGACTGATTGTATAGGATCATCCGCGCGCAACAATAACTCTCGCTTGTCAAACGACTGCGATGGGTAATTTTCAAAAAATAATCTGACTTTATCTTTAATATCCATGCGCATATTATACAGGCTTGGTTTTTTGTGTTGACTCTAGTGGGAAGCTAAGTCTGACTATTTTCCACTCGCGATCAAGTTATACTTATAAATCCGTCGCTCAACCTCTGATGCCGACTCTTTGAATTCCGCAGGATTTTTAAAAGCTATTTCGTCACCATCATCACCGGCGATAAACGACATTTTCTGCGGGTTCACCGCAAAAACCAGGCGTAGCTGCCAAAAGTTGTGCTCACTTAGATGCGCGGGTTCATCCACGCTTATAATCCTAAAATCAAAGTCTCCTAAAAGATTAACTTCTTCTTTCATTTCGCGGGCAATGGTAGATTTAATATTTTCACCATGATCCATACCGCCACCGGGTAAGTCCCACCAATCGCGACCAGTTTCTTTCACAACCAAAACTTCGCCTTTTTCATTCTGAACAAGGCATTTTAATGATATCCGGTAAAGGTAATCAGTTCTTCGAGTCGAGGGGCTGTCGTAGCTAACAACGCCAAGAGAATTTTGGCTGGACATGACATAATTATACAGCCAACTTAATTATGTACACGTGTATGTTGCGCTTTACTGTAATAAAGATATAATCGGGCCGTGAGTATTAAACAGTCGGCATCAAAGGTTAATAAAAACAAAAAAACCAAAAAACGTTATTTGATTTACGCGTTAATCTTATTAGTTTTAGCCATCGCGGCATCAATCGCTTTTATAATATTTCGGAATAATCATCAACTAAAGCCAGGGGCAACGGCTTATACACTAACTGTAGATGGACTACAACGCACGTATCGTCTATACGTACCCGCTTCGTTGCCGGCGGGCCAGGTTCCGCTCGTTGTAATGCTGCACGGGGCTTTGGGAACCGGACAGCAAGCCGAAGAAGACTACGGCTGGGATGCAAAGGCAGATGCTGAAAAGTTTGTTGTAGTCTATCCGGATGGTATCAAGCGATCATGGTCGGTAAGTAGTGACTGCTGTGGTCCACCAGCCAAAGATCATATTAACGATGTGGCTTTTATTACTTCGGTTGTTTCCGATATTTCCTCAAAGGTCTCTATAGATTCGTCACGAATTTACGCTACCGGCACCTCAAATGGTGGCGCCCTGGCATACCGTATGGCATGTGATACTGATATTTTTGCCGCCATAGCACCAGTCTCAACTGACATGCTCGGCGAATGTCCGGCGCCAAACCCAACCTCCGTAATTCATATACATGGCGCAGACGATGAAACCTTTCCATATAGCGGCGGCCCCGGGAAACGTAACAATGCAGGAACCGGCGACAGGCCTGCCAATACTACAGGACCTTCTATACCAGACCTCATAGCTATGTGGCGCGAAGTTGATAGCTGCAAACCACCAACCGATACCATTTCTGAACAGGTTAGGACTTCGCAGTCCAGTTGCGCCGAAGGACGAGATGTAACGCTCGTCACCATAGATGGTGCAGGACATCAGTGGCCAGGTGGAGCTGAACAAAAGCCAGTAGGCCGGAAGCTAATAGAACTGGATCCGCCTTTCAAGGCACTCGATGCAACGAGCGTTATCTGGCAATTTTTTAGCGAACACTAAGTGATGTCTAGTGGCCCATTTGGTGGCTTTGCGGAGTGATTTTATAGCCCCAGTCAGTTTGCCAAGTTTGCATTTGATCGATTTCTTTAGATTGAGCAGTCAGAATATCGTCAGCCATAACTTTTAGCTCGTCGTGCTTTGTATTCGCCCGAACCAGCCTGGCCATTTCTATTGCCCCTTGGTGATGGGCAATCATGCCACTTAAGAACGCCTTGTCGAAGTCGTCACCAGTTTTACCTTGCAAGCCAACCGACATTTCGCTCATTGTCATGTCGTCGTTATCCATCATTCCTTGCACGTCTGTTCGAGTATGTATGCCCATAGCGTTCATCATGCTAGTATAATTATTATTCACCGAGACTGTAGCAACAACCCAGGTTATGCCAATGCCAGCCAGCAGACCGACTCCCCCAAACAATAGTTCTTTTTTCATATATCCTCCGTTGTTATTAACGTGGCTCAACAAGCCGATGTACTACACCAAGATTCACTTTATCCCCGCCGTCATTTGAATGCCAACCTCACCCTTAAACGCGGCGGCATTATCGCTTGCAAATTGTTTCATAGTTGTCGGAGGTATGTTAAACCAGTCATGCGTCCCAAGATACGTCTTAGAAATACCTTTGGCTTTCCTCTCTGCCCAAAGCTGCGCAAACACACGTGCACGCACTTCTGGATAACCAAGCTTTAGCCAACGCTCTATTTTTTCTTCGATACTACAATCAACATAAGTAATTGTGCGACCAAGTGCTTCTGAAATATCACTGCAAATTTGTGCAATAGTAAGCGCCTCGGGGCCGGTAATTTTATAAATCTGCGAGGCGTGCCGTTTATAATCTTGTAGAATCGCGCTTGCAATCTTTGCGACATCAACAAGGGCAACGGGTGCCATGGTAACATTACCGGCAGGCAAAATTACGGCGTCCTCGGCCACGATTGTTGGGACTTCTTCGAGATATACCTCCATAAACTGAGAAGGACGCAAAATAGTCCAGGCCATACCTGATGCCATAAGATATCGCTCAATTTGAGCGTGATTACGCGTAGATCGGAACTTTTCGGCATCAAATCCAACAATAGAATCTTCGCCACTAAATTTAACAATGTGTTTAACGCCTGCCGCCTTGCAAGCATCAATAAACGTAATCTGCGTTTCAAGCAGTTCTGGCCCAGCTCCAGAAATCATTAAAACTACGTCAATATCTTTTAGAGCATTACCGAGCGTGTGCGGCATCATCATGTCGCCTTCGACAGGTTCAATACCTGGCAGATTATCTAAAACGTTTGCTTTTTCGACAGTGCGATACAAAGCCCGAGCAGCAATATTATTGCGTGACAGCTCTTTAACAACAGTTAAGCCTGGGCGTCCTGTGGCTGCAGTAACTAAAATCATAAGACTCCTCAATATTATGTTGATAATTATAATCAAAAAGGCAGTGGCAGTATTGTAAAAAACCGCCCATAGCCATTCCCAGGACTTTCGCTGTCAATACTACACTATCCACACATTTTTACGATCGCTATACTAAGGTCAGCTGTGAGAGGCTAAAATAAAAAACTACAATAAACAAAAATGGAGGGGATATTTTTATGTCTCAAAAAAACCAGGTTCACCCCAGTGGGATTAAACAATCTATCGTAGACAAGGTTGTTGCCAGACGCGGCCAGCTGCACGCTTTCCCAGAGCTCAATCCAACTAAAACCGCACTTGTTGTGGTTGATTTAGACACAGGAACGGTAACGCGGGTAGACGACGAAATCAAGACGTTTGTACCACAAATCAATAAACTGGCAAAAGCGCTTAAGGCAGCTGGCGGAACCGTGGCTTGGGTAACTACGCCAATTGGCAATGCATCTAAAAAATTCCGCGCAATATATGGTGACGAGCTGGCGGCCATGTACGAAGAAGAAGGAGCAGAAAAGGGGAAGGCTCGCACAATATGGCACGAACTGGAAACGCAAACCGGGGATATATTTGCAACAAAGCGCGGCGCGAGCGCGTTTTTTCCAGGTAAATCAGATCTTCACGATCAGCTTCAGGCGCGAAACATTGAATCAATCTTAATCGTAGGGGCAGTTACAAATGTGTGTTGCGAAGCAAGCGCGCGCGACGCCAGCGAGCTCGACTACGAGGTAACATTAGTAAGCGACTGTATGTGGGGCCACAAAGACGGACAACACGAGGCCACGTTAGCGACTTTTTATAGGAATTATGGAGATGTGCGACCTAGCGAGGAAATAGTGGAGCAGTTTGTCGAGATGTAAGGTTACGACCACTTCAAGATGATGTCTGTGATCGCTGTCACATCAAAAAGCGTTTTAGCCCTGCTATAATGCAGGCTATCTCTGGCAATCCGTTCCACACAAGGCCAAGTGACAATATTTAAGGAGCTAATATGAGTGAGAGTCATGATCTTCAAGAGCATAAAGAAATAAAGCGCTCTAAAAAGAAAAAAATCATATTCTATGTTGCTGCAGGCATGGTCGGCGTATTTATACTTGTGGGCGGTTTATACGGCTATTTATACGCTTCAACTCCCGAGCACATTAGAAAGCCCACTTTTCAACACTATCATTTCCGTACACAGGTTTTGGTTGATAGCAAGGCGGTAGACTTTTCCGAGGACGAGTTTCAAAAAGTGACAGGCGCATCTGCTGCCTGTAGCGCCGCAGTTGGTGGAACACCAATTGATTTTCACGATAAGACAGACCAACTAACTCACGTACATTGGAATGGTATGACGGGCGGCGAGTTCCTTAAATATTTTGGCTGGAATTTTATTGGTGGCAGCGACGAACTATTGGGATGGCGTTATGATGCCGGCCTCATACCTAGCGAGGTAAAAATATATGGCAAGCTATTGCCTGCTGCGCCCGAGAGCGCAAAGTTCTACATTTATGTTGGCGACAAAAATAACTACCAACAGAAAGATTGGGGCAAGTTTATTGAGTCGGACCTTGAAACATTCTTCGGCAAGCAGAGTAACATTGGGCACGGCGAGGAAACATCATTCAACCCCTTGGACTGGTTTTTTAAAAAAGCGTACGCACACGGGGGAGTTGCAGATGAGCATCCTTCTGATAAATCGGAGGAAGAATTGAGCCGTATAAATAACCTAATTGGCAATGTCGTTATATTCGCACAAGAACAAGAACCGACAAAAGAACAGATTCAGGCACGTTTTAACAATCTAGTGCCACTACACGAGAGTTCTTGTGGCGACTAGTTGAGTTGAAGATGTCGGTCGTATTAAGCCTTTGCTTAGTATGTTACACTACTGTCATGTCAAACTACTTACATGTTTTTCCAAGCTCAAATACAAAAATTAAAAGTTACCTCGACGAAGCATCGGTATTGGATAGGAGTGGCCGTGCCCCAACACAGCAAGAATTCGACGAAGCTGTAAGCCAAGTCAAACCTTACGATTACAAACTGGACGATGATGGTTCTATGGAGCTACGAAAAGGACCCGCAGAAGACATCTATACAATTTTAGACAGCATCTCCAATAAGTGCGGTGCTCAAGCAGTTTTCAATGATGATATGAAACTGTTTGTGTTTGTTCCGGGCACAACTTTTGAAGCTTTCAAGAAGTCAGACCTAGGCTAAGCACTCATTAATTAAATAGCTCTACAATGTATTTTTAACGAGCATGACTAACAACCAAGCTAAAAGATTATTGCGCCAGCAACCAATACGGGCTAGCCTTTTGATATTTGGAGTGATCACGTTGCTGTTTTTGGCTTGGCAACTGTTTGCACCAAACTACATGACACCTGAATATTTGCGGCGCGTTATCTTTAACGGTGACTCGCAAGTGACCGATTGGCGAGACGTGTTCCCAAGAGCCGACATTGCCAATGATCCAACGCATATAGGGGCGCTTCCAACGACGGGTAATGATGGGCAGGCTACCGCATGGGCCGCAGTGTCCTATTATCGTGACGGCGCAACCGAGCAAATTGGTCCGAATATGGAGAAATTTTTGGCCGACAGTGATACTAGTTCATTCATTGTCGTCCGTAACGGGCAAATCGTTTATGAGGCATATGCACAAGGCACCACGGCAGATACGATCCACACCTCAATGTCGGCAGCTAAATCGTTCATGTCGGCGCTTACCGGTATCGCCATTCGAGATGGATTCATTAACAGTGTGAATGACAGCGTTGTGGAATACTTGCCCGAGCTGAAAGATGATATCTCGGGCGATATGACTATACGCGACCTACTTACCATGACAGCCGGCAACGCCTACGACGACAAAGGAGGGTTAACAGGCGACGATACCAAGTTCTACTGGTCGCCTCGGTTAAAGCAACTTGTTTTGGATTATTTTCGTTCGGCAGAAACACCAGGCGTACACATGCATTATAACGACATTCAACCGCAAGTTCTGGGGATGATTTTGGAGCGCGCCACAGGTAAAAAACTGGCACAATTTACGGAAGAAGTTTTGTGGAGGCCGGCCGGGATGGAGTATGCAGCTTCGTGGAGCCTTGACAGCAAGACAGGCAGCTTCGCTCAGTCGGCAGTCGGATTTAATGCCCGAAGCCGTGATTTTGCCAGATTCGGCCTGCTTTATTTGCAAAAAGGCATCATAAATGGCAGCCAGGTCATCCCTGAAGCATGGGTCGTCGATTCGACCTTTATGGAAGAAAAGCCCGACAGCTATTTTCAGGGGTGGCACGACAGCAACGCCTATGGTTACTACTGGTGGGGTAATCGAAAAAGTGATGGTTCCTACGATTTTTACGCCCGCGGTAAGTACGGACAATTTATCTACGTGTCACCAGCCAACAATACAGTCATTGTCCGCACCGGGGCCTCAACCGGGCAAATTCAAGATTGGCCGCAGCTGTTAGAGCAAATAGCCGATCGGTAGTCTTCTCCCGCCCGAATGGCATATCTAAGAATACAAAAAATCGCGCGTCAGAGGTAGGTTATTTTGTGGTCCTTTTGTAAAAACGTACTGGCCCAAATCAAGCTCGCCATACCGAAATCCGGCTGCCGAACTCGCCAACCAAAGGTGCCAAGTCCTGTAAAAACGCTCATCAAACTTTTTAATAACCACCGGGCGATGCGTTTCATACCGCTTCATCCATTCTTCTAATGTCATTGCGTAATGAATGCGCAAATTTTCGTAGTCGATAAGTCGAAAATTATAGGCCGGAAACGCTTGCACAATTTCACGATTTGAAGGAAGATATCCGCCAGGGAAAATATATTTATCTATCCACGGATCAACAGGCAATTCGGTCTGCTGAGTTATGGTGTGGAGTAAAGAAACGCCTTCAGGTTTTAGCATTGCATCGATAGCGCGGTAGTAGTCATTGTGGTTACCCTGGCCAACATGCTCGAACATACCAACGCTAACAATTCGGTCGAACATAAGACCACGGCTAGGTAACTCTTGGTAATTTGCGAGTTCAAACGTAACCCTGTCTGACACCTTTGCTTGCTCTGCCGCTTCGCGCGCGTGTGCAAGCTGTTCTTCACTTAACGTGACACCGTGTCCAACAATTCCGTATTTTTTTGCTGCAGTAATAAGAAGAGTACCCCAGCCCGAGCCAATATCGAGCAACGTTGAGCCCTTTTGTAGTTGCAACTTCCGTAAGATGTAATCAACTTTTCGAGCCTGCGCGGTTTCGAGTGTGTCGTTCTCGGTTTTAAAATATGCGCAACTATATGTAAGGCTTTTATCGAGCCACAGCTTATAAAAATCGTTGCCCAGGTCGTAGTGATGAGCAATGTATGATTTCTGTTTGCTCTGAATATTCTTACGAACTGTTACCTTACGCAGCGCTTTACTTAGTGCAGCGAAGGCTTTCTGGTTTTCAGCCACCAAGCGTGCAATGTTTCTAAGGTCGCCGGTGACCTCGATCGATCCATCGCTGTATGACTCACCAAAGCCCAATGACATATTTTTAAAAATTGCTCTAATTACTTTGGGGCTTTTTATATGCAAATGAAAGTATGGCTCTGTCGGACCAAAAGTGAACGAATCGCCGTCCCAATACGTTACGCCAACGCCACCATGGCGTATCTTGCCTAAGAGGGAATTAAGCAGTTGTTTTTCAATCATACCTTTAAGTTAGCACAATTATTTAATGAACTGTATGAACTAATTGTAGCATAGCCGAACTGATGACAGGCAAGATATTTTCATGTCTCAAATCAAGTTCACCCTCGGAATACCCTACCGGGGATGTGGGAGTGACTTCGCAGGAGTGGCGAGCCATTATCCAGGAAGAACTTCACTGGACTCGTGTTTTGGCGGAGCTACTTGCTGTCTGCGAACAAGAATCATAATGGTAAAGCCCGCGGTAGTAAGCGCCAAAGAAGCAGGATATAGCAATGTTACCCAGCTAAATTGCTGTTGTGCGCCAATCGTCAGTACATGTTTGACAGTGCTCATAAAATTTTGGGCGAGATTCTCGGAGTATGGAAGATGATAGGTCTTTCGAATAGTAATCCAAAAAGCCACTAAATCGATAACCGAGATGATGATCACAGAAAGCAAAGGCTGCTTTATGCCCACAAAGCCCATGAACTTAATCATGGGCTTTGTTCTTTTTTTATCACACCCCCACTTAGAACAAGCTTTACAAGCTAGAATTTGGCAATGAAGTCGGCAAGTAAGGCGTTGGTCGCGTCGGACGCCTCCATATTTACCATGTGTCCGGCATTTGGCACGATTGCTTTTCGCGAACCAGGAATGCCAGCTGCTAACACATCGGCAATATTATGAAAGTAAGTCAGATCACCTTCGCCCACTATAACAAGCGTCGGCTTAGTGATTTCGTGCAAACGATCACGCGCATGGGTGCTGGCGGGGTTTTGCGGATCGCGATGCAGCCAGTGCCAACCGGAATAACCTTCGACAATTGCACCCAAGGCGGCGACTACTTCTGGTCGCCTTTGCGTCATTGTGAAGACCTCGTGATTAAGCCAGTTTTTCTTTGCCTTCTCAGGTCCTTGTTCTTTAACGTAAACGTTCCAATCAACTTCGCTCTTATAGCCATCGAGGGCAGAATCCATAAGCGTCAAAGTTTTCACCATCTTAAGATGCGCAAGAGAAAAGTTAATAGCGATACGTCCCCCCATAGACAATCCGACAAAGTGAGCCTGCTCTATACCCAAATGATCAAGCAGGGCGCGCAGGTCGGCAGTATGATCGTAGAGGCCGTTAGGCAAGCTAGACTTTCCAAATCCACGAGCATCATAGGTGATGACTTGATGGCTTTTGCTAAAGAACTCGACTTGCGGGCTCCACATTGTGTGATCGAGCGTAAAGCCGTGAACAAAAACAATCGGTTCGCCAAAACCAGCAACCTCATAGTAAATTTGACCATTGTAAGTCAATATACCGCTACTCATGGGGACAATAGTACCAGCATTTAACAGGATTGGGCAGATATGTCAGACTCACGTCAAAAGGGGAGAAGGATTTGAACGTGAGGCCGGTCGTAAGATACGTGCTATAAACTTTTGATACACTTATAGTATGAGCAAAATCAAACAGTCAGTTTTCGACTTTTCAGACATATCAAAACGGCCTACGGGCTTTAACGACTTGGGAGCGCTAAAACCCGCATCGACGGACGAGCTCCGTATATTTGCCAAACGCAACAACCTAACCTACGCGCCCAAAGCCGATTATGATGGCAACGAGCCTGTTATGAATGAATTTAGCAGCGATGCTCGGCCGCTCGGCGCTGTAGTCCTAAACCGCTTTGACGGTAGTTATGCGCAAACGCCTTTTAGTGTAGCGACCATTCGTTTTTCGCCTGGCGAGGTTTACGAATACTGTACGTTTGCGGCCATTACGCTACCACACACTGTGCCGCAAGTTGCAATATGTGCGCTACTCGACCACGAGGCCAGTGGCTATTTTGGTCGCCCGGTACGATTCGATGCCGGCCAGCGCACAACGACAGGTAATGAGTTATTAGACGATTACTTTGCCGTTTATACTCCAGGTGTCTACAAAGAAGCAGTTACAAAAACAATCCTTACCGACGAATTCGTCGATACCTTACTGCAATATGCACCGACATTCGATATCGCTATAACCGGCAACAGACTGTACATACTGGCGGCATATCCATTGTGCCTGCAAGAAGATTTTAAGCAAATATTCCTGGCTGCAGAAGCTATGATTGACGCTTTACGCACTGTGTCTTGGTCAGATGTGCCGCCCGCAGATGGCGATAGGCTAAAGATCAACCGTGCGCTCTCTCGTTTTGTGCTCCGAGCAGTGTTGCCAACGCTCGCCGTCAGTTTTGGCATAGGGCTCGTGGTTGCGTATAGTACCCTTGGTTCCGTATCCCCAATCAGTATAGTGACAGTAGTGGCTATAATCATTGGCTTATTGGTCGCCTTCTTTGCGATGGGTCCAGACAGGAGTCAGCCAAAACGCCCAGCGAACACCAAAAAACTTGTCGATCGCTTTGGCGAGATCAACGACATCAAAAGCCTTGCTTAGGTATTGCAGCCCATTACAGTAATACTTTGGCTAGGATGATGGTTATAGTCGAACCTTTGGGATGAGACTTTACGTCCCGACTACGATCGCTTCGCCGTCCCGAAAGTTTTGTAGGGCACTTTTCGTCCTCAAAAAAGGCGACTACTTTATCAATGGCGGCCGACTTACATAGGCTTTATCTTCAGGCGACCAATACTTGTCGCCAAGCCGTTTACTATCTCGTTCAGATCATACCTTGCAGTGAAAGAAAAAAATCCGCATGTCTCCATTTTATCTTAAGATTGACGAGCCTATACTAAAGCTGTGCGCGCTTGCTGCCTTGCCACAACCTCCTATAACTACCTCCAGAAAACGATGTAGCCCATAGCCTGAGCTACCAATCGTTAAAGCAGTAACGCCGTTGGGTACGTCAGCAAGCCTGCGGTAGCAAGTTGCCTCCTGTCCATTATGTAATACGACCTGTTTGCCTTGTTCAAAATCAATATCTTCGGGCAAGAGTGTTGTTTTTACGTTGTCGAAGTTATCGATCTGCCATACTTGGTTGTGAGGGCTGGGTAATTCTGCCAGCGATCGTTTCTTTGATGGCACAGACCTACCTTTCCATAGCCAGTAGGCGGCAAGCGGCAGGAATTCCAAACTCCGGAACTGGGAGTGGTTGATCTTTTTCGCTTCCGCAGCCAAAAGATCACCCCACGTAACCGCAGCCGCGGTCACGGTCGGCACGTCCAGAAGCTCAACTTCACCGGCAATACCTAAGTCACGGACTAATGCCAGACAGTGCCCTTCGTAGGTACTGACTACTAGTGTATTGTCGATACGAAAATAGCAGAACGGCGTGCCGTTATCCCACTTTTGTTTGATGTCTTCGGCGCGGGGCGCAACATTCACCAGCACAATATTTTGGCGATTCTTGTCGGCAAGCGGGAACTTTGTAAGTACATCCAGCTGCTCAAGCAAGTTGCCTGCAGCTTCGATTGGTGAGTACGACCCCACACCCAGGAACGTTGGTTTTACGCCAAAAAGCGTATTAAACCTGAGCTCTTGGCGCGTTCTGGCCGACCCATCCGCACAGTCAGTTATGATTGTTCCTACTACGTTCGTCATCGTTTACTCCTTATTTTTAGACAAATAAAAACCTCCGCTTTCGCGGAGGCTGCTTGTCGTTGGTTAATTATTTTAGGACATGCAGGATAAGCTCCGCGAAGTGCGTGGAGACATCATCATGTCCATAGTTTGGTTGTGGTTTGTAGCCATGAAGTGGAGTATAGGTGAGTTGGACGAAAATAGCAAATAGTACGTGGTAAATTAATCGAACTAAGTGAACATGCCTGGCCGTTTTATTGAATATAAAACTCGGCGGGGTGACAATTCTTATCGGTTTTTCGTAGGCAGATAACTCATGTCTTTGGCCTTGAAATCTTCCTCTACCTTCAAAAAGTGCTCTAGTTTTGTTAACACCAGAGACGCTCTGCCTATATTTGCACAGAGGCACTGCTCCGGCGGATGGAAGACCTCTTAGAAGTCTTCCATCGCACTTACTTATGCTTGGCTGGGGAGAGCGGATGGATTCCAAACTTTCCCGTCCGCCGCGTGCAGTAGCTTATCGTTTATCCGCAACCTCAACCGATGCAGGATCGCGAAGAATCTTTATAAACTTATAGCCATAGTCATCTTGCGAGTAATCAAATATTTGCTGCGCCACCCATTCCGGTTCGTGGTAGGTGGACATATCCACGTCTCGTCCTTTATGAAACGCTGTTTTCGTACCAGTAGGGCCTGCGACGAGTACCTTTTCAACTCGTTCATCCAGGGAGAGACCATGAGCAAAGTGCGCTACACCTGCTTTTGCAAAATTGTAAATAGGCTCGAGTTTTCGCGGAGTCCACTGGCTAGACGACGTAATAACGATAGCTTCCTGCAGTTTATTTTGTTTTTTCAAGATTGCACGAGCGACAAATATGAAACTGCTGCCACAGACTTGAATCATATCAAGAATTTCGTGCTCGGCGAGGTCGGTGACAGTTCCTTCTTGGTAGTATCCAGGCGAGAATATAAGCCGATCAACATTTTCTGCGTGAGCCACAAAGGAGTCAATGTCATTAATATAGCTCGGGTTCGACAAGTCGAGCTCTTTAAAGGTTATATGCTCTGCAGAATGTTCAGGCTTTTTGCGCCCAGTTACAGTAACTTTTTCACCCTTTGTAGAGTAGATTTTTGCAAGCTCCCAGCCAATGCCCCGACTGCCACCAATAATCAATGTGTTCATTAAAATCCGATCTAATTTATAAAGAACAGTATATCAAAACACCGGAGAACCTATGGAAGAAATCAACGAGGATCAAAATAAAATCGCCAACCATAAAGTTGACGATTTGTATAATATCTGGCTGGGCATACGGTACGGTAATATAACTTTTTGTATCATATTTTTCGGAGCTTTATATGTTTGATATTAGCGACGAGAAATACGAGGAACTTCGTCTGATTTTGGAGAAACAAAACAGCCGAACATACACGCCTGAAGAAGCAAAAGAGATTGGTGACGGGCTTATCGATTTCTATGAACTACTCGCCAGACTTAATAGTGAAGAAGGCCGCGAGACATAGAGCTAGGATCTAGGCTCTTCATCCAATTCGGCGAACTTTGCGGCCATAGTAGGATTGCCGCGAGTAAGCCGTTTAATGGTCAAATCTTCAGCCTTATTATTGGCAAGTCGGAGGTTATTCTCCGAAGATAGTAAGGCATCTTTCGTCTTTTGCAGATGATCGATTGTCTTATCTATTTCATCAATGGCCGTTTTAAACTTACGGCTGGCAAGATCGTAATTACGGGCAAACCCTTCTTTGAACTGGTTCATATTCTCTTCAAAGTTGGTGATGTCGATGTTTTGGGCTTTAACCAGAGCAAGTTCTGATTTGTATTTGAGGGAGTTCATCGCCGCGTTACGCAGCAATGTGATTATAGGAATAAAGAATTGAGGACGGATAACATACATCTTCGGGAACCTGTGCGACATATCGACGATACCAGAATTGTAGAACTCGCTATCAGCTTCAAGTAAAGATACGAGCACGGCGTACTCGCATTTCTTTTCAATCCGATCTTTGTCAAGTTCACGCAAAAAGTCTTCGTTTTTGTGCTTCGTAGCAGTTTCGTCGCCCTCGTTTTTCATTTCAAACATAATAGAGATGACTTCATTGCCAGCTTCATCGGTTTCACGATAGATGTAGTCACCCTTGCTACCGGATTTTGCGTCATTGTCTTTCTCAAAATAAGCGTTCTGAAAACCAGTGGCGCGTAATTTGTTGAACTCGGTTTCACAGTGTTGTTCTAAAGTCTCACCAACCATCTTGGTCGAGAGTCTAGCTTTCATATCTTTGCGCAGTTCAATTTCTTCATCTTTGAGCTTGATGATGTCGTCTTTAGTTTTGAGCTCAGCGGTAAACTTTTCCTTGAGGGAGGTTTCAAGCAATTGTTTTTCGGTGTCTTTGTGCTTGAGTTCGTGGGCTAGTTCGTCGCGCTCCTTCTCGACCTTATTGACCGCCTCAGTAACTGCGAGTCTTCTCTCAGTCTCAGCAGATTCAACCATTGCTTGGAGACGAGCTATTTCAGCATCCTTCTCGGCCTTAAGCTCATTTACCAATGAGTCGCGTTGAGCTTTAAGTTCTGCGAGCTCGGCGTCCTTCTTGGATACTTCTGTTTGCAGTTCATTTTTAGTATTAGCTTCCGCAAGTTTGACAGCGTTTTCCTTATCTTTCTCCATCATCTCAATGCGGTCGAAAAGCTCACGTTCAAACTCATGATCGCGTACTTGCTTTAAGATGTCGGCAAAACCTGCTTCATCTACTTTAAAAGCTTTTTTACAGTGGGGACAAATAATTTCGTTCATTAGTTTATTTCTCTCTGACTTTTTCAAATATTTTCTTTATTGTTTCAGGTATATCAGACTTATCGGTTATTACCGCCTGAAGCACACCTGCCAGCTCGTCACCTTTTCTGGGTAGAAAATTGATGCGTGTTTGATCTTGATTATCTGCCGCGACAAAATCTCCAAGCTGCTTATGAAGCTTTGTGCTCGCTGTACTAACATCTATGTTTGCACGCATGGCGTCAATTTCGGTACCCGTTATAGATACGCCACATATATCCTTTAATATTTGTATCCATATGCCATTAGGAAGCTCGTCCTCGAAATCACTGATAGCGCCGAGCAGGAAAACTTTATTACTTTCGGATTTACCTGAATCTCGATCAAAAACGTATACTACATTTGCGTCCAGCTTCCGGAAGTCTTTAAAGATATCATTAACGAGCTGTTCAAAATTACCGGAGTTATCTTTACTGCGCAAATTTAAAAGCTGAATACCATCGCTCAGCATTGAGTGCCCGTAAACTAACTTGTAAAAATAGTCAAAAATTCCATATTCCGTCGGACCTTCAACAGCAATAAATTTGTCATAAAAAAGAAAATCGCTATTTCTAACGCCAAGACTATCAAAGATATCTTCCGTGCTGTTCGTTGATTCAATCACGGTGTATCCGTCTTGTAATGAAACCTTATTTATATCGCGCAATGCAGTTCTATCAACAAAGAGGGTGGAATGCGTACTAACTACTATTTGAAATGAGTTGGCCGCCATGCTGCTTAGTATTTCCGCTAACTCACGCTGAGCAACTGGATACAGGTGAGTTTCTGGCTCATCAAAACACCAGATATAACGTTTTTCACCATCTTCTTTGATTGCTTCGTCTGCTCTTGCCTTAATTAAGCCGAACCAGATTTGGCGTCGAATTCCGTCCCCTTGTTCATCGATATGGATAGCTTTATCGCTCGTGGTTTTATTGACGAACAATTCCGTGACAGCATGATTTACTTTAATATCCACATTAGTACTAAGACCGGATAGGCTTGCAGGCAAGGAAGCTTTATATTTCTCGAATATGCTCTCCAGGGATGTGTTGGCTTTAGCGTTAATTGCTTCTTTCTTCGTGGTTACATCGTTGATGATTTCTTCGAGCGCTGCCTTGACTATAGGGCTGATCACATCTGCAGTTAGTTGGTTTAGTTCGTCAGTAGTGATATTCCAGTCAAGATATCTGTACTCCGGAAACAGGATACGGTCTTTCTTGTAGTCAAATCTTGCCCAGGTTGGCTGAGTTGTGTCGCTTGAGTATATTGCTTGAACGCGCTCGGTGTTAGTGGGCTTGCCGGTATTATTCCGGTTTAGTATGGAGGCATTATCGATACCTTTTGCTTTTTGGATTGCGGTAAGGTCTGCTGCTGTTTTTAACCACAACGCCAGGGGCTGTCCCTCTTTATCCAAGCTATCCTCAGTAAGCGCAAAGTATTCATCTTTAGCACCGGTGGAAGTGATGACGCGCATAACATAGAGCTTGTCACCAATAGCTTTGTCACTCAGCAAGAATTGTGCATGTCGCGACAGTTTATCTAGCTCATCATCTTTGTAGTCTTTATCTATCACGAACTCTGCAACCAAACATACTTGTGTTCGGTCATACGCATCAGGTTCTGGGATTCCAATATCTGTGAAAACGCTTGTAAATTCTTCTTCTGTCAAAGGCGTATTTGATAATGTACGCTTTTTGGTACTGTCTCCATCGAAGTAGACTTTGGAATTTTCATCAAAGAAGAGGCGCATGCCATTTAGAATGGTTGATTTGCCGCAGTCATTAGCGCCAATCATAGTAACTGGCTGCCCGTCCTTTAACTCAAGCTGTACATTCTTGGCGCTTTTGTAGTTTAGAATGAATAATTTTGTAAGCTTCATCGCAGCCTAAGAGTGTTGGCCCCAATCTCGACCAATAAACCAATTGGGTTGCCATGTCACATATTGTCCTGGCTCAAAAGTGTCATCTAAAACAGATATACTTACTAGTTGATCGGGCGTAATTGAAAGGGTATGATTTCCGTTCGGACTGTTGAGGTCATAGAAATGGTACCGATCTGGATTTGGACTTAAATTTCTTCTCGATGGACCAAAATCAAAAGGAACACAAATTCGTTTTTTTGCCCCCTCGTCTTTGGAGCCGAACACAATTTCGACAAGCTTCTTTGCATGAATGGCCGACAAAAATGTCTCTAGCATAACGCCCTCCGCGGTTTTTATTTCATAGTGCCTCACCGCACAATACACTATATCTAATCTACTCCTGTTATTCGCATTTTACAACCAGCACAATTTGTGATACTGCTTATCCTTTAGGGCAAAAGGGATTCGAACTTTTTCGATGCAAAAAAGACTACAGTTCAATCTGTAGTCTTTCTCATAATTTCATGGCTGGGGAGGAGGGATTCGAACCCCCGAATGCCAGGACCAAAACCTGGTGCCTTACCACTTGGCGACTCCCCAATATATTGGGATAACGGGGTAATTATACTAAATTTGTGGCTTTTCGCCAAGGGGTGGGGCAGGTAACTTATTATTAAATTATAAAGCTTATGTATAATGTATGTTTGTGTGTTAAATAAAAAGGAAGGGCATCTATGCACGATTTTTTCAAAAAAATTACTCTTGGGATGGCAGCTCTAGCTACTGTTCTTAGCCTGGGAGCAATCACTATGCCTGCGCAGGCTTCGGCGGCTAGCTGTGAACAGCCATATACTTTGCGTAAAGGTAGTAGGGGTATTTGCGTAAAATATCTACAAAGGATGTTAAATACGGCAAATGACGCGTTTAGGTATTCATCTAAGCCACGTCTTGATGTGGATGGGGTTTTTGGTGACAAAACTTACGCCAAAGTCGTGGCATACCAGGCTTTTGGACTCTTAACCCGCGATGGTGTTGTCGGTAAAAACACCTTCGATGAGCTCTGTAGCGATATTAAGTTGATTTACCTTAACCGACCCGATATAGCATCGAGTGGCGACGGTTACGTTGCAGCCGTAAACTCTGATTGCGCTTACTACTCAACCGGAAACAGGTACTAATGTGGTGGCATAGGGCTCGCGCTTGCGGGCCTTATAGCTCTAAAATTATCAGGAGTGTTTTGGCGAGATTTTACTGTAGCTGTAATCCTTAACTTTTCGCCAAACATGGCTTCGCGCGTCAAAACCGCGAAGCTCGCCACGGATCTTGCTGATCCTAACTAACGCTGGGTTATAAGGAGTCAGGTTACGGTAATAGCGCAAATCGTCATCGCTCACAATTGGCTTACCCGGGAACATAGCCTTAAACTTTTCGCGCGCAATGCGATCAAAATACTCAGCTTCGCCATGTAGGGGCAAAAATTCCGCAGCTTCGCACCCCATACGTTGCACAATTTTACGCACGTCATCTAAAAGTTGGATCCCTTGCGAAGTCATAAATAAATACACTTGACCACCAGCCTTAAAGATAGTGCCCTTAGACGTGGCGCTTGTTGGGATCGCGCGGGCAATGAGCTCTTTGACTTCCAGTTCAACGTCAAAATACTTACGGCATTGCCGCTCGATAGTGATTTCATCAAGCAATTCTTGGTTCATTTAATACTATTATATAATACTGCGGCAAAATATAAAGAACGCCCCATTTTTAGGGCGTTCTTTAAAATTTTTGTTTTACGCGTTAAGCTGCCGTAAAACTACTTACCAGACTTCTTAGGTGCGGCTGAACCACCCAAGTAGTAACTTCGTATCTGAAACAAAAGGTATAAACCAATTGCCGATGCTAGCAAAGAGAATAGAAGTGAAAAGAAGTTAAAGTCTACAAAAATGTAGAGCACTGCATAAACAACGTTAATCAGCGAAGTCCAATAAACTAAATCCCAACCAAGCTTTTTGTGATTTTTAAGGGGCGAAAACGCAGCAAGCAGCATCACTGCCTCAACTACAATCACAACCAGACTAACCCAAATTAGCCAACTAACGTTTTGAGTTGTTACCCCGTACCCATAAGAAGTGCTAAGTTCGTTTGCAACGTTAGTCCACTGGTTTGCAAAGGTAGCAAGCTGGAACAGACCCCATGCGCCAAGTAGCGACAGCACGCCACCAACCAACGCAAGCCAAGGCATAGCCTTAACTAAAATACTCTTGCCAGAGTCCGGCAATTTAGCAGTTACCGTTTTAGTAAACAGGTCATTGAGTTTTTCCTCAATTTGATTCATAAAACCTCCAATATCTTGTTAATAGCATAACGCCACAAACCCAGCTAATGCAATAGTATTTATAAATTATGTAAATTAGACTTACGCAATTGACACTATACCCAAAAATATCTAGTATTATTTTAACCTTGTTAAGCCACGTAAAGGCAGGGACTATGTTAAAAACAACTTTAGTAAAAATCTGCGGCTCAACTGATTTAGCTCATTTATATGAACATCTTTTTTACGACGCCTTAGTTCAGTTTATGACAGACCGAGGGTTAGTAAGTAGGCTGGATTACTTTATACATGGTCGTGCGTTCGCTCCAGGCCTGATTCACTTTGATATAGATCTTTATACGGAAGAGGCCCAGAGTATTAAGAATGATCTAACCGAGCAGCGAATTAACACAGACGATCCTTCCGTTGCGGTCGCACTTCTACAACTGATGTCAGAAAACAAAACTTTATTCCACGGTAACAAGAAAATTTTCGAAGCACTTGCCAAAGTAGATGAACAGCCTTGGCAAAATCTAGATTTGTTGAATACCCTTGATCTAAGTGCAAAAATACACGATGACCCGAATATTAATTTTAATCCAACAAAAGAAGAGCTGATTACAAGCACTCTTAAGTTGACTTTGAGTGCCGAGATACTTGAACAAAAACTAACGCCACTTTTTATAGTTGTTGGTCGAATAATTCTGTCCAATCTTGAGAATACATTGATGGACACCTACGGATACTACGCTTTCGGTGAAAGTGGTAGAAAAAATAGCACTTCTTTGGGCTTAAGTAGCTTGTTTCGAGCTTCCTCAAAGCATCGCTTAAAATTGACCGAAGAGCTATCAGACTGCAAGGAAACTTTAGAGTGGTTGAACGGCATTGATTTTGCAAATAAGGCACATAGGCACCTAACTAGTTTAAATATACACTTACCGGATGAGCTAGAAATTTACGACGCTTCAAAGCTCTTAATTGGCAGAATCGGATGGCGAAACATAGCTACGAAATCTAATATTCAAAAGGTTTTGGAGGCTGCAAAGCTAAACATTAAATACAATAAAGAAGATCAAGAGCTTGAGCTTTCTCAGATTTTTAGAAACTAACAAGCTTTGTAAACACACCCATAAAGGTTACAATGTATGCCATGTCACAATTCGACCAATTGTTAAAGGCGTTAAATCCTGCTCAGCGCGAAGCTGTTGAAACCATTGAGGGACCAGTTTTAGTAGTTGCCGGCCCTGGCACAGGTAAAACTCAGCTTTTAAGCATGCGAGCGGCAGCAATTGTTAAGAACACCGACGCACTGCCTAGCAACATTTTATGCTTAACTTTTACAGAATCTGCGGCGGTGGCCATGCAACAACGCTTGGTCAAAATTATGGGATCTGAGGGTAATCGTGTAGCTATTCATACCTTCCATAGCTTTGGAACAGAAATTATTAACCAAAACCCTGAATATTTTTATGGTGGGGCTAACTTTACGCCTGCCGATGACATGACAAGCTATGAGCTACTCGAAGAAATCTTTAGTCAACTATCTCACAGTAACCCGTTATCCAAGACCATTAACGGCGAGTTCGCGGCAATTAAAGACGTTCAGCAAGCAATCTCGCACTTAAAAAAAGCAGGGCTTTTACCCGACGAGCTGGCGGCGATCTTAAACAGCAACGACACATGGTGCGATAAAGCTGAACCAAAAATCACCCAAATATTTCAAGATAAACGTCTTAGCAAGAAAGATTTTCCACTGATCGAAAAGCTCATGCAAGAGCTCCAGAATTTAACCCCGGAACGTACCGAAAAACTTTATGGTTTTGGCGATCTAGCCACACTTTGCTACAACAGCTTAGCTGCAGCCTATGATCAGGCTCTGGCTACTGGTAAGACCACAGCAATTACTGCTTGGCGCAATTCTTGGTGCGAAAAAAACGGCCAGGGAAAGTTGGTTTTAAAAGATCGCAAACAAAATAAAAAACTACATGCTCTGGCAAAAATTTACGACGAATATCGCAAAAAAATGGTCGAAAACCAACTGTTCGATTTTGATGACATGGTCAGCAACGTAGGCCACACCTTGGAGCAAAACCCAGAGCTCAGATTCGCCTTACAAGAGCAATATCTATACATCATGGTCGACGAGTTCCAGGACACAAACGGTGCCCAGCTCCGATTACTAGAAACCTTAGCCGATAGCCCAGTTAACGAAGGTCGCCCAAACATTTTGGCAGTAGGCGATGATGACCAAGCAATTTACGCATTTCAGGGAGCAGAGCTCAGTAACATTATTGACTTTACTAATCGCTGGCGCAACGTAAAAATCATAACTTTAACCGACAACTACCGATCGACAACGCAAATTTTAGGTCATGCACGAACAGTTATTAAACAGGGCAATAATCGCCTTGAGACCACTTTGCAGAATATAAATAAAGAGCTTAACGCACACAACACCAACCCTACGATTACGCAAATTCACGATTTTACCAGCCCTGACGCCGAACTTAGATGGGTCGCCGAAAGTATTGCCCAAAGAATCAAAAGCGGCACTGAGCCAAACGAGATTGCCGTTTTAGCTCGCAATCACAAACAGCTAGTCAGGCTTGTTCCATTTTTGCGCGCTCAAAACATTAATATTACCTACGAGCGTCGCGATAACATTTTGGACCAGCCTCAAATCCGCGAACTACTCAACCTAGCTGAAACCGTTGTACATTTAGCAGAACAGCGTTTTGACCTGGTGGAGTCACACTTGCCCGAGCTCTTAAGCTATGATTTTTGGAACTTGAAAACAACCGAGCTCTGGAAGCTGTCGATAGACGCATACAAACAAAAACGTTTCTGGCTCGAGATAATGCTAGAGTCTGATGGCAAATTGAAAGAAATTGCCGAATTTTTGATCGTATCGTCACACCAATCGCTTCACGAGCCACTTGATAAAATGTTAGACATTTTAATAGGAGCTCAGGAAATTCAGGTCCCCGATGACAATGATATAGAGCCAGACCGCCAAACTCTAACCGAAGACTACATTTCACCTTACCGAGCGCACTATTTTAACGAGCAACAACTCACCCAACACCCCGCGGAATATCTAAAACTGCTAGCCGATCTACGGACCCTGCGCCGCGCAACAAAGAACTATCGCCCAACTTCGGATCTCAACCTAGCTAACTTGGTAGATCTAATGGGCTTACATCAAAAAACTGGCACACAGATTATAAGCAGTGGGCAGCATTCAGAGACTAAAAACAACGTAACTTTAATGACCGCACATAAATCAAAGGGCTTGGAGTTTGACACGGTTTACGTAATTAACTGCCAAGATGAAATTTGGGGACGAAAAACACGCCACCGAAACAGTAGCGTAAACTTTCCGCATAATATGCCGATCAAACCCGCAGGCACCAGCTACGATGATTCGCTTCGGCTTTTCTTTGTGGCAATGACTAGAGCTAAACACCACTTAAACCTTAGCTGGTACGCGGCCGATGGCAACGGTAAACAGAGTTCATTGGCGGAATTTTTGCACCAGAATACCTTAGAATGCTGCCAACACACAGACGACGAGAAAGCTGAGTTCTCCTTATTAACCCCGGGCTGGGAACAACGCTGGCTTGGCGCCGATCACGCAACTCAACAAGATTTACTTGCACCAGTGCTGGAAAAGTACAAACTTAGTGCAACTCACTTAAATAATTTTATAGATGTCACTCGTGGGGGACCACAAGCGTTTTTGCTGCAAAATTTATTGCGCTTCCCGCAGGCGATGACCCCAAGCCAGGTCTTTGGACAGGCTATTCACGCGGTTTTGCAACGCGCGCACACTCACTTAGCCGCGACCGGAGAACAACGCCCGATCGAAGACATTCTGCACGATTTCGAAATTCAACTTCAACAGTCACGTCTTGGGGAATCCACGTTTGAACAGCAGCTTGAAAAGGGTAGTGCAGTTCTACAAGCTTATTTGGCAAAAAATTACCATACTTTTAAGGTTAATCAAAAAGCGGAGCGCAACTTTTACAGCCAAAATATTCTGGTTAATGGCGCTAAACTAACCGGCGCAATCGATTTAATGGAAATCGACAAAACAGCTAAAGCCGTAGTCGTAACGGATTACAAGACTGGTAAAGGCATGACTAGCTGGCAGGGCAAAACTGACTTCGACAAAATAAAATTACATAAATACAAACAGCAGCTCATGTTCTATAAAATTTTGGTCGAGGAATCCCGCGACTTCGCAGGTTACAAAGTTAACCAAGGTGTGTTGGAATTTGTGGAACCATCGGAAAGCGGTGATCTATACAAGCTTGAATTCAACTTCGATGAGCTTGAACTTGAAAACTTTAAAAAGCTAATTACTGCAATTTGGCAAAAAATTATAAATTTGGATTTTGTAGATACGTCAAAGTTTGAGCCAACTTACAAAGGCATTTTGGAATTTGAAAAGAGTTTAATAGATCCTTAAGTAAATATTTATAGGTTATAATAATGTAAACCATCCTCGCTTACCGAAAGGGGAGTGGATGGATAAGTACAGTCACTCAATGTCAGCTGCCAACACCGCTATTAGCGCTAGATGTCAACTGGATGGAGGTAAAAATGCCCCGCGATCCACGCTGGGGTAAGGGTCAGGACAACCACGTCCACGGAGCCGGCTGCTACGTTCAGAATTGTGGGATGCAGGAACACCAGCATAGCGATTCCTGCTACAACCAAGACTACAGACTGAAGTGCGGCAGCACGATGCACCACCACTCCATGAGATGTAGGACCCTGAACTGCCCCAAGTGACTCCCGGCCCGCGTTTTGTTTGACACAAGCGCGGGCCATCTTTTATTGAAATTATGCTGTATTTATTTTATAATATTCATAACATGAACTTCTGGCAAAATTTACCGAAGCCTTTTTTTGTGCTCGCACCAATGGACGCCGTAACAGACACGGTTTTTAGACATGTTGTAGCAAAAGCAGCTCCGCCAGATGTTTACTTTACCGAGTTCACAAACACTGCGGCGTTTTATAGTGAGTTTGGACGCAAAAGCACTGAAACCAGACTGTTGTTTACTTCTGACGAACAGCCAATGGTCGCGCAAATTTGGGGCACAAACCCAGAGCACTACGCATTTATGGCCAAAAATTTAGCCAAAATGGGATTTGCCGGGATTGATATTAACATGGGGTGTCCAGCAAAGGATGTTGTAAAAACCGGCGCGTGCTCGGCCTTGATCGAGAACCCTGAGCTGGCCGCTAAACTCATCGCCGCAGCAAAGGAAGGTGGTTTGCCAGTAAGCGTAAAAACTCGCATAGGTTTTAAAACTCGCAAAACCGAAGAATGGATCAGCTTTTTATTAAACCAAGATCTTGCGGCGCTAACCGTTCATGGGCGTATCCAAAAAGATATGAGCATTCCACCAGCAGACTGGGACGAAATTGCCAAAGCCGTAAAAATGAGAGACAAAATAGCTCCGCAAACTTTAATAATTGGTAATGGCGATGTCTTAAGCAAGCAGCACGGTATTGAGCTCGCCAAAAAAACTGGGGTGGATGGAATAATGATCGGACGTGGCGTTTTTACAAACCCATATTGCTTCGAGGAGTTACCCACCGAGCATAGCAGACAAGAACTTTTAGAATTACTGAAATTCCACTTGGATTTATATGAAAAAACTTGGCAGGGCCGTAAGATGCCTTTTGCACCACTAAAACGGTTCTTTAAGATTTACGTTCGTGACTTTGACGGCGCGGTCGATTTGCGCGTTTCGCTAATGGAAACAAAAAATATAGATGAAGTTCGTCAGATTTTAGCAAAAATCTAGCATAAGCGATCTCTATTTGATAAGCTAGTGTCAAGTAAGGGGTAAATATGGAATCACAACACACACCAGCGTCTACCGGCGCTGCTAGCAATGGTTACGAGAGTAATCCTTTTAAAATTGTACTGCCGACCTTAAAAACTCTTTGGTCAAATGGTAAAAGCTCAATCTGGAAGATTCTTGGAATTCAAGTTCTTGTAATAGTTGGAGTAATTGCTGTTGGTGCAATAGCCATAGGTGCAATTTTAGTTTCGGCCTTTGGAATCTTTGCGGACTTTGTTGGCGGAGCAGAAAAAGCAGCGGAAGCGCTTTATACCATGGCGCCAGTTCCTTTAGACGCCGCAAACGCACTGATTTACGCCAAACCAATCGCAATAACGCTAGGGCTAACGTGCTTAGCAATCTTAACCATTTTAGTGGCGTTTATGCAGGCCCTTCAAATTGCGTATGTTAGTAAAACCATTATCAACAACGAAAAGCCAGGTGCTAAACAGGTTTTCGGCGTAGCCATTAGAAGAATGTGGCCAATGCTTGTGCAGTCGTTAGTGGTCTTTGCAGCGGTGTTTTTAGGAGTATTTTTACCGTTAATGATCTTTGCGTTTCTGCCAGACGGAGTTGGCGCAGTTCTTATAGTTTTGTTCGTCCTTGCGTTTATTCCAGGGGTTTTTTATTTGACTGGTAGGTTTACAATGTCACCTTTTCCTGTTGTTAATTCTGACATGGGTCCAATCGCGGGATTAAAGCACAGCTGGGTAATTAGTAAAGGTAAAGTCAGCGAAGTTTGGGGTGCAATTTCTGTAGCGATGGCGGTGGCCACAGTGGCATCTTTTACTGTTAGTATAGTCTACGGATTACTTATCGGTCTTAATATCGCTTTAATTACTATGGCAGCTATGATCGTCTCGCTCTTTGTGAGCGTTGGCGTCTCGCTAGGAGTTTCATCTATAATCGCAAAAAGATACGCGCAGATTGACCACGCGCACAAAGCCGGCTTACATGGCCATAATATAAATTGGGGCGCTAATATTGGGGCAATTGCCTTGGCGATCGCAGTGTCGATTGCAGTTTCTTACTTAGATTCTTTAGTAAACCCAGCTCCAAACCTTGAAAACTTTAGTCCATCAGACTCAACAAGTGCACCTGCAAATGCCGATCTCGACGCCGAGCTTCAAGATATCTACAACAACATAGACAAGTACCAAAATCAAAGTGGCGACTTACAGACTGATATGCCTTCGGATTTTAATTACGAACAATACTTTAACGAGCAGCTAAACAGCAGCGAGCTCTAGCGTTTGATTTTAACCTTGGCGAACGCAAACTGTCTTTTGATTCTGTGACCAAGCTCTGAATCAAGCAGATTAGGCGCGACAATCAAAATAAAGTAAGCAATCAAGCCGGTACCTACACCAACTACTAAATCAATAAAGATCGTTAAGATCATTGTGGTAAGTAGAACAGTAGCGAGGCGCCAGCCTTTTGTTAAGACGAAGTGACGAACTTCTTTAATCTCGGCAATTTTGTAGGCCGTAACAATCAGTACGGCACTTAAAGCAGTCAAGGGAATAAGTGCCGCAACAGGAGCGAGCGCCACTAAGAATATAATCACAACCAAGGCGTGGATTATAGATGCAAGGCGGCTTTTTGCACCGTTTTTAATGTTAGTGCCAGTGCGGGCGATAACGGCGGTAGCTGGGATTCCGCCGAATAGGGCCGAGCTAATATTAGCTATCCCTTGCGCTGCAAGCTCTTGTCCTGAGCGGTGACTACTTTTAGTGATGCGGTCAGCAACTAAAGCGCAGAGCAAGCTCTCTATGGCAATCAGTGCGGCAATCTCGAGAGCGGCAGGCCATAAATTAAAATCTAACAGTTTTGAAAAGTCCAAATCACCACCAATAAACGGAGGTAGACCAAGCTGTAAAGCACCGTACACGCTACCCAAGGTTGCAACGCCATTAAGAAACGGTAGTGTAGCCACTGCCACGGTTGCGCCTGTTACAGCTATAAGAGTTGATGGGATTTTACCAATAACTGGAACCTTCGGCAAAAACACAATTGCTAAAAGAGTTAGTGCGCCAATGGCAAGGGAGGCCAGGTTAGTAGCGCCAATGTGACTAAGTGTTTCATAAACCTTACCAACAAATTCGTCGTGACCAGCTAGGCCCGTTAACCCTAAAAAGCTGTTTAGTTGGCCCATAAAAATCACAACCGCCACACCGATTGTAAAACCAAGCACGATAGGCTCGGGAATTTTACGAATAAGTTTGCCGATCCCTAAGACTGCAAAAATGCCCAAAAATATACCTGCCAAAATCGTAATAAAAGGTAGGTTGTTTAGGCCATGCTCTTGGATCGCAACTGCTAAAATTGGTACCATTGCAGCTGCCGGACCCGATACACTATACGGCGAACCCGCAAAAAAAGCCGAGCTTAAGCCCGCAACTGCAGCTGTATAAAGACCCAATATCGGAGGTACGCCAACCGCAATCGCTAAAGCCAACGACAATGGCAAAGCCACTATCCCAACTGTTAACCCTGCACCAAGATCGGGCCAGAGCCATTGTTTTTTATATTTAACAACATCATGAAAACGTGACGCAAGACTTTTTTTAACTTTTTCGAACATCGTTAATTCCTATTTTAGCCGCAAAGCAAGCATCAGCTGGTTGGCTTTGCGACCAAAAGGGCGTAGTGAGTCAAGAAGCGTACGTTTGCCGTACGATTTTATCGAATGAATTATATCACTAGCTGCCCGTGTCGTAAAGGTTTATTTTATCCGACGATGTCTGCGAAGCTCGGCCACTTTAAGGCGTAGTGTTTCGCGATCAACTAAAGTCTGAGCGTGAGCTAGCGAAATCCGATCTTTAGCCTCATCTTTTAATTTTTGAGCTAGCTCTAGAGCCTTGCGTGATTCTTCTTCGATTATTTCGCTGCTGTGGAGGGCTTCGTCAACCAAAATTCTAAGCTCGTGCGACTTAATTTCGACGATCCCGCCTTCGGACGCAAAATGCTCGTAAACCTGAGCGGAGTCTCCCGCTTTATCTACAATCGTGATTACACCCGGCACAGCCACAGTTACTAGCGGCTCGTGGTTATCAAAAACGGCAATCGCCCCCGTTGCTGTCGGCAAAATCACTTGATAAACATCTTTATCAAACTTAACACCGTCGAGCGTTACAAGCTGCAAACGCATTATTTAACCTCGTCGATGCTGCCCTTCATGTAAAAGGCGCTTTCTGGTTTGTCGTCGTGCTTACCATCTAAAATTTCGCGGAAAGATCGCAAGGTGTCTTTTAGCTTAACGTAAACGCCTGGGTCGCCGGTAAAAATTTCGGCAACGTGCATTGGCTGACTCAAGAACCGTTGCAAACGGCGGGCACGGGCTACAGTTTTTTTGTCTTCTTCGCTTAATTCTTCCATGCCCAAGATTGCAATAATATCTTGCAAATCTTTGTAGCGCTGTAAAGTTGCCTGAACTTCGCGTGCGATTGTGTAGTGCTCTTCACCAACGACTTCTGGGTCAAGGATTGTCGAGTTGCTATCGAGTGGGTCAACCGCAGGATAAATACCAATTTCGGTCAAGGCGCGATTCAAAACAATAGTCGAATCAAGGTGAGAGAATGTAGTAGCTGGCGCTGGGTCAGTTAAGTCGTCGGCTGGTACGTAAACAGCCTGGATCGAGGTAATTGAACCTTTTTTAGTAGAGGTAATTCGCTCTTGCAAAGCACCCATTTCTTGCTGTAAGTTCGGCTGATAACCCACAGCGCTCGGCAAACGACCAAGCAGGGCAGAAACCTCTGATCCGGCCTGGGTAAAGCGGAAGATGTTGTCGATAAACAAAAGCACATCTTTACCTTGATCGCGGAATTCCTCGGCCATTGTTAAACCGCTCAAAGCAACGCGCAAACGCGCACCTGGCGGCTCGTTCATCTGGCCAAATACCATCGCGGTTTTATCGAGCACATTAGCTTCTTCCATCTCGTAGTAAAGGTCGTTGCCCTCGCGGGTTCGCTCACCAACACCAGCAAAAACTGATTGACCACTGTGGAATTTAGCAATGTTGTTAATTAGTTCTTTTACGATAACAGTTTTACCAACACCAGCACCACCAAAAAGCCCGACCTTACCACCTTTAGTAATTGGGCAGATTAGATCGATAACTTTAATACCGGTCTCAAGAATCTCGGTTTTACCAGATTGATCAACAAAGGCGGGTGGCTGTTTGTGTATTGGTGCCACAGTGCTGAATTTACCGTCTTTACCGTCGATCGGATTGCCAGTTACATCAAACATGCGACCCAAAGTTTGCGCGCCAACCGGAACGCTAATCGGAGCGCCAGTTTGTTCAACTTTATCGCCGCGTTTTAAACCATCTGTTCCACCTAAAGCGATCGTGCGAACGGTTGACTCGCTTAAGTGCTGGGCAACTTCTAAAATTAGTTCTCTGTCGGCTACACTAGTTTTTAGAGCGTCATTAATTGCCGGAAGTTCGCCTTTTTTAAATTCTACGTCAACAACCACTCCCACAATCTGCGCAACTCTTCCGTCTGCTGATTTATTCATTATTTTTCTCCTTGTTCGTTTGGTCAATTGCTTCTTTACCTAAGGGCCTTCTTGGTGACTCATCTTTCGGTCTAGCTTCGCTAATCTTTGGCTTTTCATCTTCTGGTAATGGTTCGAGCTGAACAAATCCAAAACCCTCGGACGATGCTCTATGTTTTCGTTCCATTATTTCATAGCCTCGGCACCACCGGTGATTTCGGCAAGTTCTTGGGTAATTCCAGCTTGGCGGGCGTTGTTGTATACCAAGGTCAGATCGTCTGCAAGTTCTCCGGCATTGTCGGTGGCATTTTTCATAGCCAGCATTCGCATTGAATGCTCCGAAGCAAAACCGTCTAGCATAGCTTGAAAAACTTGAACCTCGATAAGTCGCAGAACGGTTTGATCGAGCACAAAACCAACCGACGGCTCAAATTCAATAGGCGTAAATTTTTCTTCGGTTTCGGGTTTTGTGATAGGCAACAACTGCTTAATGCGAACTTGTTGAGTGACGGTGCTTATAAAATGAGTATATACAATCTCGACTGAATCCGTTTGATCAGCGTTAAAAGCGTCGAAAGCACCCGAAATTAAAGCACGAAGTTCATTGCGATGCGCAGCCTCGGTTACATCCTGAAAAACGCCAGAAACTTCTATGTCTTTTAGGCGCGCAACAAACTTAGCAGCCTGACGACCTACCAAAAACAACTTAGTCTTAACACCCGAGGCACTGTCTTTTTTAAGCTGTTCTACCAGTTTCTTAAGTACATTCGAATTATATGCTCCGGCTAAACCGCGATCACTTGTTATAACTATCAAAGTGCGGTTTTTGATTGGACGCTCCTTAAAAAAAGCGTGGGCGTTTTGATCAGTCTGCTGTTTTAACTGAGCTAGCAGGTGGCGCGCGGTTTCACTATAAACGCGAGGCTGTTCTGCAGCAGTTTGCGCACGTCGCAGCTTACTTGCAGCAACAAGTTGCATCGCCTTGGTAATTTGGCGAGTACTTTTTACCGAAGTAATTCGACGTTTAATTTGCTGGACCGAAGCCATGGTTTATTTTGTTGCCCCTTCAGCAAAGCTCTCGGCGATTTGACGCCCAAGCTTCATGATCTTTTCTTTTACATCATCAGATGGCTTATCGCCCTTATCGAGCTCGTCCATCATTTTTTTATGATCTGCGTGTAATTTAGAAAGTAGGGAAGCCTGAGCGTCTTTAATACGATCAGTAGGACATGCGTCAAACGCGCCGCCATCAGCTGCAATTAGGCTTGCAGTTTGTTCAGCGACACTCAAAGGTTGGTACTGTTTTTGCTTTAATAATTCGGTCAAGCGTTGCCCGCGCTCGATACGTTGCTTAGTTTCAGCATCAAGATCAGTACTGAACTGCGCAAAGGCGGCTAGCTCACGGAACTGCGCAAGCGACAACTTAAGGCCACCCGAGACAGATTTAACAGCCTTAGTTTGTGCAGCGCCACCCACACGCGAAACCGACAAACCAACCGAGATGGCTGGGCGAATACCTTGGTAGAATAGCGAGCCTTCCAAAAAGATCTGACCGTCGGTAATCGAGATTACGTTAGTCGGGATGTAGGCGCTAATGTCGCCAGCTTGAGTTTCGATAATCGGCAAAGCAGTAAGCGAGCCCGCACCAAGTTTATCGCTAAGTTTTGCTGATCGCTCAAGTAGGCGAGAGTGCAAGTAAAAAACGTCACCGGGGTAGGCTTCGCGTCCTGGCGGGCGGCGAAGAAGCAGTGACATTTGGCGGTAAGCTGCCGCATGCTTACTTAAATCATCGTAAATTATTAACGCGTGCTGTTTGTTGTCGCGGAAATATTCTGCCATAGCGGTTCCGGCATAGGGCGCCAAATATAAAAGCGAAGCCGGATCAGACGGGCTAGTGGCGACCACGATGGTTTGATCCATAACGCCTTCAGCCTTCAAGCGTTCTACAAGGCGGCTAACCTTACTCATTTTTTGACCAATTGCAACGTAAACGTTTATAACGCCAGTTTTTTGTTTAGCCTGATTGATCATCGTGTCAATTGCAATCGCAGTCTTTCCGGTTTGGCGGTCGCCAATAATAAGCTCGCGTTGCCCGCGGCCAATAGGGGTGGTGGCATCGATCGACAAAATTCCAGTCATCAAAGGTTCATGTACGCTTTTGCGTGCAATCACTCCTGGAGCAGAACGTTCGACAAGGCCTTGTTCCTTAGCCTTAACAGGGCCAGCTCCGTCAAGCGGACGACCAAGCGGGTCTACAACACGACCCAAAAGCTCTGGCCCAACAGGGACTTTAAGTACCGAGCCGCTGAGTTTTACTTTTGCACCAGCCGACACAAGCGCATCGTTGCCTAAAATTACAGCTCCGATCTCGTCCTCCATTAAGTTTAGGGCAAAAGCACTAACAGTTGAACCGTCAGAACCTTCAATCTCGAGCACTTCGTTAAAGCCACAAGCAGTTAAGCCATAAACCCAGGCCACACCGTCACCGATGCGAGTGATAATTCCAACCTCTTCTAGGCCTTTTTGCTGCTTTAAGCCTTCGATCGAAGCCTGCAGCTCAGCCGACAATTCTTTTACATTAATCATTAATTAACTCCTTTAGCGGCAATTTGATTAAGCTGCCTTTTTACACTTGAATCAAGTTCGTATTTTGGGGTGCGAACGACAATCCCGCCAATTAGCTCCGGTTTTAGCTCTTCGTTTAGCTCAACATTTTTGGCGCCAGTCTGTTTTTTAAGCTTGGCGACTACTGCAACTTTGCTAGCGTCCGAGAGCGGACGAGCCGAACTCACTGTCGCCACAAGCTGACCTTGGGACTCTTCGAGTTCATTTGCTATGTCAAGCATTAACAGATCCGCCTGGTTGGCTTTTTTGTTAACCAAAAGGTGAGCAGCTAGTTGTTGGATCAGCTCTCCTTTGTGTTCAGGGGTGCTTTGTAAAGCTCTCACAACCTCTTTAGCTAAACGTCGACGAGATATTTTCATTAGCCACGCTCCTCGGCAAGGGCGCGCTCAATAATACCGGCGTCTTTTTTGTCATCCAGTTTTTCACCGATAACTTTTGCTGAAGCCACTGCCACTAACTTAGCGGTTTCGCTTTTGAGTTCTTGGCGAGCCTTAGCAATTTCGTTATCCATTTGAGTTTTAGCCTGAGCCACGATCGTCTCGGCACGTTTTGCAGCCTTACTTTCAGCAGCTTCTAAAAGTTGCGCGGACTCTTTTTGTCCGTTTGCAACAACTTCGTCAGCTTGTACGCGAGCCTCTTTAAGCATCTTAGCGATTTTATCTTCGGCGGTCTTAAGCTTTTCCTCGGTCTCGGCAGCATGCTTAATGCTATCTTCGACCGTTTTTCGACGATCTTCGAGAACTGTGATAACTTTTTTGAATACAAATTGCCGCAAAAGCAAAAATACAATTGTAAAAGATATTAGCTGAAACAAAAAAGCCTGAAGGTCCAAGCCCAAAGCCGACAAGCCGCCAGCCGCTTCTTGAGTAGCGTGAGTTGCTTCAGCTACTGTATGTTGAACTTCTGGATTAGAAACAACTGGGGCAGTAGCTTCCGCTAAAGCCTCATGAACTTCGCCGTTATGTGCAAAAAAGGTGATAATATTCACCGCTTAACTCCTTAGCTTGTGGTAAATACGACTAACAATACGAACGCAAGCACGGCGTCAACCAAACCGGCCATAATAAAGGCAGTTGAAAGTATCTTACCTTGAACTTCTGGGTTGCGACCAACAGCCTTAACTGCAGTCATACCGATTAAAGCAACGCCGATAGCCGGACCTGCCGCACCTAGTGCAATTGTTAAACCTTTAATTAATTGTGGATCAACTTCCATATTACTCCTTGTTTTTACTTAACTTTCATTCGCTGCCGCAGTTTTTAACTTAGCAGGTTTGGAATGATCTGACTCATGCTCAGAGTGCTCGCCATGACTACTTGTAGCCATGTTTAGATAAGCAGTCGTGAGCATAACAAAAATATAAGCCTGAATAGCACTAAAGAAAAGCTCCAAGAAGTAAACAGGAACTGTAGCAGCCCATCCAAAGGCTCCAGCCAATTGCCCAATTACATGAAGCAGAACTTCGCCGGCATAAATAACACCAAATAAACGCATGCTTAATGTAATAATTCGAATAAATTCTCCCATAACTTCGATCAACCCCATAAAAAGGTTGATCGGGTTGTACGGTTTGTTTGTAAAGTAATTTTTTAAATGACCTAAAATCCCGAGCTCTTTTAGCGCGTAAAACTGAACTAAGCCAATCGAGAGTACCGCTAAAGCAATGGTGCCATTAAGGTCAGTAGTGAATGCGCGAAGTAGCGAAACTTCGCCATGTTCGGTGTTCACAACAATCGTACCGACTCCCGGGATTAGTCCAGAAAGGTTCGCCAGTAAGATAAAACAAAATAGGCTTAACAGAAACGGCAAATGTTTTAAAGCCTTTTTACGACTATTAAAGCCCTCTTCAGCTGTATTTAAGATAAATTCAGCAATAGTTTCTAATGTAAAACTAAACATACTGGTTGGTTTTAGGTGGCTTTTTTTAACAGCTGCAAGTAAAATCAACACAACGGCCGCACCCGTAATTACGCCGAATAACATCGAATTAGTAACATTAAAGCTACCGATACTAAAAATTGTCTGCGCAGCGAGCGGAACACCACCCTCTGCTCCAAAAAAAGTTAATGCATTAAACACGGGCAAATCCCTTGGAAGCATATTCAGCAATAGTGTCAAATGGCATTTTCATCAGTTACCCCCAGTATACCAAGGAATGATTTACTGTAAACCCCTCGGTACGTTTTAGTTTTACCGTTTTTTATTTTATAATATACAAACTGCAGTATGCAGAGGTAAGTACTCGAGGGCAGGAGGCTTAAATGGTCAATCCGACCACGCTTGCTGGTTTGATCGACGAGCACGCGAACGCGCTGGCCAGTCAGGTGCGAGCCCACTACTTGTGGACAGCCCAACTCGGTCGGAAGTCGGCGGCAGCGTTTAAAACCGCGAACGTAGCCGTAACTAATCCGTTCGGGCTGACGATCATCATCGGTATGCAGACCAACGAGCCGCAGGAGGGTGGCAGCAATCCTGTGACACGCAAGTGGGCAACCCTGACCATCAATGGCGTTCAGGATCCAACATTGCGAGCCCAGGTCACCGCCATCCTGTCGGCGCTGGAAACCTACGGGGTTTTCAGCATAAGCGGGAGTACCGTTACCTTCGGTTACAAGATCGAGACAACCGATCACGCCGAAGCGGTCACTAAAGCTTTGAACGCCGCCAACCGACGCTAAAGGCGGGAGAGAAATGAAAATCGTTAACTGGCTTTTAGACCGGTTTGCTACGGCTAAGACATGGGAGGGTCTCGGGCGATTCTGCGTGGAGATCTCTCTGGAGCTGAACCTCTGGTCGAACGAGGTAGCCGAGTGGCAAGCTGACCAGGTCCGCCTGGGACAAGCCAAGATCAGCACGACCACGACTCCCGGTCTTCGACGTGAGATCAAAGGAGCCGGCCTCAGAGCGACTCTATACCTGTCGAACGAGATCCGACCGGCGAACATCAGAGGATTCATGCTCCTGAGATCACTGCGTTTCGCCGACAACGAGCAGCCGCGTGGCCTCAAGCGAGCCTACGAGAACTGGCGCCTCGACAAAGTGATCGCGATGATCACGAACGACACGTTTGTCGGGGTGGTTCGCGACGAACATAGGGCGATGCGGCCGATCGAGCTCGAGTACCGTAGTGAGGGTTTCTCGTCTGCAATGCGGGCGTTCTCACTAGGAGCACAGCGCATGCCGCGCTCCTAGCACAATTGGGTGCCGTTCCAGCATGATTGGAGCGGCACCCGCGGGTACTTACCGTATTCCGAAATTATAATGTATACTTTAAATATTAAGGAGTTTAACTATGACCCCAACAATTGTTATGTACAGTAGTCCAACTTGCGCATATTGTCATTTGGCCGCTGAATATTTTGAAAAACTTGGCTTAAAATTCACCGATAAAGACATAAGCCAAGATAGAGAAGCCTTAGAGTTTATTATGGAAAAAGTCGGTCAAGCCGTTACTCCAGTCATTACTATTAACGATACAATCATTATAGGTTTCGATAAGCCAAAAATCGACGAAGCTCTAGAAGAAGCTAAAAAAGCGAAACACAGCACAAAAGAAGAAAAATAATGGACAAAAGCAAGATCTGGTGGGTGGTCGGAATTGTTGGAGCAATTATTCTAATAAGTCTTTGGGTTTTACTTTTCATGACCCAAGATCAACCGTCCGCAAATCAACAAGACACCACTAACAGCACAATCCAAACAGCCCAGCCTACGACTCAGCCAGATCAAGCCATTACACCAGTGCAAGCCGGCACGTATCAAAACTACAGCGCCGAGACATTGGCCACATCCAAGGCTAAGACAAACTTAATCTTCTTTTACGCACCGTGGTGCCCACAGTGTCGCGCTCTTGAAAAATCAATTGAACAAAGTGGCGTCCCAGAAAACATAGCAATTTTTAAAGTAGACTACGACACTGCCACCGAATTAAAGAAAAAATACGGCGTTACAATTCAAACCACAATTGTTCAAGTTAATCCAGATGGCAGTCTGATTAAAAAACATGTTGCGTACGATAATCCGGCGTTAACATCAGTGCTAAATGCTCTGGGAATCGAATGATTCAGTTGATAATTTTGTCATTTGTAGCCGGGGTAATGACTGTTTTAGCACCCTGTATTTTGTCTTTTTTACCAGTAATCGTAGGTGGTTCCTTAGTTCAGAGCGAGCGCAAAATCGTAAAGCCATTCATAATCACTCTCAGCCTGGGCGCTTCGATCGTGATTTTTACTTTATTATTGAAATTCAGCACCAGTCTACTTAGCGTTCCAACCCAAGTCTGGCAAGTTGCATCTGGAGTTATTATTATTTCTCTGGGATTGATCATGCTGTGGCCAAAATTATGGGAGACTTTAGGCGCAAAATTAAACCTTACCGGCAATAAATTACTAGGCAAGGCAGGTAAGAAACGTGGTCTTTTAGGCGACATCCTAACAGGTGTGGCGCTTGGACCGGTTTTCGCAAGTTGCAGCCCAACCTACGCTTTTATTGTGGCGGCAGTTTTGCCGTCGACGTTCGCAGTTGGACTTACTTATTTAGTAGCTTATGCAGCCGGTTTGAGCGCTGTCTTGCTATTGATTTCTTTGCTGGGACAAAAATTAGTTACAAAACTAAACTGGGCAAGCAACCCCAACGGGTGGTTTAAAAAGGCGATTGGTATAATTTTTATTCTTGTCGGAATTTTTATTGCAACAGGACTAGATCATAAACTACAAGCGTTTTTGGTGAGTCAAGGCTGGTACGATCCCTTTTCGGCATTTGAACAAAGTCTTTTATAATACAACAATGGCCCTAGAAACAGATAAAGAATTTAAGAATTACAAAACCAAACCCAGCGTTGTGGTAGTTTACACTGGCGACAGCAAAGGCAAAACCAGCGCTAGCATTGGCTTGATGTGTCGCGCCCTCGGCACAGATTGGCGTGTTGCTTTTGTGCAGTTTATTAAACACTGGGAAGTAGGCGAGCACAAGTTTTTCAACAAAATCATACCCGTTATGGGCGATCAATTAGTGTTCTACAAAGGTGGAAAAGGTTTTTATAACGCCGGAGCGCTCAGCGCAAAACAGGTGAGTAATGACGACCATAGGAACGCAGCGTTACAAACTTACGAATTCGCACTTAAAAGCGTAAAAAGTGGAGAATTTAACCTTGTAATTTGCGATGAGATCAACAACGCCGTAAAAGATGGCTTACTTACCGCAAAACATTTAGAAAAACTAATCGACGCGCGCCAGGCGAACACAAGTCTATGCCTAACAGGCAGAAATTTCCCTAAAGAATTATTACCAAAAACCGATATTGTTACAAACATGGTAAAAATAAAACATCATTTTGACGAAAAATACCTTGCAAACGAGGGCATAGACTATTAAGATACTTTGTAAGTAGCTCACTGGGGGTTAGGTTGTGGCTAAATGGCCAAGGCTGGCAAGGATCGCGTACGCCAGGCGGCAGCGGGACTCGGGATCATCGGCATGATCTTCGGGGCTGGCAGCACGAGCGGCGGCGTTCCGAAGAAGACCTTCGACGCGGGTTCCTCGCTGTACCGCAGCGGGAGGAGTCAGCAGCGACAGCAGCAGAGCTCACACCTGCGGAGCGGCACCGACAGCTCGAACCGCCGGCGCGGTGGCAGTGGCCAGCGCTGATGGTACGAGGATCTGACGAAAGCCGGATCTGACAATCATCAAAACAGGGCTGCTCATAATCATTCGTGATATTGAGCAGCCCTGCAGTTAGACTTAAAAACCCAAAACATCTTTGATTGATTCCATAGCATCGCTGAATTTATAATCCACAACTAGCATAATCCCTGCGATTGCAATCCCCACCGCAGGGATTATAACAATCAACCAGTCCCATTTTTGCGCTAATATCTGACTAGCGACAAATATAATAGCAGCCAGAGCCATAACAATAATCACACCGCCAAGAATTTTCTTAAAAATATTTTTGTTCATTCTGACATTCTAAGATTTATTAATAACTCTTGCAAACGAGGGCATAGACTATTAGTATGTTTGTGGGGAGTTCCGCTTCGGCGTGAGCTCTCCACCAGCTATTATTCGCGAGTAAAAACAATTGGGCGCTCACGGCGTCTTTTTTAAAGGAGTAGTATGGCAGTAGAATCAGCTAGCCGTCCCTGGGAAATGGACGCGCCTAAAGATGCGGTGGCAGAATCAATGAGTGGTGTAAATTACGGCTACGAATGGGAGAAGCCGGGAGCTTGGGGTAGAGAGCACAACATCCCTGCCGAAGTTATGGCACAGATTGAGGTTTCGGCTCCATTTTTTGTGACATCTAAGATGGCTAAAAAAGCGATCACAATGGCAATCGGCCATCAACCGCAAATGCGCCCACTCGACCTAGAATCCGCTACAACTACTAGCTAATCTTTTTGTATAGATCAATAATCTTTTTAGCTTGAGCTTTTTCGGATAACCTGCCAGCAATAATTTTACCCTTCGCAGACATGCTTTTTTGCAACTTGTCATCATTTAAGATTGCTGCAATCTTGTTGGCCATATCCTTGGCGTTGTTTTTACAGTAAAAGCCATTCTCGCCATTTTTAACGACCTCGCTCACTAACGGATCGCACATTACAATTGGCACGCCCGCCAATGCAGCCTCGTGTAAGACTAGCCCCTGAGTGTCACTGAGCGACGGGAAAGCAAAGACCTTTGCAATACTTAGCGGAATTCCGAGTTTTTCGCGTGGCATTCTGCCGGTAAAAATTATTCTAGCATTATTAGATTTCTTAGCATTTCTCTCGAGCGTCTCGCGGTAATCAAAATCACCTACAAAAATCAGCTTAGCATTTGGACGCTTTTTGATTAAATCAGGCATCATGTCGATCAACAGATCTAAATTTTTTTCCTGACTTAAGCGCCCTACATAAATTACAACCTCGTCAGTTGGAGAAATTTTATACTTTTTGCAAAATTCATCTCGCTCTGTCTGGTTTGCCTTAGGCAATGGATCTACACCTGTAGGGATCAAATAAGTTCGATAATTAAATTCATCTTTTTGCCAAGATGCCAACTGGCGCGCGCTCTTTTTGGAATGCACGATCACCGTATTGCAACTACTGTGAAGGATTGTCATTAAGTCACGAATCAGGCTTTTATTCCATTTGCCAATACCGAGGCGCGGCCTACTGGATCGATAAAGCTCAAATAACTGATCTTTGGTCATGGGGATTGCCAGTGGCAAAAGCAAAAGCGCGGTAATCAAAACTGGCAACGCAAAAGGATAGTGTTCAACGTACTCAAACAGATCGGTGCAATACTCACTGACAACCGGAATTTTTAGCTCATGCGCTGCGTAAAGCCCCATTAAGCCAACCTGGCCGGGTGTCAAAAAGTGAATCACATCAAGATCAAGCTTTTTAATATCATTTAAAAGCATTGGCGGAAAAAACAGCGGCGTGTTTAAATCGTTGAAAAGACCGCCCTTAAAAGTGGGAAATTTGTAAACATGAACGTCGGCTGTCTGTTCGATTCGTAAGCCTTCGCCCGGCGCAAACACAAACACCTCATGACCCAATAGGGTAAAGTTATGGCGCAAGATATCTACAACCGACACTACCCCGTTGATTGACGGATGGTATGTATCGGTAAAAATTCCGATTTTCATTTACTCTTAGTATAGCATTCGTCAGGTGGTTTAAGAAGCCGAAACTCCCCAAACCGCTAACGGTTTGCTAGAATATAATCAAATGAAAAAACCAAAACCAGTAAAATTTACTAAGCAAAAATGGGTTAGAGTTGTTGCAGTTATTTTGGCAATTTTAGGCACAATTTTTGTAATTTTCGCATTGTTGTATGCGTTTGTCTTTACTCCTGTAAAAAACCCAAGATATGGCGTAAGTTTCGTCAAAGAACGAGCCGAAGAGTATGATCTTGACTGGCGCGAAAATTACCTGGCGCTTTTAGATGATCTAAAAATACGCAATTTTAGGCTAGTTAGTTACTGGAGTGCACACGAGCCAAAACGCGGTGAGTTCGATTTTAGCGCACTAGATTGGCAAATGGACGAAGCAGCAAAGCGCGGCGCAAAAGTGAGTTTGTCTATAGGTATGCGTCAGCCGCGCTGGCCAGAATGCCACGAACCCGGTTGGGCACATTTACTAGGCGGCCACGAGTGGAAGCAAGCTCTTTATGCCTACATGGAAATCGTGGTTAACCGGTACAAAAATCACCCTGCACTCGAAAGTTATCAACTAGAAAACGAAGCGGTAAACAATTGGTTTGGAACTTGCCGCGAGCCCGATCGAGAGCGTTTAATAGAAGAGTTTAATTTTGTAAAACAATGGGATCCAAACCACCCTATTTACATGAGTCTAAGCGACCAGCATGGCATACCGGTAAACCAACCGGTGCCAGACAAATACGGCTACTCAGTTTATCGCTGGCTCTGGAACGACAAAACCGTGCCAAATGGTTATATTTTGTACCCGACTCCAATTTGGTATCACCGATTACGAGCTGAAGTAATTAAACTAACCAAAAATCGCGACATTTTTATCCACGAATTACAGATGGAGCCGTGGGGACCCGAAGAAACTAAGAACTTAAGCATCGAAGAACAAAACCGATCCATGAGCGTAGACCAAATTCCTAAGTCGTTTGATTTTGGGCGACGCATCGGCAGTCCGGACATTAGTCTTTGGGGCGGCGAATGGTGGTACTGGCGCAAAGTAAACGGGGATGCTAGTATCTGGGAGAAAGTTCGCGAACAATTAAACGCCCCATGAAAAATCAGATCAACATCTTTGGAAGCACTGTCAAGTATTGGGTTTTTAATGCCGATAAGCCTAAGACCTTGGTTATGATCCACGGTTTTAGGGGGACGCATCATGGCTTGCAGCTGATAATCGACCGTTTGCCGGACTTTAAAATAATCATCCCTGATCTCCCTGGCTTTGGCGAATCGACTCCGCTTAAAAACAAGCCACATACAATAAACGGTTACTGCGACTTTTTAAAAGAATTTATCAAACGAGTAGCGCCCGAACAGCCCTTTTTATTGGGTCACTCGTTTGGATCAATTATAGTCAGCCATTTTGCAGCAAAAAACCCAAACGCAATCAGCAAATTGATTTTGATTAACGCTATCGCCGAACCCCCGCTAAAGGGCCCGCAAAAAGTAGCCACTAAGATTGCAGTTTTATATTATTGGCTAGGGCAAAAACTACCACAAAAAATGGGCGAAAAAATGCTACGAAGCAAAATCGTCATATTTGGCGCCAGTTTATTGATGACAACTACCAAAGATAAAGCGCTGCGCAAATTTATCCACGAAAATCATTTAAAATACTTTAGTACTTTTCAAGATCGCGACACTTTGCGTGAAGCTTTTGAAGCCAGCACAAAAAATACTGCGAGCGACAAAGCTGACGTCATTAAGGTTCCAACACTAATGATCGCAGGCGAGCTTGATAAAATTGCACCCTTAAGAAGTCAGCACAACTTAGTAAAAATAATTCCTGACGCCCAGTTGGTTGTTTTTAAAGCTGGGCACCTGATTCATCACGAGGCGCCAACCGAAGCTGCTAGCTCGATACGAAACTTCTTAACTTAGCCGAAAACGGTTTACGTGGCTTGTAGTTTTTTAAAACCTCGGCGTAAATTTCTTCGAATCGAGTTAGGGTAAATTCCAGATCATGAGTTTTGGCAATTCTAAGTGCCTGAACCCCCATATTAGATTGAAGTTTTTCGTCTTTTAAGATCGCTATGATTTTTGTAGACATACTTTTAGAATCATCAGGTTTACACAAATAACCATTCAGGCCATCTTGGCAAAGTTCGTGCAGGGCACCGGCGTTAACTGCAACCGATGGCAAACCGGTCGCCATAGCCTCAAGCAAAGTTAAGCACTGAAGTTCGGCAGGTGAGGGCATTACGAAAACAGTTCCGCATCTGTAAAGTGGCGCCAAGTCTTCGTCGTCAACTCGGCCAGTCATTGTTACATTACTAAGTAGGTCGAATTCGCGAATAAGCTCGCGCAGGTTTTCGGCATCATTACCATGTCCAACAATCACCAAGTGTGCATCTATCTCGGCCAAAACTTTTGGCATAGCACGCACTAAGGTGCTAATGTGTTTTTCTCCGTCAACGCGACCAACATATAAAATTATTGGTTTATTTTTTGGGATTCCGAAGTAACTCTTAAACTGCGCCTTTACCTCGCCAGGCGAAAAGCGACTCAAATCAATTCCGTTAGAAACTGCCTCGAGCGGCATCTTGAACTCTTTTTCATCTAAAAACATTTTAACGGCAGCCTGGGTTGGCATAGTTATATAGTCAACGTTACTATGAAAACGCAAACCGTACTCTTTAACTAAACTTGCAAGCGGTTCAGCAAAGGGCGCCATCAACCTCATTTGCTTAAGATTGTCTTGGACGTTCTCGGGCATCGCGTGATTAGTGGCGACGACAGGAATATTAAGTTTTCGAGCTGAATTACGAGCCGCTAAACCCAGTCCGAGCGGAGTTTGGATATGAACGAGGTCAGGTTTAAAGTCCGTAATTATTTTTTTAACCTCTGGCTGAGGATTCAAAACCATGCGGTAATTGGGAAAAAACGGGAAGGGGATAGAAGTTGTTCGCGCAATCTGGTAGTTGTCGTCAGTTTCGACAAATTTTTTACCATCCTGCGAAGGTGCGATCACCAAAACTTCATGGCCACGCGCTGACAGACCCTTAGCTAAGTTTCGGGTAAAAGTTGCTATTCCGTTAATCGCCGGCCAGTATAAATCGCATGCAAGAACAATACGCATATCTTGTATTGTATATTATAATATAGCCAAAGCGTATGAAAATAGCCTTAGTTACAGACTTTTATTTACCTAGCCTTGGGGGTTTACAGACTTCCACGGTTAATCAGCGTAAAGCGCTCGAAAACAGCGGTAACGAGGTTTTTGTATTTACAGCAAAGTACGATAAAGCAGAGCCCACTGACGATAGTCACGTTATTAGAGTGACCAGTAGGAATATGCCGGGCCTAGGTTTCCCGGTAGTATCGCCATCGGAAAAGTTAAAAAGCTTTTTGTTAAAAGAATTTTCAAAGCGCAAAATTGATGTTATTCATATTCAAACCGAATTTGGTCTAGCGCAGACCGCGATGTGGGCAGGCAACGAGCTGGGAATTCCTGTTTTTTATACTTCACACACTTACTCCTGGAAAACCGCTTATCCGATTCCGCGACTCCAAGCAAAAGTTATTCAAATTTTTTACAGATTTTTGTTTGGAACAGACCTAAAAATGGTCGACAGCATTCCGGGCGAGGACAGTGCTTCGCGCGCCCTGCGTAGTATCCGAACAGTGGTTAACAAGCGAGCTGACGTTTTAATTTGCCCATCAAAGCATATGTTCGAAGCACTAAATCCTGAGCGCGACCAAAAACCTGGTTTTGTGGTTCCTAACCCGGTTACAGCAATCAGTAAGCTCGCACCAAGACCTCTACCAGAAGTGGTTCGGTTTGTTTGGCCATCGCGCATAGAGCCAGAGAAGAGGATTTTAGAATTTATCGAAGCAGTTTTAATTGCAAACAAGTTAACTAAAATACCGTTTTTTGTCGATATCATTGGCGAGGGTGCGCTACTCGAAAAAGCCAAGCTATTGGCCGAGGGAGCAAAAAATATAAAATTCCATGGACGTTTAACGCAAGATCAAACGGTCACAATTATGGATAAAGACAGCTTAGTCGTGATCTCATCAAGCGGCTACGACAACCAGCCAATGATTATCGCCGAAGCACTGAGCAGAGACAGGGGAGTGCTTTACTGCGACCCAAACTTAAACGACAGCCTTAAAAAAGCTGGGTATTTGTCTGGCGACCAACCAAAGCAACTTGCACGAGCGATTAAAGAATTAGTTGAAGATCCAAGCAAAATCAAAGCCCTAGCTGAGGCCGCGAAAGTCAATAAAGATCAGTTTTCAGAGCAAACTTACAGCCAAACAATCACTGATCTTTATAAAAAGTTCGCCTCTAAATAACCTATACTTTTTGTGCAAAATATTATATAGTATGTAAGCTCTAAGAGTACCTTTTAGCTTTGTCCTACATTGGAGGTGGCTCCATGCTTTGGAGCACAGCCCAGAGAACAATTCTGGGCATGCAACTCGCCGGACTTGGCGTCGTGGGACTATACCACGCGTGCATGATGTTCGGGCGAGTAAACCCGGTTGGGAGGATCGGGGTAGCTGTCGGTGCGGTCATCTGTCTGCTTTTCGTCAGTAACGGCGTAGGCATGGCGGACTTCGTTACGCCGACGCGGCCGACGATCTTCCGATCGTCCAACGGACACGCGGATCTATTCTTCGTGCCGGGCTACAACGGCAACTCGCAGTCCCTGCACGAGATCCTGGCCCCCTGGACCCGACCCTACGCGACCGCTGGTATCCAGTACGCGCCTGGTCGCTTCGACGGAGCGCAGGCCGAGCTGGCTGTGCGAGACTTCATCCGAGAACACGGACCCGAGGTCGTCTACAGTGAGTCGATGGGTGCGCCAATCGTTCTGGGAGCTCTGCGCCGCGGAGCAACGATCGACACCTGGGTCATCAACGCTGGCCCGGCGAGCCCTTCCAACGTGCGGCCGTGGCAGACGATCATCGGATCGATCATGCACGGTGGCCCCGGCCTCACCGCACTGATGCAGCTCGGTCAGAGGGCTTCGATCAACTGGATAACCACCGACGCCAGTCGCATGCCGGCCAGCCAGGCCGCATACGAACGAAGCACTCATCTGACGTCGCCAATGGCGTTCGGCATGATGGAGTACCTGCGCAGCTTCGAACCGGTTCAACCGGGCGAGCTCGTCGGCAAGGTTCGCCGGGTGATCTTCGTCAGCGCTCCAGGGGAGTACGACGACCGGATCAACACCGCGAATGCAAGTGGTCGCTGGATGCTGGCATCCGGTACGATGTATTCGCGCCGGATCCTCAGCAAGGTTCCGCGTCACGGTCACTGCATGACACCGGAGTACCCAGAAGGCGTCGGAACTGTGCTGTACGAACTGCTCGAAAGCTAAAAGGCTGCGCCCGCAAACCCCATAAAAAGGGTCACTGCGGGCGCAAAAGCCCATGAAATTATTTAACAGATCATAATTATTTGCTAACAGAGGTGTATTTATGTACATAATCATTGCTTTTTTAACATAAACATGTTATAGTATTTATCACGTTGGAGGGTAACCCTACTCTTCGACAGAAACTTCCCATCTGAGGAGACATTGTGAACCGGATCATCCGCAACGTTGGCATGTTGCTGGCCTCGGCTGCCCTCGTGGCCGCCTGCGCCGACACCGCCAACGAGCCCGTCCAGTCGACCCCCGTGGTCGCTACGCCGTACGCCGCACTCAACCCGAGCCCGGCGCCGGCAGGCATCGAGAACTGCGAGAACATCCCCCTGCAGAGCAGCAACTTCCACAACGGAGAGTGGCTGCAGATGGGAGCTAGCAACCTGACGTTCTCGATCGACGCCACGATTACCCCCAAAGGCAAGAACAGCTTCATCATCACCTTCGACTTCAACGGTCACCGTGACGAGCAGTTCGCCGCATGGTTCGGCAAGGTCGACACCGCGAACCCCCGCAACATCAGCTGGAAGCTCTACAGCGCCCAGCTGATGGAGCAGGGCGTGACGGTCGACAACGGCCGCTACACGATCTTCCAGGTCTTCGCGGATCCGTCCGCGTGCCCGGTCCCCATGATCGGCGGGCTCGTCATTGACGAGCTCAAGGCCGCGGGTCAGTGGCCCACAAACTAAGTCTCCTCGTTGGCCGCGAGCGCCCTGGCACCCGCCTAGGCGCTCGCGGAAACGAGCCTAAAATTATTCACCTCGGTATCGAGGATTTTTTTATTTTAAGATATACTTACATCAGATGAAGAAGAAAGCTAAATCAACCGCCAATATAATTGACAACCGCCGCGCTCGGTTTGATTACGCATTGAGCGACGAATTTAGCGTGGGCATAGTTTTAACCGGCCCAGAGGTTAAAGCTGCCCGCAACAATCGTGTAACCCTAAAAGGTAGTTACGTAAACGTAAAAGATGGCGAACTTTGGCTTACTAACGCTAGTTTTTCGGTAATTCACACCGAGCCAGGCAAATCAACAACCGCCGTCGACACCCGTCCGCGCAAGTTACTAGCAAAAAAACGCGAGATTGCACAAATCATTGCCGCAAAGAATCAAGGCAGTACAGTAGTGCCTTTAAGTATGAGCACAAAAACAAACTTCATAAAACTTAAAATCGCAATTGGTAAGGGTAAAAAACAGTACGACAAACGCCAAACGATTAAAAAACGCGACACCGAGCGAGAAAACAAACGAGTTTTAAGATCACTTGGATAGAGCAGTTAAAATAGCCTGGCCCAAAATGTGCTGATTGTAAACAACACCATGCCTTTCGCGGGTTGGCAAAGTAGCAGCGTTCAGGTTGGTGAAAGCACCTAATTTATCAGTTGCATATTCGGTTCTAGCTACTGTGTCGCCGTCGGTAAAAAACATGTACGAGGGCACGTTAGGGCAACGTTTATTAAAAACACTAAGATCTTCAAAAAAGCTTCCAGCTGCCAAGCCCTGTAGTAATGCCAAGTTGTTGCTAGCCTGGCGGATCATTGCACCGACACCGGCAACTTCGGTTTTTCTAAAAACACCTTGCCGATGATTGTTTAAGTAGGGAGACATGGCAGCACCCTCACTGGCAAAGCATTGCGTTAGGTCGATGATTCCGCGACCTTGTTTCATATTGCCAGGCACGCCCATGATAAGTCCGCCGACTTGTTTGCCTGATTCGACCGCAAGGTTCGCTAAAACCGGTACCATGCCGCCGCCAAACGAGACACCCATAATATGAACTTTTTCTAGGCCGGGGATAAATTCTTCGGTAGTTTCGAGGTATTTTTCGGCAATTGGTCTAAAATTGCCCATTTTTACCTGTCTGACCTGGCTAGAGTTTAGCCTAACTCCTGCGTCTGCAACCGGTGCCGAAAACATGATAACCGGTAAAACTCTGCCAAACCTATCACGGCAATCGGCGAACTTGGCGATTCTACGGGTCATCTCGCCAATCAAAACCATGGTTTTTAGGTCTGTTGCAAATGGTCCCGGCACCAAAATTGCCTCAGTATCCGAGTTAACTTCTTGGCGATCCGGATCAGTAAACAGCGCGTATTTAACACCTGTTCTTGGATTACGGTCAATACCTCTACTAAGCCTCTCGATATACCTATATTTACCGTTAGGTTCCTTGCCGGCAGCACGCGCCTCGGCCTCCATTTGGTTCACAATACCATCAACGGCTTTAACAACCTCGGGCGAGGGTTCAAACACACTTAAAGCTTGCTCTTTGTAAAAAGAGACTTCGGATTCTGGCCGTGACATAAATCTGCAAGGATTCTACGCCCGAAAGACTACAAAATCAAGAAATCAACGTACCAATTTTTTCGCCTAAAGCGACTTTTTTAAGATTGTCATGCTGGTCAAGATCACAAACTACGATTGGCATTTTATACTCAAGCGCTAGTGCAAGCGCAGCTTTATCCATGACACGAATATTTTCGTCTTCTACTGCTTTTGTAAAACTTAGCTCCGGAATGAGCTTAGCGTCAGCAAACCTTACAGGATCTCTGTCGTAGACTCCATCGACTTTTGTGATCTTACACACAAGGTCGCAGTCAAGTTCGAGTGCCAAGTTTAAAGCGGCTGTATCAGTAGTTAGGTAAGGGCGAGCAACGCCACCACCTAAAATAACCACGCGACCTTTTGTAAGCTGATGAAGTGCGCGGCGCTGAGTGTATTGGTCGGCGACTTGGTCAGCGACAATGCTTGTTAAAATCCTCGACGGAACGCTGTTTTCAGCGAAAATATCATTCAGCGCGATTGCATTAATCAAGGTTGCTAGCATTCCCATAAAATCGCCCGTCACGCGCTTTATTCCGGACCCTTCGATCTGAGCTCCACGAATAAAATTACCACCGCCCACCATAATCACAACTTCAGTACCCACCGAGATTGCCTGGGCAACTTCGGCAGCGATCCTTTTTGCAATCTTTTTGTTTATTCCTGAGCCATCGGCGCCAGCAAGTTGCTCGCCCGAAATTTTCACCAAAATTCGAGTATATTTAAGTTTCATGAGATTAAGTGTAGCAAACTTTACCCAAAACGGGTTAAAATAGCAATATGACAACAGTATATTCATGGAACGTAAATGGAATTCGCGCAGTTTTGCGTAAAGGTGATTTTGTAAAATTTGTAGACGAGCACAAACCCGACATTTTGTGCCTACAAGAAACAAAGGCTCAAAAAGACCAGGTTGAGGTTGACTTGCCAGGCTACATTGAAACCTGGAATTCAGCCGAAAAAAAGGGATACTCCGGCACGGCAGTTTTTAGTAAAACCCAGCCACTTAGCGTAGCCTTTGGATTTCCAGAAGAAATCGCTAAAAAATACAACTTAAAAGATCATGTTGAGCGTGATTCTTCAACCGAAGGCCGTGTAATTACCGCAGAATTCGAAAAATTTTACGTTGTGACAGTTTATACGCCAAATGCCAAAGATGACTTGAGTCGCGTACCGCTGCGCCATGAGCATTGGGATCCAGCATTTTTAGAGCACTGCAAAAATCTTGAAAAAACCAAGCCAGTAATTTTTTGTGGCGATTTAAACGTAGCTCACACTCCCGACGATTTAGCTCGGCCAAAACCAAACGAAGGTAAAAAAGGTTTTACACCCGAAGAACGAGAGGGCTTTGACAACTTTGTAAAGGCCGGCTTTGTTGACACTTTCCGTATTTTCACCCAAGGTAACGGCCACTACAGTTGGTGGACGCACTGGGGTAATGCACGTGCAAATAATGTTGGATGGCGCATCGACTACTTGATGGTCTCGGAAAGCTTAAAAAAACATGTTAAAAAAGCCGAGATTCACGCAGACGTCATGGGCAGCGATCATTGTCCGGTTAGCATAACTTTGGATATTTAATGAAACAAACCACGATTGTATTTTTGCTAAAAGATGATCAAGTTTTATTAGCTATGAAAAAACGCGGTTTTGGCGCGGGCAAATGGAATGGTGTTGGCGGCAAGGTTGAACCTGGCGAAACAGTAGAACAAGCCGCAATACGTGAGACACAAGAAGAGATTAATGTTACGCCACGTAACCTAGAAAAGGTCGCGCACCATACTTTTATTGTGCCGAGCTTTGCCGACGGTACCATTATTAGCCACGTTTTTGTAGTTCGCGATTGGCAGGGCGAGCCGACTGAGACCGAAGAAATGGCGCCAAAATGGTTTAAAATTAGCGAGATTCCGTACGACCAAATGTGGGACGACGACAAACACTGGTTGCCGCAAGTTTTAAATGGCGAAAAGCTGGTTTGCAATTTTGACTTTGACGATAATGACTTGATGATTGGTAAAGATGTAAAAGTTGTTGCGGCGACACACGAGTTGCTTGCATAATGGACTTTGACTACTGGCGCAAACAACCGGCCGATAAAGCTATTTTTCCCGACATTGAATGGGATAAGCCCGAGCAAAAAGCGCTCGCTGGCAAACTTTTGATTATCGGCGGCAATGCACATGGCTTTGCGGCCGTAGCACAGGCACACAAAGATGCGGTTAGCGCCGGAATAGGCGAATGCAAAGTCGCGCTGCCAGATAGCCTCAAAAAAAATATAAGCAGCTTAGACTGCGTTTTTGTGCCAACAAATATTAGCGGTGGAATATCGAAAGATGGACTGCCAGCCTTAAAAGCCGCAGCCGCTTGGGCTGACACAGTTTTATATATTGGCGACGCTGGGCGAAACTCCGAAACGGCGATCGTTTATGAGCAACTCTTGCAAGCCTTCCCAGACAAGCAAAATATAGTAACGCGCGACGCAGCCGACTTAGTAAAATCAAGTTGGCCCGAACTTTTGCAAAATCCCAAAGTCACTTTAATTTTAACTTTGGCCCAGTTACAAAAGCTTTTTCAATCCGTCTATTACCCGAAAACCATTTTATTTAGCATGCAGCTTACAAATTTGGCCGAATCTTTGCATAAGTTTACGATTACTTACCAAGCGGCTCTGGTAGTTTTTCACAATAATCAAATGGTCGTTGCTCAAGGTGGCGAAGTCACTAGTACCCCATGGGAAGACGCCATGATGATCTGGCGCGGAACGGTTGCCGCAAGGGCAGCTACCTACATTACGCACCACCCAGGCAAAGTACTACAGGCAATTACTACTTCACTTATAAAATAAAATTTGTCATAATGGCAACTATGTTAAGGGATATGTTCTCCCGCAAAAGCAGCTTTGCAAAACAAAGTATATCGTATTCAAAGCTTGACCATGTGCAACGCACACTGATCATAGTCATACGACTGTTTTTGTTTGCAGCTTTTGTAGTTATGCTTGCAACCGGTGCTCCAGGAAAAGCATTTTTAGTTGCAATCTTATTGGTCGCCACCTACGTACCACACTTTTTATTTGAGCGCGGCTACAAAGTCGCACTACCGGTTGAGTTCCATTTTGTAGCAATCATCTTTTTATTTAGTTGTATTTACGCCGGTACGATTTCACATTTATACGCATTTTGGCCCTGGTGGGATGACGCTATGCACGGAGTGTCGGGTATAGTTTTTGGTTTCTTAGGGTTTATGGTTTTATACACCCTGCACGAGCAAAAAAAGATTAAAATGTCGCTTAAACTTTTGGCACTTTTTGCATTTTGCTTTGGCGTTGCCAGTGGTGCAATTTGGGAGATCGCCGAATATTTTAGTGATACTTTTTTGGGAACAAACGCCCAACACGCCAACCAAGATACAATGGACGATATAGTTCTAGATGCACTTGGTGCGTTAGTAGTTTCTATCGCAGGCTACCGATATCTGAAGAATGGTAAAGGCTATTTACATCGTCTGCTTAGCAATTTCAAGTATCACAATCCACAGCTCTTTGGTTCGACGGGCGCCCCCGAGGAAACTGAAGCCAAGTGATTTTTAGCGTAAAGCAATTAGGCAGTGGCGATAAGTTAGTATTATTTTATATTGGTTGGCGCGGCGAACTAAAAACCTACAATTATCCTATAAAAAAACTGGTGAACGCCGGGTTTAAAGTTATTGCTTACGAGTATGAGAGTGGTGTTTTGACGCCTAATATAGAAGCCACGCTAAAAAATGCCAAAGCGATTTTAGATGATAGCTTAAGAAAGATCGAAGAGAACAAGAGTGCCACTCAAATTGCGACTTTCGGAACAAGTTATGGAACTTTGATCGCGAGTTTAGTGGCCAAAAAATCGCCAAAAGTAAGTAAGGTAATTTTAAACTTAGCCGGCGACTGGTTGGGCGACACAGTTTGGAGCTGGGATCGAACCAACAAAGATTTTAAAGACGAGCTAATCAAAGATGGGGTTAGTAAGATTCAGCTGCATTCAGCCTGGGCGACAATAAGCTCTGCATATCAATCTGAAAAATTAAAAGACAAAGATGTTTTATTGTATGTGGCCAAAAACGATCATGTAATTCCGTATGACCGCGGAATAGCTTTAGCGCGCGATTTAAAAAAAGGTGGTGCAAATGTGATTCTAAAAACAAATCGGTTTGGTCACATGGTTAGCATAATTGTAAACTTAGCACGGTCAAAAACTTATTTGGATTTTTTGCAAAAATAAGGTTATATAAAAGCTATGGCAAAAATCGACCACGCAATTGTAGATATTTTAATTATTAAAGACGACAAGTTTTTGCTTGTTCAAGAAAGCAAACCAGGGCGAGAAGGCTTATATAACATCCCCGGCGGTCATGTAGACGCGCACGAAACCCTTTTTGAAGCAGCGGTTCGCGAAGCTAAAGAAGAAACAGGATATGATGTTGAGCTAACTGGCGTAATTGGAATTTATCAGAGTATTTTGCCGGAGTTAAATGTTAGTGGGCCAGTTTTTACAGCCAAAATTATTGGCGGCGAAGCGACAAGCTCAGCCGAACATCCAGATGTTAAATGGGTAAGCGCAGATGAACTTTATAGAATGGCAAAAGAAGGTGAGTTGTTTACTAAATATCCACCATTTGCAGTCAACCACTACTTAACGCGTGGGGCTTTTGGGTTGGAGATAATTGCGAGTTACGATTACACAAAATAAAAAATCCCAACTTTCGCTAGGGACTTTTTACATGGTGGGCGAGGTGGGAATCGAACCCACACTCTTTAAGGGAACTGGATTTTGAGTCCAGCGCGTCTACCAATTCCGCCACTCGCCCTAGGACTAGACTATTATAACAGATCCAATATGTTAACTCCAGTGCCACCCCAAAAGCCTTTTGTTAAACGCCCAAAAAATTATATACTAACCTCAAGTGGGTTTAATTTGCAATGAATAATCAAGATAAAAATTTAGCTCCAGCAACGGGCGGCCACCCGGCTAGCAACGGCAATGACCTTAATCATACGCAAGCCGCCGATGTTGCAAGGCAGCAAATTAGTCAAATTTATAACCAGCACGGCGAACCAAATCAGACTACTGAGCAAAAACCTAATCCTTACGCTCAGACTCACACCGAAAACTTTGACTGGACCAAGTACCACTCTGCTTGGCAAGAATACTATCAGGAATACTACAGACGATACTATGCGCAGCAGCAACAACAACCGCTAGCAAATCAGCCAATTGTAGGCGGGGTAGAGCCCAAGCTGAGTCGAACTCAATCACTTAAAGCTGATATTAAAAATAAGGTTAAAGAGCGCGCGCAAAACTTTAAAAAAAGCCACCATTTTTGGCCAATTATCACCGCCGTTGCCGTTGGCTTTATATTTTTACTAATTCAATTTAACGGATTACTTTTTGCACAAGTCAGAGCTTACGTCAGTCCTGGCGAGCTTGAAGGACAAAGTGTAGTAGTGACAAATCCGGCTGCGAGTTTTGAGGTTGGGCCAGAGCCACGACTGATAATCCCCAAAATTAATGTTGACGTTCCGGTCGTTTATGGCGTGGACTCACTCGAGGAAAATGCGGTGCAAGATGCGCTGCAAGAGGGGGTAGTGCACTACAATTTACCGGGCGCTAACTCGGTGCCAGGACAACGAGGCAACGGAAGCTATCTAGGGCACTCCAGTAACGATGTTTTTGCCGGCGGAGACTTTAAGTTTGCGCTTCTTTTGGCTGATAACCTGATGCCGGGCGACACCTTTTTTATGCACTACCAAGGCGTTCGCTACACATATAAAGTGACCGAGAAGAAAATTATCAACCCAGATGAGATTTCGGCTTTACAAATTGGTTACGACAAACCGATGGCTACGCTGATAACCTGCACTCCTCCTGGCACAGCATTAAAACGACTACTAATTTATGGTGAGCAAATTAGCCCTGATCCAGCAACAGCCGTGCAACCTGCACAAACATCGCAACCAACCAATCAGACAGAAGTCATCCCGGGTAACTCGCCGACACTGTTCGAACAGCTATTTGGATGGCTGTTCTAGCTTCAAACATACAACCGCAAACTAGGTTATTCAACAATCATCCGCGATGACTGTAAGGTGTTATTCTTAAAGCTAAACAGCGACCTTCCATTTGGGCTAAGACTAGCGATCAGGCCTCCGCTAGCGTCTGTAATTTCGCTGGCGTTCTGACCATCAAATTCCATCATTACAAGTTTGTCGTTGGCCTGAGCCCAAAAATGGAAGCTATCGAGCCATTTAGGATGGTTGGCTACGTTGCCTTCTATTGACGCCTGGGAAGTGTGCGCAAGTTCAAGGTCGTGGTTGATCCAGGAGCTAGCGTTACCAGCCGCTAACATTCGACCGTTGTCGCTAAATTTCATCCAAGCTATATCGCCATTGTACGTGATCTCGACTGGAGTAACTTTAGCTGACTCAGTCGGATCCTGCAAAATCTCGACCTTACCATTATTAGATGCGATTGCTAAATACTGATGTCTGTAATATTCCGTAAAATCAATCAAAACTTTTTCATCCAAGCCGAAGGTTTTAACAATAGTTTCTTGACCATTGTAGATGCCAACAACCTGCTGCTTTGTTTGAGGATCACCGGCGACTTTTTCGCGCTCTGCTACGTATGCGATATGATCACCGCCATAAAGAACGAAACTTTTAGTCCCTACAACTAAGGCAGCTGACGCGTTGCCAGCTGGAATATCTAATCGCCGCAAAACATCAGATGTCTGCGCGTACAATATATTTGCATTATTGCCCGAAAAATGTACTTCGCCAATGTTAAGCCTGAACAAATTACCAATATTTACAGTTTCGGCTGCATTAGATCGATCAATTCGTAAAACCTCATTAACATCGCCATTTGTATGACGGACCAAAATGTAGCGTGAATCAAGCGACCACTCAATAATCTGAAACTGGCCAAAATTACCATCTTTTTTAGTTAAGCTTGTCTCAGGGATTGTCAGCTCTGTTAAAACTGGGTCTTTCTCGCTTGAAACGTCTGCCAAAGTAAAGGTGGGAGAGTTTTGCTGCTGCTGAATTAAAATCCAGCGACGATCAGGTGACGCCAGGCCATCTATTACACTAGGAAACTCGCGTACAGTTGTAGTTTTTACAGTGTTCGGCACAAATCTAGCGTAATCCAGCCACAAAAGCTGACCAGGCTGCAGGCTGACTTGACGATTCCAGTGGCGATAACCATCTAACTGCATACTAATATTGTGACTACCTGGACTCAAATAGGCGCGACTCGGGGTGTTTTCTTGGCGTGCATCATCTGCAAAAACCATTGCCCCAGTTGGGGTAGTACGAAACTGCGCCACGCCACCTTGTTCAAAACTAAAATCTTTATTAAACCGATAACCCATAGCATATAAAACTGCCAAGAAACTTAAAATAATTGTTGCCAGCGCCATCACCCCGTATGTAAAGAAGCGGAGAGCAAGCTGGACTTTTTTTGAAGAGAAATCTATTTTAATCATCTACTAAAGTTATATCACAGATTAGAAGCGTAAGGTACTTGCATCGTAAGCATAATGAATTTAGTATAATATGTAGAACATTCGCAAATAAGCGAGTGGAGGGTAATTTTAGGGGCATGTCTAAAACAACAATTTCAATAAATGGGCGACTGTACGATGCCGTAACCGGAATGCCGGTTGCTGACGCAATTAATCAACCTAAACCTGAGCATCGCGCGCCAACCCATCATCAATCTCATCAAAGTAGTCAAACTCACCAACCTAAATCTTTTAGCGATTTTGGAGTGCGGCAAGCAGCGCACACACATGTTGCACGCACTAGTACCGAAAAGCCAGCCGCTAGCGTACACCAACGGCCTTTAAAGTCACAAACTCTGCACCGCCAAGCTATCAAAAAGCCTGAGGTAGCACATACAGTTGAACATATCGCACAAACTACTCACCGAAGTCCACAAATTAGTAAGTTTGCCAGCCCTAAGATTGAACCAGTTCAGCAAATGCATGTTGAACCACCAGTTGAGCCGCCAAAAATGCCAGCGCCAGACCATCTAATTCCACCTCAAACTACACCTTTCCATCCAGCGCTCGCTCGCCAAGCCGCAAGCACGGCAAGCAGTTACCGTAGTAGTAAAGAACTTAAAGAACATCTTATTCGTGAACGTTTAGCCGAGGTTAGTACCCATAAAACAAAAGCTAAAAAACAAAGTTTATTTGCCCGAAAACCCAAGCTTGCCAGTATCTTGGCAAGCACCTTGTCGCTGCTAATTTTGGGTGGCTATTTTACGTACATAAATTTGTCTAATATTTCTATGCAAGTAGCGTCTACGCGCGCAGGTGTAAGTGCGGAGTTCCCAAATTACAAGCCAAGCGGCTATGACATTAGCGGTCCAATCACATATGCACCAGGCGAAGTAAGCATTAATTATAAATCCAATGTAGGAGATGCTGGTTTTACGCTGACACAAAAAGCCGCCAACTGGGATAGTCAGGCGGTGCTCGACAACTACGTTCGAAAGCAAAGCAACACTTACTTAACTTTCCAAGATCATGGAATAACAGTTTACACGTTCAACAACAAGGCTGCATGGTCAAACGGTGGAATGCTCTACACGATCGACGGCAATGCCAATTTGAGCTCCGAACAGGTTTTGCGGCTAGCTACTAGTATTTAGCGTAGATTGATTTTTGGTTAGATAATAAGCTCTCTTGTTGGGAGCTTATTATAATTTTAAAAGTTATATGCGATTAAAACGTTCGACGACTCGATCTTTGCCCATAACCAACATCATCTCGTGTAGGTTTGGGCTACGATTACGACCCGTCAAAGCTACTCGCAGTACCATCGCGACCTCGGCGACTGAACCTTTGAACTTATCTGGATTCTGCCTAAACTCTCTTGTATCTGGGGTGAATCCGTTTTTAGATCCAACAGTTTTTAACTTCTCGAACCAAGTCTGCTGATCATCGGCTGGATCATAACTCGCCAAAAAATCAGCAATCAAAGCTTTTGCGTCGGCCGGAGCAACGCCTCCAAAGTCAAACTCGGTAACCTGAGCAAAAATATCGTCAAAAAAGAACCCGTAAGCATCGCGAAAATCAGACATCTTTCCAATATCTTTGCGTTTAGCATTATCGCGCTCAATCGACAAAACTTTAGCAGAGTATTCTGGGTCGGCAAGCAGCGCAACCTCGAGCTCTTGGTCATATTTTTGCGACCATTTTACAACCAAATCAAAAACTTGCTTGGCAGTTAAGCTAGCCAAATAATTACGACTGATGTCTTCGAGTTTTTCCATACTCAAAAGAGCGCCAGAGTTTTTTTGCATTTTATCCAACTTAAATTCAAACTCTTTGTAAGCTAAGTTTGGGTTAGCACGGCGCCAATCTTCAAAATTGGAGTTAGCCAAATTCAACAAATACTCAAGTACAGCAACAACTGGGTAGCCCTCTTGTTCAAAAAAGGCGACATTTGCTTCTGGATCTTTCCGTTTGCTGAGCTTGCGGCGAGAGTTGCCATCCATCTTCTGAATCGGCGCACCGTGCGCATAAACAAACGGCTTATGTCCAAGGGCCTCGGTAAGCTGCATGTGCAAGGTTGTAGAGGGAAACCATTCATCCGTTCGCAAAATTGTTGTAGTTCCCATCAAAAAGTCATCTACGGCATGCGCCAAATGATAAGTTGGTAAGCCGATTCTTTTTAGCACCACAATATCATTGTCATTTTCAGGAAGCTCTTTGCGCCCCTTAATTAGATCGTGGACTACGCGCCTTTTATTAACGTCGCCAGTTGACCTAAAGCGAATTACAAATTGCTTGCCCGCATCAAGCGCCTTAACAACTTCAGACTCAGGTTTGTCGCGCCAAACCGCCCATTCGCCGTAGTAGCCAGGGCGAATCTTTTGCGCCATTTGGTTTTTGGCATTAGCTTCAAGTTCCTCAGGGGTTGCAAAACAAGGGTAGGCTAAGCCGCGCTCAAGCAACTTGCGAACGTAAGTCTTGTAAATATCGGCTCGCTTTGTTTGAGAATATGGACCATAACCGCCAAGTTCACCGCCGATAATCGGGCCTTCGTCGTACGCCAAATCAAAGTTTTCGAGCATTTCTATGATGAGCTCACGCGCACCTTCAACCTCGCGCTTAGTGTCGGTATCCTCAATACGTAGATAATAAATTCCGCCAGTCTGAGCCGCCAAACGCTTGCAAATGAACGCCATATATAGCGTACCGATGTGCATAAAACCAGTTGGGCTCGGTGCAACGCGCACAACCTCAGCTCCTGCCGGTAAATTGCGAGGTGGGTAGGTGGCTTCAATCTCCTCGATGGTTCTTTCACCCGTAGGCAGAATTCTATCTAAAGTTTCGGTGCTTAAAATAACTTGTGACATATTAAGACAATAGTACAACAGATGTAGCCAAACTGAAAGTAGATGATCATTCACAATCTGTTACAATAAAATCAATGAAAACCAAAAGCAATTTGTGGGCAAATTTCAAAAACTGGGTAGAATCACACAAAAAACCAGCAATAGCTCTAAGTGTGGGGCTTTTTGTTTTAAGTTTGGCAATTATCGGCGGCTGCGCATTTTTACTTTTAAAGCCCGGTGAAGTTGTTGCAATGACCGAGCAACCTAAAATCGAGGCGCCTGTTTATCCTGAGATTTTTAGATCGCCTTTAACCGGCGGCAAAGTGGCAACAGAAGAATTAACTAAGCGGCAAGTCACTGCTATTATGATCGAAAACAGTCCTGATGCGCGACCTCAATCAGGGTTGCGCGATTCTGGTGTGGTTTTTGAAGCCATTGCAGAAGGTGGAATTACACGTTTTTTGGCCTTATACCAAGAACAGCGCCCCAGTTTAATCGGCCCTGTGCGCAGCGTACGCCCATACTACGTCGATTGGCTCGCAAGTTTTGACGCCGCTGTGGCTCATATTGGCGGTAGCGCAAACGCATTAAAAGAAGTTCGTAACGGGCAGTACAAAGACATAGATCAGTTTTTTAACGCCCAAGCTTATTGGCGTGCGACAGATAGATATGCCCCACATAACGTTTACACTGATTTTGATCACCTAGATGAACTCAACCAATCTAAAGGATTTACCAGCAGTAGCTTCACCGCTTGGCCACGCAAAATAGATAGCCCTCCTCCAGCGCCAAAAGTTACAAAAATCGACGTTGACGTTTCGTCGCCAACATTCGATGTTCATTATGATTATGATCCGGCCAGCAATACGTACTTGCGTTCATTTGGAACTGGCGAGCCACACGAAGACCGGGAAGCTGGGCGCATTGCACCAAAAGTTGTTGTTGTCATGAAAGTTCCGTCCAGCATTGCATTCGAGGATGGGTACCGCGAACAAATGGCAACGGTTGGGACTGGTCAAGCTTACTTTTTTCAAGATGGCCAGATAATTGAAGGTTTCTGGAACAAGCCCAACCAAAAAGCACCTATTAGTTTTTACGACAAACTAGGTCAGTCAATCGTTTTTAATGAAGGCCAAATTTGGATAACTGTAACCGACCCAGATAAAGATGTAACATGGCAGTAAAAATCCACGACTACTTTAAAAAATTCAGGCAAAAAGCGATTTTAATCGTAACTGTTTTGCAATTAAGCCTGGCTTTTTTAGCTGCATTTGCGCTAAGCAACATCACCCACGCTGACTTCGGCATGACATTTATGGTTTTAGCGGTGATAAATTTGCTCGCTACGCCTTTGGTCGTAACTGTTTTAAGCCAACCTTTTGGCAAACTAAGCAAAGCTGTGGCACACGTTAGTCAAGACCCTGTAATTACAGAGCCGCCCAAGCTAACAAAAGCAGATGAACAAACGGGATTAAAAGCTTTAGTTCAGACTGTTTACGAACTGGCCGTGGCGTCACCAAAAAAACATGATGAGCAACAAAATGAAACTGCGGTTTTTAAAGAAATTTTAGACGTTTTACCATGCGGTGTAATCGCGCTTGGTAGCGACGGAACCGTTATATACGCCAATCAACTCGCCCCTGTTAGTAAAACTCCAGAAGGCAAATTAACAATAGATCTGCATTTTGAGCAAAACGACACTTTAGCAGACTGGGTGTCAACTGCTCAAGCAAATAAAGTTCGCGATTCGCGACTGTGGTTGCGCGTGGCCGACAAATTGCCAGGTGAGCCCGAACAACGAATTTTCGACGTAGCAACTTATTACCAAAAAGGAGACCCGACTGGACTTGAGGCGATAATTGTGACCTTTGACCGCACAAACGTATACAAAAACGATCAAGAAGACATGGATTTTATTGCTCTGGCCGCCCACGAATTGCGCGGACCAATTACGGTAATTCGCGGCTATCTTGACGTTTTTTCGCAGGAACTTGGCGACAGGCTCGATGCTGAGCAAAAACTCTTACTTGAACGACTAGAAGTTTCGGCCGAAAGATTATCGGGCAACGTGAATAATATTCTGAACGTGTCACGCTTTGACCGAAAGCAGCTTGCGTTTAGCCCGCAGGAAGAAAAATTAAGCGAAATCATCGCAGGATTAACCCCCGACTTGAACTTGCGTGCCCGGACCCAGCGGAAATTGCTCAAGTTCCAAATCCCTGCAAATCTACCAACGATCGCAGCCGATCGCGGCAGCCTAGGCGAGGTAATAACAAACTTGGTAGACAACGCTATAAAGTACAGCCCAGAAGGTGGCGAGGTTTTGATCAGCGCCGCACAAAAAGACAGCGAAGTTGAGTTCACAGTTCAAGATCATGGTATAGGCATTCCGGCTGCAATTGTTGGTAATTTGTTCAGCCGCTTTTACAGATCACACCGAAGTAGCCAAGCGATAGGAGGTACTGGTCTTGGCTTGTACATTTGCAAGGCTATAGTCGAAATGCATGGTGGCAAAATCTGGGTACGATCAGTCGAGGGCCAGGGTAGCACTTTTGGGGTACTTTTACCAACATATGCCAGCGTTGCGGACAAATTAAAAACAGGCCATAATGCAGATATAACACAGCGCCCAGAAGGTTGGATTAAAAACCACGCGATGATCCGGAGGTAGAATGGATACAACAATAAAAACAATTTTATGCATCGAAGACGACCCCTTTATTGGTGACATGTACGCACGCAGCCTACGTAAAAGTGGATACGACGTAAAACTCGTTACTAGCGGTCAACTGGGTGTAGACGAGGCGTTAAAAAACACTTACGACTTAATTTTGCTAGACATCTTACTGCCCGAAAAGCAGGGGACCGAAGTGTTAAAAGTTTTGCGCGGAGACACAGACAAGGTGCCCAATTCGCGCATTTTGGTTCTAACAAACTTTAGCCAGGACAAAGAATCCAGACTTGCCATGGAGAGCAAAGCCGACGGCTACCTAATTAAAGCCGACATTACTCCGCGAAAGCTAATCGAAATAATTAAAAGCATGACAAGAGTAGTGTAATAGGAGCAAGATCACATGGCGCATATGGAATCGTACGATCAAGAAAAAATGCGACACGATAATATTTTAACGCCTGACTACCTTCAAGACTACTCGGGTACCCCAAAAACCGAAACCGAGCGACCAGCCGGCGGGCGAAACTTGCTTTACCTAATTTTAAGCGAGCAGAGTGCTGACAAAGTTTTAGGCTGGTGGGACGAACGCAAAACTCGTAAAGCCGGGCGGCATGCGATTAACAACGCAGCTACCGAGGTTATACCACGCATTGTTGACGAATCGGTTGATCCAACCAAAGAAGTCTTTAGAATTCCGCAAACCGGGGAAATCGACGATGCAAAAAAATCACAAGCCAACCGCGCACTCGGTACAACCACACAAGAAATGCCAATCAACACTAGATACCCGTCAGACGCAGAAGAAGGTGGCAAACATCGACTGAACGAAGAGCGGCAAACCGTGACCTTTCCTAAGATTGACGACGACACGACCCAACCACTGCCGCGGATAAGGACCAACAATAGCGATACCTTGCGTAAGATGTAACCCGGTTTAAGCCTGGACAACCGACCCCTAAAAATGATAAAATCAACCTGTTTTACGCGGCCTCATCGTCTAACGGTTAGGACACAAGGTTCTCATCCTTGCAATCGGGGTTCGATTCCCCGTGAGGTCACCATTTAGACACAAATAAAGAAGCTCCAGAATCTGTTCCTGGAGCTATTTTTAACTCATCCGGTAATCAGATCGCGCTTGTGACAAGGGCGGCAATTACTAAGAAGCTTTGTCCTCTGTAAGCTTTTGATGTAGCGATTTCAAGACGCGTAGAGTCGCTTCGATGTCTGCAGTCGGTAGGTCACCGAAGCCCTGTATTTCGGATGTCTCAATAAGTTTTTTCGATGCCGCAAGCAACCTTTTGCCTTCACCCGTGAGTGCTAACGCGTTTTGTCTACGCGATTCCCTTGACACCTCTACGGCTATCCAGCCTTTTTTACTAGCGATCTCAATGTGGCGGCTTACTGCGCTTTTGTTAATGCCAAGATGTTCGGCAATTACCTGTTGCGATGGAAGTTTGCCGTCGCCCTGCTCAAAGAGACGGAGCAAGCTGAACTGCTGCAAACTAATGCCAATATTTTTCTTAAAAAGTTGGTCGCCCTTTTTGTCGATAAGATTAACAACTTGGTGTATGTAATAACCGAGCTGACTATATGCGTCTGATTCTTTTGTCATGCTGAAATTATAACACACACATTGTTTACTTTTCAACTGTACAAATGTGAACAATCGTGGTATACTCCCTCATATGTCAATAAATCACAAGGAAAATATGCAAAATAATTCATCCCAGATCACCGTACGTTCAGGTAAGGCCAAAAATGGCAAGGTGACGCTTGCCTATGAAGTTTTTGGCGACTCAGGCGAACCGCTGTTGTTAATTATGGGTATCGGCATGCAAATGCTTATGTGGCATGACGACTTCTGTAAGGAGTTAGTCTCGCGCGGCTTTCAAGTAGTACGCATGGATAACCGAGACGTTGGTTTTTCAACACACCTAACAGAACTCGGCGAGCCAAAACTTTTTGATATGATCTGGAGACCAAAGAAAGCGGCAAGCTACTCGCTAGAAGATATGGCCACGGATGCAGTGGCAGTACTCGACCAGCTCGGCTGGCGATCGGCGCATATTGTCGGCGGGTCGCTAGGCGGTATGATCGCTCAGCAGATCGCAATTAGCTACCCCAACCGAGTTCGCTCACTTACTAGCATTATGTCGTCGCCGTCCGCTAAGATTGGCCGAGCTAAAATACGTTTTAGTATTAAAATAGGCGGCCTATTTGCGCAACCGTTACACAATGAAACCGAAGCCGCCGACCGCCAAGTTGCCGTCTTCAAGTTGCTTGGTACTCCTGAAAAAAACTATCCTCTGGATGAAGCTTGGCTTCGGCGAGTTGGTGCCGAAAGCTACCGCAGGGCATACGACCCAGCCGGCAAGTTACGACAGCAATCGGCCATGCTTGCGGCGCCAGATCGAACAAAAGCCTTACGCAATCTTCGAATACCTGCACTCGTTATACACGGCGACGTTGACCCAATGATACGTCTGAGGGGTGGCATCGCCACAGCCAAAGCGATACCCGACGCAAAGCTCGTAGTATTAAAAGGTGTTGGACATGGAGCATTTCCACGCCAAGTTTGGGAGCAGATGATCGAAAATATTTGCGCTGTTGCGAAAAAAGACTAATCACCAGATCAAATCGAGCATCGCACGCCCAGCTTATATTTGATATAGTCTAGACAGATGCAAAAAAATAAATACTTAATAAGCTTAAAGCACGTAACCAAAAAATACGGTCAAGATTCGAATGTCGTTACGGCACTTAGCGACGTTAATTTAGATTTTTTAACAGGCAGCTTTACGGCAATAATGGGTCCGTCGGGCTCCGGCAAAAGCACAATGCTTCAGTGTGCTGCGGGGCTAGATCAACCAACGAGCGGCTCAATTTTATTTGACAATACAGAACTGACGAGCTTAAACGAGCACCAGCTAACTCTTTTGCGACGCGATCAAGTTGGATTTATCTTCCAGTCTTTTAACTTATTGCCCTCGCTTTCTGCCCAACAAAACGTCGCGCTTCCGCTGCGCTTGGCTGGTATTAAGCCTTCCCGGCTGGAGACATTGCAAGCATTGCAAAATGTCGGCCTAGCTGAGCGATCTGACCACAAACCCGGTGAACTATCGGGCGGCCAGCAGCAAAGAGTTGCAATTGCGCGCGCCTTAATTGCTAAGCCAAAGGTGATTTTTGCCGATGAGCCCACAGGCGCCCTAGACATTGCCAGTGGTCGCGACGTTTTGCAGTTACTAAAACATATCGCACAAAACGGCCAGACAATCATTATGGTTACACACGACCCCAATGCCGCATCTTATGCAGATAAAGTAATTTTTTTAGCCGATGGCAAACTTGCTGGCGAGCTTAAAAACCCCAAAGCTCATGAAGTAGCAAAACATTTGGCCGAGCTGGAGATTAAATAATGCTCGCCATCGCTCGCCAAACCTTACGCGGACGCGTAGGTTCGTTCGCAGGGATGTGTGTGATTTTGAGTCTGAGTATTGCACTTTTGATCGTAGTTTTTTTAGCCTTAGCGACAACCTTCAATAAATCGCCTTCGCAGCCACAAAGATTCGCCAATGCAGCCACGGTTATCTACCCTAATCCAACATTAAAAATTTTGGCAAACGGCCAAGAATATTCCATTACGCCAGATAAGTTATTCTTGCCGGATGCGGTCGTAAAAAAGCTTGAATCTGACGGGAGCATAGAGCTAGACCGAACTTTCGCCGCGCAACTTAAAGGCTCAACTAACCAGATAGGGCATGGATGGGCGTCAGCTGAATTTGGACCTTATAAACTTGTAGCCGGCGAGGCTCCCGACGAGTTGCGTGAGATCGTCGTGCAAGATAACCTTGCAAAAGTTGGCGACACTTTAGAGGTGTTAACAGAAGTAGGGCCGGAGCTCTACACAGTTAGCGGCTTGGTCAACAAAGTAGACTTCGAATCGCCGATATTCTTTAGCGACAATCAAGCGCAAAAAATATCGCCACAAGTCAGTGCAATAGTTTCTGATGCGGGCGTATCGCATTTGCAACAAATAGTAGGCCAAGATGCCAGAGTTTTAACAGGCGCAGACAAAAGTTTGGCAGATCTTAGTTCTGAGCAAGGCAAAAAACAAATTTTATCAGTTCAGATTTTGTTGGGAATTTCTGGCGGTTTCGCAATTTTTCTGGCACTCTGTAGTATAGCCTCGACTTTCGCCTTTACTGGAATAAGTCGCCAGCAGGAGTTCGCGACCTTACGAGCACTCGGTGCCACGCCACAACAAGTTCGCACAATGGTTATTTTTGAAACGTTCTTGCTAGGGGTAGTGTGCGCGGTAGCAGGCACAGTTGTAGGAATTTTGGTCGCGCCAGTTTTTTCAAACTGGCTAGTAGTTAGCAATATCACTCCAAGCTGGTTCTCAATAAATATTAATATTTTGCCAATTATTGCCGCGGTTGTATTAGGTGTCTGCATAGCAATTGCCGGGGCTTATAGGTCATCACGCCAAGCCGGATCAACATCGCCCATAGCAGCCTTGCAAGATGCATCTACAAATTCAAAACCAATTAGCAAATCAAGGATAATTTGGGCTTGGGTGATTTTAGTTTGCACAGTAGCGGCATTAGCTTGGGTGGCGGTTTTACAACCTCATATAGCTGCAATTCCACAAATTTACCTAGGGCTTCTTATGATGCCAGTTTTGGTGATTATTTTATTCGCGCCCTTGCTCGCTCGCCCCATCGTTAAAATTATCACTCTGCCAATAAAAAATAGCCAAAACGCGTTAGCTACGTTAGCATGCGAAAATTCATTGACATCAATTAGGCGTACGGTTTCGCTCGCAATCCCTGTAGTTTTATTGATGGGACTTTTTATTTGTTTTCAAAGTGCGACAAATACTATTATAGCCGCGCAAACAGATCGCAATGCGAGCGATATAAAATCACAGTACATAATTACTGCAAACAGCTCAGCCGGATTTTCTGACAATGCGATTTTACAAATGCAATCTTTGCCCAGCGTTACGGTGGCACCGGTAGCTTCTACTACTATTTACTCCTTAACCGAGGATGGATTAGAGGAACTTGACGCCAAGGCAATCGACCCAAGCCAAATCGAGCAAAACTTGAACATTTCGATTTCATCTGGGTCTCTAGCCGACTTAAGTAAAAGTACCGTAATCGTTACGCCCGATCTCGAAAAAAACGTTGGCGACCAAGTGGATATTTGGCTTGATAACGGCGACAAACTAACACTTACAGTTGCAGCAATTGCACAGAAGCATTTCGCAGGTGGACCAGAGGCATTTTTGGATTTATCTAATATCGCTGATAAAAATCCTCGGCAGTTACTAGTGAATGCGAACTCAATCGAACAGATTCAAAGCTTGGCCGAACAAAATGGAGGCCAAATGCTAGCGAAGCAGCAGTGGGCACAGCAACAAAAAAACCAAAACTTGCAAGCCGGGCAAACAGGGCTCATTTTAACTCTTTCGATAATTGGAATTTACGGAGCAATCGTTTTGTTTAACTCGTCTTTAATGGCGAGCACAGAACGTGCAAAATACGTAAAAAGCCTAAGATTACTCGGGGCGACCAATGCCCAAATTTACAAAACCATATCGCTTGAAGCTGTAGTTGCAGTAGTAATCGGCGTTGTAATGGCTGCACTGGCAGTTTTTATTGGACTCACAGGCCAGTATTTTGCCCTTAGTCAGTTAAGCAATGCGGTGGTTGTAGTGAACTGGCAAACCATTTTGGGCATGGCGACAGCCTGTTTAGCTTTGGCTGTCACAGGTTCACTCGCACCAATATTTTACATAATTCGCAAACGACTTTTTTAAAAGCACATATAAAGATATGCGTCATGTTACATAATTACAAGAACTAAGCTAAAACGTCTGCGTATCGCGCCAAAACCCCAGCTTTGACGGCTTCGGGCTGCTCTAATACCACTTTCACACCCGGGAGCGTAACATCGGCATCGGTGTATTTAACTCCCCAGTTCATAAATTCAAAGAGCATTGGCAATAGATCGATGGATTTTTGGGTCGGTTTATAAATTGCAGCGCTCTTATTGGCCGGATCATCGTGCCTAGTTAAAAAACCATCTTTGACTAGTGAATCCAGGCGAGAGCTTAAAATATTGGTCGAAATCTTTTCGGGCGATCCTAAAAGTTCGCGAAAGTGGCTTTTACCACCAAGCACGATGTCGCGCAAGATTACTAAACTCCACTTGTCACCAAGCATGTCTAACGATAACGCAACTGGGCAGCCGCTGGTTGTTCGCTTTTTCATAATCATATTATAACAAAAGTACTTGCATTATGCAATCACTTTATGTTATAATTTACTTTATGAATGATCAAAACTTTACACTAACAATCAATGTAAACAAGCCTGCAAGCGAAGTTTACAAAGCAATTACTAATGTTCGTGACTGGTGGTCTCAAGAGGTAGAAGGCGATACTGACAAACAAGGCGCTGTTTTTTACTACCACTACAAAGACCTACATAACTGCGTACTTAAGGTGGCAGATTTACAGCCAAGCAAAAAAGTAGTTTGGCACGTACTTTACAACCACTTTAGTTTTGTAAAAGACGAAAAAGAGTGGACGGGCGACGAAATTGTTTTCGAAATTAACGAAAAAGGTGACAAAACAGAAGTTAAATTTACCCACTTTGGCTTGACACCAAAATACGAATGCTACGGTGCCTGTTCTGAAGGTTGGGGAAACTACATCCTTGGTAGTCTAAAAGACTTGATCGAAACTGGTAAGGGTGAGCCCAACGTTGGCGAAGCGCAAACTAAATCAGAGGCGAAGCACGAAAAATAATGCAAGATTTTAAAACATCATTTACAGTCGATAAAACTCCTGAAGAAGTTTTTGAAGCGATCACTCAACCGCGCAAGTGGTGGGCTAATACAATCGAAGGCGATACCGACAAGCTAGGTGGCGAGTTTACATTTAAAATGCTGCCGCATCATATTAGCAGCCACAAAATTACGGTTTTCGAACCTGGCAAAAAAGTAGTTTGGCACACAACCGACAGCCAAATTAACTTTGTGTCTGACAAGGAAGAGTGGAGGGGAACGGATATCGTTTTCGAAATTACTCCTAAAGGCGACAAAACTGAACTAAGTTTTGAGCATATCGGCCTTACGCCAAAATTAGCCTGCTTTAACGACTGCAAAGGCGCATGGAGCTTTTACATTAGCACCAGCCTGCGTGAGTTGATTGAAACCGGCAAAGGTCAGCCAACAATAAACTAAACTCTAATAAAGTAAATAGCTCGCCCGAATCATGTGGCGAGCTATTTTTGTTTAAACGAACAAACCCGGACCACTGCATGAGCAGCCCGGGTGACCGACGGATGTCAGTGTTCGTCTTACTTGTCTTGCTTGGCCGCCGCGCGACTCAGCCTGCGCAGCTCCCGTTCTTGACAGAAGACCACGTAGGTTGCGACACGTTCGGCGAGCGCCTGGGTCGGAACGCCGTAGACACCGCGTTCCGGCATGAATCGGTTGAGCGAGGCGCGGGGGAACTTGCGGTGGAACCAGCGGTTAGCCTCGTCTGAGCTCAGCCAGTTCACAAAACCGGCCGTGTGGCTGACGTCCCTCATCTTGGTGAGGTCGGCCAGGTACTCAGTAACCAGCTTGCGGCGCTTGCGAACCGTGTGGATCCAGCGGACGGCGACGCTCAGAGCGAGAATAGGGAAGACCACCATGGCGATCTTGTCCAGCACGGTGAGCTCGCCGCTCAGCGCGTTTTTGATCGGGGAAAACCACGGCCCGAGCCAGAGCAGAATGAGCCAGACACGGACGTTCGGCAATGAGCGGAACGGCACGCGGTCAAGCAGATCACCCCAGAACCAGCTCCAGGCATCTCCAACCAACTCGAACAGCTTCATGTTGCGGCCTTTCGACGTTTGGACGAATAACTAATTTATACCATAAAAACAACAAAAAATCTAGCATACGCTGAACTAACTATCGTAGAGAGACTTACAATATTTTTGAAAGCTTTTTTAGAGCTTCGAACGCCTTTAAAGTTGAGCCCAACGCCTCGGGTGTGGGACTTGCAATCGCCAAATATTTTATAGAGCAGCAAGGTGGAACAATTGGTTTTACCTCCAAAGAAGGAAAGGGTAGTACGTTTTGGTTTGAAATACCTATAAATAAATGAGTTAGAATCAAATCATGATCACATACAAAAACATTGACGACTATATAAAAAGTTTTTCACCCGACGTGCAAACGGTTTTACAGAAAATCCGCCAAACTATTCATAAAGCCGAACCAAACGCCACCGAGACTATAAGTTATGGCCTCGCGACCTTTGATTTAAATAAAAAACATCTGGTTCATTTTGGAGCATTCAAAGAGCATATCGGTTTTTATCCTACTCCATCAGGGACTGCAAAATTCGTCGAACAACTTAAGCCTTACGTAACGTCAAAAGGCTCAGCAAGGTTTCCGTTAACCAAGCCAGTTCCTTATGATTTAATCGCTCAAATTACCAAATTTCGTGCCGCCGAAGTTACAAAAAAATAGCCCAACTTTTGTCGGGCTATTTTATGCAATCTTGTCGGTTGGTGGGCTGTCAACCGGCACGCAGATTATTGTTTGTGCTGATAGTACTCGCTAACAGTACAAAAACCGTTTGCGGTGTGATCGCAGGGTATAACCTGTTCAAACTCGCGGCCGTTATACCTTTGGAACTTCATGCCTTCGGCCATTGCATCCGGGGTTTTCTGGATTACAACAATCACTTGCTCATCTGGGTTAACATCCCAAGGTGGGGTGCTCTCCGAGTGAGTCAAAGCCTTACCGCTTGCACGATACTTGTAAGTAACTTTGTCTCCGACCTTCAAACCTTGCATGCCAATTTGGTGCGGGCTGTCGTAAACAAATACGTCTGGTGCGATGTTATTAAAGGTCTGTTCGAACACTTTAACTTCATCTTTGCCATCAATAGTCGTCCCCATTTCAGATTTTAATGTGATGCTATTTTCAGATACAGCAACAACTTCACTGAACGCGCCACCAACAACTTTATCCTTGTTAAGTGGGTTGCGTGCCAGGGCTTCGTCAATCGCTTTGCCGTCAACTTGTATCTGAGCTTCTAGCTGACAATTACCCTTAACGATTTTAACGACATCTTCGTTTGTTAACTTAGAATCATTTTTAACTTTGTAGAAAAACGTATCGTTAGTTTTATCGCCAGTAACTACATTAAAAGCATTCTGAAAGTAACAGTTGTCGGCTTTTACTTCGACGATTCGTCCGTCACTTGTAGGTGTTTCACCGTTAAAAAACGCGTTAATCGCTGGCCAGCCCGCAACCGTAGCGTAAGAGGTTCCTGCCGCAAGAACTGTAAAAACAAACGCTGCAACGGCAATCGCCGGCTTAGTTAAAACTTTTTCCATAAAATTCTCCATAAATTGCTCACGCCAAGTCAGCTTGGGGTGATCTGCAATGTGGTTAACTATTTTGTTAGTAAAATCTGCGCTTAGCGGTCGCTGGGGTTTTGCGCTAGATTTTAAAAGATTTTCGATGTCCTTCATGACAACTCCTTTTTTAGTTCACGCTTAGCTCTGTTAATCCACCCTTTAACCGAACCTACTGGAGCAGAAAGCGCTAGGGCGATTTCCTCATAGCCCAGGCCTTGCCAGTAGTGTAAACTTATTGCCGCCTTATACCGGGGTTTTAATTTATGCACAGCTCTATGTAACTCGTCATATTGGGCTAACTTTTCGGGGCCGGGTTGCTTTGCCGCGATCGTTGCAAATACTTCGTTATCTGCTAAAACTTCGTATTTTCGCCGCCTAAGGAGGTCAAGGCATTTGTTGGTCGAAATTTTAAAAAGCCAGGTGCTAAATTTGTAATCTGTTTTATAGGATTTTAGTTTGTAATAGGCTGCAATAAAAGTTTCTTGAGCCATATCTTCGGCAGCGTCCTCGCTGCGCAGAATTGCAAAACAATGATGATAAATTGCGTTTTTATAACGGTCGACCAATTCGCCGTAACTAACTGAATCGCCGCTTAAACTTTGAGCTATGAGCTCGGCTTCATCTTTTTGTTGCATAACCTACATACGATACAAGCCAGCGGATTGTTACACAAATCATATTTTCGGCCGCAAAGAGGTACAATATATCTATGAAGCTTTTACTCACTTCCGGCGGCATCACGACCCAAAAAATTGCCGATGAACTTAACAAGCTAGTAGGGCAGGGCGGCAAAAAGGTAGCCTTTGTGCCAACTGCAGCCAATGCCGAGCCCAATGGCCCGTGGTTTTTAGAACAAGTTGATAACTTGCGTAAGTTTGGGTTTGATCAGATTGATTTTGTAGATCCATCGGCTGCTGAAAATGATTGGCGAAGTCGGTTAAACAAATCCGATATAATTTTTGTATCTGGTGGAAACACTTTTCACTTATTAAAACAAACGCGCGACTCTGGTTTTGGCGAGTGGTTAAAGCAGAATATCGACCGCAAAATCTACGTTGGTTCAAGCGCTGGATCAATTTTGGCTACACCTAGTATTGCCGCGGCGTCTGTCGATCATGGTGACCGCAATATTCCTGGTCTCAAAGATTTAACTGGATTAAACCTAGTAGACTTCGAGCTATCACCACATACTCCCACCGAAGTTAGCGACAAAGGTAACAGAGAATATGCCGCTACGATCGCAAATAAGCTGTACGGAATAAACGATCAATCTGCGATCCTGGTTAGCGGCAACAAAATCAAAGTTGTTCACGACGGTGATTTTTGGGAATACTAGTAAACTACCCGTTGATAGATTTCACATTGTTAGTGATTTGGATATAATTGACGCATGAAAATAGTTTTTCCCGACCGAATTGACTTAGACGAACCATCAAAACAGAAGCTGCAAGCTCTGGGCGTGCAAATGTATGATGATACGCCTAGCGATGATAGTGTAATCATCGAGCGCATCAAAGACGCCGAGATCATCACCGCAAACTCGAATCTTGCTTGAGTGGCAAGCCAATAAATACCGTAAATTAGTGCTTGCGATAGCCTAGAATCTAAGTCATAATAACCACAAGCGCAATGGGAGGGCGTGATTATAGCCGCGTTTAAAAGCGAAATCACTCCGTTTTGGTACAAACGGATCTGCGAAGCCACTTTTTTTGTTTCGTTAGTTTTAGTTTGTCTTTATTTTTTAGCGCATTTTGCCCCAGGAGCTGGCACAAGTTCCTGGCTGCAGATTCCAGATCTGGCTTTTTGGTTTGCCTGTGTCAGCACTTTAGTTAGTCTGGCCGGGCTAATTGTTCAAAAGCAACAAAAGTATCATTTTGGAATGGCATTGGCCAATTATCTGTTAATTGCAGCGACTACAGCGTCGCTAATTGTTCTTAGCGGTGGCTCGAATTCGGCTTTTATTGCGTTGTGGCTATTAGTTGCGGTTTTTGCCGCAATGTTTGGCTGGCAGATTTGGCTAATAATGCTTTTTGTTGCAAATGCCGGTGTAGTTTGGGAGATATTTTTTGGCGGCGAAATACCAGATCTAGAGCAAATTATTAAACTCATTTTAATCGCCGAAGCACCTCTGATAACTAGTTTTGTACTGTGGCACGCCGAAACAGGGCAGCCAACAAACCAAAAAGCTTACAATGCGCTTGCTCAACAACTTTCACAGGTGGCCAACAAGTCTGAAATTGTGATAAATTCGATCGGCGATGGAGTTGTGGCAGTAGACAAGGCGGGTCTGGTTCAACTTATAAACCCATCCGCGCAAGCAATCTTAGGCTGGAGTAAACAAGATGCGATTGGGCTTGATTACAGATCACTGATAAAACTTGTAGACTTAAAAGGCAAACCGATCGAAGAACAATTATCGCCAGTTAAACAAGTTTTAGCATCTAACAAGCCGATGTCGAGCAATGACTTCGGCCTACTAACAAAAAGCGGCAAAACGGCGCGCATGTCTCTTTTGGTTTCACCGGTTAGTGGCAACCAGAGTGCAGAAGGGGCGATTTTAGTTTTTAGGGATATTACACAAGAAAAAGAGCAAGAGCGACAACGTGCCGAATTTATCAGCACTGCGAGCCACGAAATGCGCACGCCCGTTGCGGCAATCGAGGGGTACTTAGGTTTGGCCATGAACCCGCAAACCGCTGTGATCGATGATAAAGCTCGAAGCTACTTGCAAAAAGCGTACGAATCAACGCAGCACCTCGGCCGGTTATTCCAAGATTTACTCACAGTATCGCGCGCCGAAGACGGCCGCCTGCAAACTAAACCGACAGTTCTGGACATAATAAGTTTTACCCGAGAGATCGTAGAAGGCTTAGAGCAGAAAGCAAAAGATAAGAATATAAGCTTAGTTTACACGCCTGGCAAAGTGATAGATACAAAAGTTCAGCCGGCATACTTTGTTTATGCTGATCCGGACCAAATGCGTGAAGTTTTAAATAACCTGGTAGACAACGGTATAAAATACACAAAAGAAGGATCCGTAACTGTAGATGTTACTGGCGACCAACAAAACGTTGCAATTAGCATCACCGACACTGGTATTGGAATCCCACCCGAAGATACAGTACATCTGTTCCAAAAATTCTACCGCGTCGATAACACTGATACCCGCGAAATCGGCGGCACTGGATTAGGTCTTTTTATAGCCAGACAGTTAGTTGAGGCTAATAATGGTCATGTAACTGTTGAGAGCACGTATGGCAAAGGCAGCACTTTTACCGTAAGGTTACCAAGAATGGCCAACGAGCAAGCGGCTGCAGTAAAAGGGCAGGCAACGAAAACAGTGCCACTGGTTTAGGTTTTAAATGATGCGGCAAACATCCTAATCTTTTCTTTAGCAGTTTTAGGGATCGTCGCCTCCAGCGCCGCGTGCATTAGCAAGTTCCGCCTAAGCAGCTCTTTTGAAGCATCTTTAAAAATAGCACGCTCACGCATATTGTTAGGCCGATTGCCAATCTTAATATAAGCATCAAACTGCGGCGGAGCGTACTCGTGATTTGTTTTTTTGATATCCAAAAGATTCAACACGACACTATTTTCGACACTTAAATAAATGTAAATTAATTCAACCAGAGGTAAATCGTTTTGCATTGTAGCTGCTTCTAAACTGCTTTCAAAATCATCGATCTTAGTTGGAGATTTTAAATAGTGCGACCGGTAATCTGAAAGCCATTGCATAAAAAGCTTATGAGTTTGACTTTTATGTATTGCAAATAACGGCGACTCAGGTTGCCCCCCAACGTTCATCCTTTCGCTAAAAGCCTGCAAATTAGCCAAAGTGATTCTATCAAACAAGTTCATGTTCTTGATCTGAGACAGCGCACTTAGATAAGCTTCCGCAAAGGATTCGTAAGGGTAAATGAGCTTTGCAACTTCTACGATATCGCCCAGGTACCTATAAGGTTTCAAACTAACCGTGTTTTCGTTAAGGCGAAAACAACCGCGGCTAGCCATGCCCATTTCAAACCCAAAGAAGTTAATCGTGGACTCGATTTCATCCATTTTCTCTAGCGTAAAATCAGGAATCGCCACAGATACGGAGTAGGGTCCTGTAATCTGATCAGCCCACTGATCGTTATCTAAATCGCCATTCATTAAAATTAAACGTTCTCCATCAGAGCCTGTCATGTTGTAATAATTGCAAACCCTTCCAACCGCTACAAAACCATTTTTAAAAAAAGCCGAAAGAGAATTATAGTTATTTGGATGCACGGTTGTAATCATCTTTGTTTTACCAGCCTTTTTTGCGATCTCAATTGAATCTTTTAGAACTTGACCGCCTAAGCCGTTGCCAGAAAACTTGGGGCTAGTCGCCAAAACCCACATATAAGCTGTGTCATGTTTCAGATTTTGCAGCATCGATTCTTCGGCCTCTGGATCTGGCCCAGTCATGATTCCGCCCATCGCCGCAATTTCTCCTGTTGGATCAACGTAACCTGTAAACTCCGCGATCCCTAGCGCAAATAAACGCTCGTATGTTTTGTATTCGTAAGTAGGCTGAGTGACTTCGCCGCGATCCTGCGAGAAAATCGAAAAGTCAAATTCAGCAGCACGCTGGACCATCTGCTTGGAGGTAAAGCGAGTTTTATAATATTGTTTAAATCTTTCAACCTGGTGTAGGCCTTCTACGGACATATTTTATAAAACTACTTCATAAAACAAACGTTATCAAGCATAAGAAGCACTGGAATTTTTGATATTTGTCTCGTACAATGATTTTAGATGACCAAAATTTTACTTGTTGAAGACGATAAAAGCCTACGCGAAATTTACGGGGTACGCTTACTTGCAGAAGGCTACGATATTGTGACTGCGAGCGATGGCGAAGAAGCTCTAGCGATTGCAATAAAAGAGCATCCTGCACTTATTATTTCAGATGTAATGATGCCAAAGATTAGCGGTTTTGATATGTTGGATATTCTAAAATCCACAACCGAGACGCGCAACATTAAAGTTATCATGATGACCGCTCTAAGCAGCGAGGAACAGCGGGCGCGCGGCGAACGAATTGGCGCTGACCGCTACTTAGTAAAATCGCAAGTGGGAATTGAGGATGTAGTTAAGACTGTCCACGACGTACTTGGAGATAAACCTGCTGCTCCAGCTGCTCCTGCAGGAACTCCTCAGGCCCAGCCAACAGCAGTTGCGCCAAGCATGTACCCAAATCCAGCAGCTCCGGCTCCGCAGGTAGCTGTTACTCCGTCACCAGTCCAGCAACCGGTAGCCCCACAGCCTTATCAGGCTCAACCAATTCAGCCACACACAATGCCGCCCGCAATGTCTACTACTCCTGCCAGGCCAGCTGCAAAACAGCGTATAATCCAGCCAATTAATGATCCGTCGCAAAAAATTGACATTAACGAACTTTTAAATCGCGAACTAGCTAAAGAAGCAGGCGGTGGAGTAGTTCCACAGATCAGTACAACTGATCAAGAAAAACAAATCGTAAACGACCAGATTCAGCAGGCCGGAGATTTTTTTGCTCCGACTCAACCGCAGCCAGCTATTCAACCAGCTGAGCCATCTAATGAACAGTTGCAACAGCCTACGTCTAGTAGCGTTCCGCCAACTCAACCAACAGTTTCTGCCCCAAGCGCAACCTGGCAACCAGTTCAAGCCCCAACGAGTCGCCCAGCAATAGCGCCCGCGCCAACGCGTCCAGATATAGCCCCACCTGCTAGGCAATAAATTAATGAATCCTCAAAACGACGTTCCACAACGAGCAAATAAATTTATTGCCACACACCTAGCAATTGGTAGGCGAGCCGCCGATGATTTAATTGCAAAAGGCAAAGTTTTAATTAACGGCGAAAAAGCGGAGCTCGGTAGTCGCGTTTACGCCGGCGACAAGGTCACGGTCGACGGCAAAAAGGTCGATAGCGTAAAAACTAATTATCTTTACGTATTAATGGATAAGCCAGTTGGTTACGTCTGCAGTCGGCGACAGCAAGGCGACGTTCCAACAATTTACAGCCTGCTTCCACAAAAGTACGATCACCTAAAAACCGTGGGTCGCCTAGATAAAGATTCTTCGGGCTTGATTCTACTTACTAACAACGGCGATCTGGCACATCAGCTAACACACCCGAGTTTTAAAAAAGTTAAAACTTACGATGTTCAGTTAAGCAAACCACTAGAACCATTACATCGTCAGATGATCAGCGATATCGGCATAGATCTACCCGACGGCAAAAGTAAGCTTTTGCTTGAGCGTTTAACCGACGGAGATGAAACCTCGTGGCAAGTTACAATGCACGAAGGCCGCAACCGGCAAATACGGCGGACTTTTTTGGCCTTGGGTTATACGGTTATAAGCCTGCGCCGTAAAACATTTGGAAAATACTCGCTAGATCAGTTAAATGGCAAGCAAATTCTAGAGATAGAACAATAATTTTAAGTCGGACTTCCCCGATCCAGCGACAATTCTACTGGACCGGGGCGTCTTAATATCTACATTTGGTTCTGTTTACATTTTAGACTAAACAAGCTAAACTCCACCCAATGACAAACCCATTCAAAACAAATCCAAAACTCAAAGATACTCTAATTCGTTGCACTTTGGCATGTTCCGTCCACTCTAATTGAAACAAACTATTTTTTATTGTATAATCATTTAGATCTGCAGGCGTGCTGCGCTTGAATAATGTATTATAAAAGATAGAAATTATGAGTAAAAAATTACCAACTGTTGCCGTTGTCGGCCAAACTAACGTAGGAAAATCCAGTCTGTTTAACAGAATGGTTGGGTTTCAGCAAGCAGTTGTTGCGCGCGAGGCCGGCACAACTCGCGACAAAGTCGTTGGAATTGTCGAGCATAATGGTCAAAACTTTTGGCTAGTAGACACCGCCGGCTTGAAAGATCCGTCTGACGAGTTCGAAGCAAGTATCCAAGAGCAGATTACCGAGGCAACTGAGGCAGCAGATCTTATTTTAGTTGTCGTAGACAGCACTATTCCGCCAAGCGACGACGACCGAAGCGTGGCAAAAAAAGCCTTAAAATCGCGCAAACCCGTAATTTTAATTCTAAACAAAGTCGACAAAAAAGAATCTTTGCCAACCGAAGAATTTTTGCGCCTTGGCATCAAGCAAATTAACCGCACCAGCGCCGAACATAACAGGGGAGTTAGTGCCCTGTTAGACGAAATTGCCAAGAATATCCCCACGGCAAAAGACACCCCGCGTGACGACATTTTGCGAATTGCGTTTATTGGTCGCCCAAACGTTGGTAAATCTTATCTGTTCAACACCTTGGGCGGCAAGCAAGAGGCGATCGTGGCAAACGTTGCTGGCACAACCCGCGATATTAACCGCGTTCGCACCCGCTACAAAACTCAAGACATCGAAATTCTAGATACAGCTGGCATTCGTCGCAGCGGTAAAATCGAAACCGGAATCGAAAAGTTCAGCGTGCTTAGAACCTTGCAAGCGATTGAGGAAGCCGATGTTTGCTTGCTTTTAGTTGACGTCAACGATCTTCACGTTTCACTTGATCAAAAACTCGCCGGAATGATTAAGGAATCAGGCAAAGGCCTAATTTTAGTAGTTAGTAAGTGGGATACCTACGAAGAGAAGACTCCTTTTAGCCGCGATGAAATTGCCAAGCAACTAATTAACAACTTTCAGTTTGCACCGTGGGTCACATTATTGTTTACTAGCGCCGTAACAGGTCAAAACGTGTCTAAAATCTTTGACCTTGCACTAGATATTTACGAACGTCGAAAAACCAAACGCAAGACCAGCGAGCTTAATAAAATTCTTCAAAAATGCATCGAAAAGCACCCACCAGCTGGGCTAAAAAACACTCATCCAAAGTTGCGCTATATGGTGCAGACAGATGTCAATCCACCTTGGTTCGTAATTTACGGCAGCCACTTAAAGTTCTTACATTGGAGCTATAAGCGCTACCTTGAGCACGCAATTCGTGAAGCCTACGATTATACAGGCACATCGATAAAATTCAGCTTCCGTGAAGAAAAGAAAGAACGCCTCGAAAGCGAAAAATAAGCCAGCAAAAATTAAAGAACAACTTCTGTGCAAAGTATGGCATACTTTAAATAATGAAGATTGTAGTTGGCTTAGGAAACATTGGCGAACACTTTAATGGGACTCGCCATAACGTGGGTTTTGCTATATTAGATTCGCTAACAGACGACTGGCACGACAGACCCAAATTCAAATCATTTGTCGCCGAAGTCAATATAGGTGGCGAAAAAGTTATTTTGTTAAAGCCTAAAACATACTACAACCTAAGTGGCGATGCAGTTATAGCTGTAAAAAATTTTTACAAAGTAGACGCGCGCAACATTTTAGCGGTACATGATGAGCTCGCATTACCGTTTGGCGCAATCAGGACTCGTAATCAGGGCAGCGACGCCGGCAACAACGGAATCAAAAGCTTAATAGCTCAACTTGGGCCCGATTTCGCCAGGGTGCGCATTGGGATAGCTAACGATTTTACAGCTAAAACCGACGCTGCTGATTTTGTGTTGGGACATTTTACTCGTGAAGAGTTGAAAAAAATGCCCGATATTGCGCACTCAGCTAAAAAAATGATCAACAATTTTGTTACGAATAAATTTGAGCAAACTAGTGTAAACCCCTAGCTTTAGGCAATAAAAAAGCGCCAGGTAAGGGTGGGCATCACCTGGCGCCGTTTTACCCTTCAACCCACCCGTTTCGGGCATTAGCGTGACCCACCTCACATAATCAAGAGGTCCGCCGGTTAAAGGGATTAGCTTGCACACAACGCTTATAATTGCGTTTAAAGTGGAGGGTAGAAAACTTTAGACGCACGTTGTATGCAATCTAACATTTAACTCTCTGGGGAGAGAGTGTTAGAATTTTGGGGGTATAAGGTGCGGTTTCGCCCTTACAGGCTTACCGTGTGTTAATTTAACACGCCTAGGCTAAAATGTCAATACTTTTTTACATAAATCATCATGATTAGCAATAGCGTTTTACCAGATCAGAGCGAATACTTACAGATCATAACAAATATTGCAGGTTTTCCAAAAAGCTTATATTTTAGTGGTAATTTACCTAAAAATAGGGTGAAAACAGTTTCTATAGTCGGAACACGCAAACCAACAGATTACGGCACCGAATTTGCGTATAAATTTGCTTACGAACTAGCAAAGCGGGGCATAGTAATTGTAAGCGGCCTAGCTTATGGAATTGATGCGATCGCCCATAAGGCGGCGCTAGATGCCGGCGGAACAACGATCGCTATACTTCCATCCGGCTTAAATAGAATTTATCCATCGGGAAACGCAAAACTCGCAGATAGGATTGTTGAAAATGGCGGCTGTTTACTTACAAAATACGAACCAGATTCGCACCCATACAAATCGAGTTTTGTGCAGCGCAGTCAAATTGTATCTGGCATAGCTGACGGAGTTTTAGTGATAGAGGCAGGCGCAAAAAGCGGCACAATGCATACAGCCGAGTTTGCTCGGCGGCAGGGCAGAGTGGTCATGGCGCTTCCGGGCAACATCAATAGCGTAATGAGCGAGGGTTGTAACAACCTTATTAAAAAAGGAGCTGTGGCCATAACCGAAACCGCCGATATTCTAAGTGCAATTGGATTCAAAAAACTTATTCAAACAACACTACCAGTCGGTTCAAACCCTCAAGAACAGATTATACTAAAGCTCATCACATCTGGAGTTAACCAAACGGAACACCTTCAAAAACAAAGCAGCCTTAGTGCCGCGGAGCTTAACCAAGCGCTAACAATGCTAGAAATATCAGGCCAAATTAAGTCGATTAGCGCAGGCAAATGGGTTACAGGAAATCTATGATAGTCCGCACGAACACTTGCAATATTTTTAATTTTGCGTAATGTAGATCACTAAGCTATATTCAGAACATTAAGCACAAACATTATGAGCAAAAATCTAGTTATCGTAGAGTCACCAGCCAAAGCAAAAACCATCGCCAAATATTTAGGTAGCGATTTTGAAGTAAAAAGTAGCTTTGGACACATCCGTGATCTGCCAAAAAAGGGGATGAGCGTAGATATTGCTCATAAATTTGAACCCACCTACGAAGTCAGCCCTGACAAAAAAAAGACAGTCGCCGAACTTAAGCGCGCAGCAAAATCAGCCGAAACGGTTTGGCTCGCATCGGATGAAGACCGCGAAGGAGAGGCGATTGCTTGGCATCTAAGCGAAGTTTTAAAGCTAAAGCCAGCTCAAACAAAACGCATTGTATTCCACGAAATCACAAAACCAGCAATCGAGAATGCGGTTAAAAATCCGCGCGAGCTCGATAAAGATTTAGTTGACGCACAACAAGCACGCAGAATTTTAGACCGAATTGTAGGATACGAGCTTAGTCCAGTTTTGTGGCGAAAAGTCCGACCAGGCCTGAGTGCAGGTCGCGTGCAATCTGTTGCGGTTCGCTTAATATCGGAGCGCGAAAACGAAATAATCAACTTTAAAGCCGAAAGCGCATTCAAAGCGAGTGCGGTTTTTGATCTAAAAGACGGCACTGAACTAAAAGCCGAAAGCGCAGCAAAATACAAAACCGAAGACTCTGCTAAAAAGTTTTTGACTGACTTGGCCGAGAGCGACTGCACTATCGCAGATATCGAAAAGTCCCCAGGCACACGCAGCCCCAGTGCACCTTTTACGACCAGCACACTACAACAGGAAGCATCGCGCAAACTCGGTTTTAGCCCAAAGCAAACCATGATGCTAGCGCAGCGCCTTTACGAAGAAGGTCACATTACTTACATGCGTACCGACTCTTTTAACTTGAGCAGCTTGGCGATTGGCGCCATGAGTGAACTTATCAAAAAAGAGTTTGGACCAGATTATTTGCAAGTTCGCAAGTACTCAACAAAATCCGCCGGTGCACAAGAAGCCCACGAGGCAATTCGCCCTACGCACTTTGAGCGTACAGAGGTTGGTAAAGACTCTCAGCAAAAAAAGCTTTATCAGTTAATTTGGCGCCGTGCGGTTGCTAGTCAAATGGCCGCTGCAAAAGTCGAGAAAACCACAATTAAAATTGCGGCCAGCAAAACAAAGGATCAACTAGAAGCAAAAGGTGAAGTCGTAATCTTTGCTGGATTCTTAAAAGTTTATGGGAGCAAAAAAGAAGACGGCATATTGCCAGATGTAGCCAAGGGAGACCCTTTAATACTAGTGGGCGCTGCAGCCGAGCAAACCTATTCACGCGCTCCTTCGCGATATACGGAGGCCAGCCTAGTGCGTAAACTTGAAGAACTAGGAATTGGTCGCCCAAGTACGTACGCGCCAACAATCAGCACAATTCAAACCCGCGGCTACGTAGAGAAAGCAGACGTAATGGGTGGTGAGCGAGAGGTTGTTAGATTAGCCCTTGCAAAGGTCAAGGCTTCGCCCAAAGCTCTCGGAAGCTTGTTTTTGAGCACGAACGATCAAGCGCCTGAGAATACCGGACCCGAGGAGCAAGTAAAAACCGAGCTCACCTCCGAAAAGGTCGGCCATTTTACACTGGCTCGTCGCCAAGCCTCAGAGCCAATTCCAACCGACAAGGGTAAATTAGTGCCAACCGACATCGGCAACGTAGTAACTGACTTTTTGGTAAAAAATTTCCCGCATACGATCGACTACGACTTTACAAAAGATGTAGAACAAAAGTTCGACGACGTAGCCGAGGGCAAACTAGCCTGGCAGGCAATGTTGCAAAAATTCTACGACCCGTTTCATTCTACCGTAGAAAAATCCGGCGACATTAGCAGAGCAGAGGCAATGCAATCGCGCCCTCTTGGTAAAGACCCCAAAACCGGTAAGCCAGTAAGCGCACGATTTGGGCGCTTTGGGCCTATGGTACAAATTGGCGCAGCCGAAGATGAAGAAAAACCTAAGTTTGCAGGGATCCCAGCTGGTAAAACTATCGACAGTATAACTTTAGAGCAAGCTTTAGAGCTGTTTAAATTACCGCGAATTGTTGGGCAAACTGATGACGGCAAAGATATCGAAGCTAACAATGGGCGATTTGGACCATACATAAAAGTTGGTAGCAGCTATGTTTCGATTAAAGGCAATGACCCTCTCGAGATTGACCTAAAAACCGCAAAAGAATTATTAAAAGCCGATGCTGACAAGAAGGCGAAAATGACCATCCATGTTTTTGATGAGCAGGGGATTAAAGTTTTGAACGGGCGATTTGGACCATACGTAACAGATGGGAAAAAGAACATTAAGGTTCCGAAAGACCAAGATCCAAAAAAACTGACCTTAAAAGATTGTCAGGAGATTCTGAGCAAAGCACCCGCAAAAGCCGCACGAAAACGACGTGTTCGTTCATAAAAATGCTTGCATAATATTAAAAAACATGTAATAATGAGTTTATCCAAGTTTGGTAGGTGGCCCATCGGGGTCTGACCAGACAGGTGTCGTGACACGGAGAGCTCACGACTTTGTAGGCGCATGGAGCTGCAGCATTGCTTTTACTTGTAAATCGGCCGATGAGCAACAGTCTCGCGCCCGGCGCCTCACAATCCTGCTGGAACGGGGAAAGACCAGGAAATAACCCCCCTAGTCAAAGCACCCCACAGGGTGTAGCCCCGCTCCAGCAATCCAACTTCGCGACGCGCTCCTCCTCCGTGTCGCACGGCACATCTCACGGCTCCGCCCCCGTAGCCGGTTGTGCCGTTCCCCGGTCGCATATGCGCGCTTAGGCCGCAGCGACCAAGGGCGACCTCGCCGCCCGCCTACCATCGTGGTGGCGGGGTCGCCCCCAAATACACCCCTGGCCTCTCGGCGCACATGTTGCGTGGGAGGTCAGGGGCCTCTTTTTTATAAAGACCTTAACAATATTAGTTATCCACAAGACATAAGCAGTATCACAGTATAATATGTCTTTATAGTCTAATTAATGCTATAATTTACATATACATTGAATAATGTTGACTAAAATCAAATTTTATGTCAAAATATTTATAAATAACTCCAAAAACTAGGGAAGCTAAAAATTATGCACGACTCATCTACCGAAACCGCCACCGTCGATTTAGCAGCGTCTATCAAAGGCATCCTAAATACGATCGAGCGTGACCGTGAACGCGAAATTATCTCGCGTCGTTTTGGTTTATTCGATCGCAAAGAAACCCTAGAACAAGTCGGCGAACTACTTGGCATTACTCGCGAACGCGTTCGCCAACTAGAGAAGGCTATTATGATCCGCCTAAAAATGGCTGCCGAGAGTAACCTTCCTCAGATTCCTGAGCTTGAAAAGCAATTTATTCGCCACTTACATGACTTGGGTCGAGTTGCAAAGGTAAATGACCTTAGCGCCCTAGTAACCAAAAATGACACTGAACTTGACCGCGCACATGTTGCATTCATTGCAGCTCTTTCGCCACGCCTAACTTTAGTAGAAGAGAATGATCGCTATCATCAGGGCGTAGGTTTAAGTGAGTTCCACGACAGTGATAAAATTAAAAAGAACGTTGACGAAATCATCAAAACCATTAAAGAATCTGGTTCTCCGGTGACGGTCGATTCTCTACACGAAAAGCTTTCGCATGATCATCCAAGCCACGTTAAAGCGCTTGCTAGTTTAAGTAAACAGCTTGCGAACCTAAAGGGCAAGTGGGGTCTTACTCAATGGCCAAGTGTAAACCCAAAGAACATTCGCGATAAGATTTTTGTGATTCTACAAGAAAACGACAAGCCTATGCACTTTAACGAGATCGCAAAGGCTATTAAAGGTTCTGATTTCCGCCGTAAAGATGTTACCACTCAGGCGATTCACAACGAACTAATCAAAGATAGTCGCTTTGTTTTGATCGGTCGCGGAATTTACGCCCTAAAAGACTGGGGTTATTCTAAAGGAACAGTCGCCGATATTATTGTCGACGTTCTTAAAAAAGAAGGCAACCCGCTTCACCGCGACGAAATCGTTAAGCGCGTTTTGAAACACCGACAAGTTAAAGAAACTACAATTCTTTTGAACTTGCAGGGTAAAAAGCAATTCAAGCGCACCGCTAAAGCGACCTACGGCTTGGCCTAAAAATTGTAAGCCCAAATATTTGCACCTGCGGCCAACATAAGAGACAATAGAGATTAAATGGGCCCATTCTTACTAGAAATTCTGAGCAAATGGTATATTTGGCTTCCGATAGCCGCAGTTTTTGCATACCTTGCGTTCCGCAATAATTTGCGCGCTAAAACAGTTGCCGATACTGAACATACTCTATTGATTCTTGAAATTCCACGAACAAACGACAAAAAAGAATTAGCCGCCGAACAGATGTTCGCCAGTTTACATGGCATTTTGCGTGATAAAAAGGAACTACTGAGTCAAGGTGGGCTCCAAGAACATATTAGTTTTGAAATTGCATCAATCGATAAGCAGATCAGGTTTTACGTCTGGGTGCCAACTCACTTGCAAAACTTTCTAGAAGGCCAAATCTACGCACAGTATCCAACTGTACAGATCCACAAAGCAGACAGCGATTATACTGAGCGCGAGATTTTACAGCCGGTAATTTACTCGGCCGAGTTAGCCTTAACAGATAACGAGGCGTTACCAATCAAGACTTTTCAAAGCTTCGAAGTTGACCCGCTTGCTGCCGTAACAGCAACCTTAGCCAAACTCGAAGAACAGAATGAAGAAATATGGATCCAGGTTTTAGCTCGGCCAGTGTCAGATGGATGGCATTTTAAGTCAACCCGTTTTGCCAATAAACTAAAAGGGAAGGCTAACAGCGGAGTTGGTCACTTACTACTAGGACTACTCCAGGCCTTCTTTAAGCCGCCCGAGGCCAAAGATTCAAGTGCACCCGAGATTAGCGAACGCGACAAAAGCCGAATCAGTGAAATCGAAAAGAAAAGCGTAAAACTTGGCTACCAAGTTAAAATGCGAATTTTATATCTGGGAAATACCGAAAAAACAGCAAAACTACGCATGCAGGCAATTGTTGGAACATTCAAGCAATTTAATAGCACCAACCTTAATGGATTTCAGATTAAAGGTGCAGCGTATGGCCAAGAGGGCATAGATAAATTCCGAGCGCGCTTTTTCATAGACAAAGGCTACATCTTAAACATTGAAGAGCTCGCTAGCGTTTACCACCTACCGCACACAACAGTAGAGACGCCGAACATCGTTTGGGCTAGCTCAAAAACGGCCGAGCCACCGGCAAAACTACCAATTATACTTGGCACGGACAGAGATAACGAGATAAGCGCATTCGGCTTAACAAACTTCAGAGGAATTAACCAGCAATTTGGATTATTCCGAGGCGATCGAGGCAGGCACGCTTATATAATTGGTCAAACTGGAACCGGTAAATCGGGAATGCTCGAGCTTTTGGCGCTAAGTGATATTTTCCATAATCAAGGATATGCAATTATTGACCCGCACGGTGATTTTGCAATGGCAAATCTTAAGTTCATTCCACCGTCACGCATAAAAGATGTGGTTTACTTTAACCCGGCCGACATGCAGTTCCCGATTGGTTTCAACCCAATGGAGGTAAGCGATCCAAACATGAAGAGCCATATCAGCTCCGAAGTTATTGGCGTCCTTAAACGCATGTTCGGCGACAGTTGGGGGCCGCGCTTGGAATATATTTTGCGTTACACGATTTTAGCTTTGCTTGATTACCCAAATACAACACTCCTCGATATCACCCGAATGCTAACCGATAAAAAATTCCGCAAGGCTGTAGTAGAAAATTGCCAAGATACTGTGGTTCGTCAGTTCTGGAATGTTGAGTTTGCTAGCTGGAACGACAAATTCTTAGCCGAAGCTATAAGCCCAGTATTAAACAAAGTTGGAGCTTTCACTGCCAACCCAATTATTCGTAATATCATTGGTCAGCCAAAAAGTACATTTAACATTCGCAAAATTATGGACGAGGGCAAGATTTTGGTGGTTAACCTTTCTAAAGGTCTGATCGGTGAAGACAACGCCGGAATCTTAGGGTCTTTCCTTGTGACTAAGATTCAGTTGGCTGCGATGAGCCGCAGCGATATTCCTCTCATCGAAGATCGCAGACCGTTCTATTTATACGTAGATGAGTTCCAGAACTTTGCGACCGATTCGTTTGCCACTATTTTAAGCGAGGCACGCAAGTACGGCCTTAACTTGACCGTAGCCAACCAGTACATCAGCCAAATGGGCGAAACCGTTCGCGACGCAGTATTTGGTAACGTGGGAACAACCATTTCTTTCCGCGTAAGTCCAGATGACTCTCAGATTCTGGGAAAACAGTTTGCGCCGCAATTTTTACCTGAAGACATCATGCAAATGGCAAACCGGCACTTTGTAATTACTATGGTAATAAACGGCGAAAAAACACCCTCGTTCTCGGCTCGCACTTTAACATTGCCGCCAGCACAAACCAACTTTACCGAGCAGATTGTTCAAAATACCAGGCAAAATTACGCACGACCCGTTAACGACGTTGTAGCGGAGATCCAACAGAATGTTAATCCGACCCATAATCAGCAGGCGGTTACCGCGAGTAACAAGCCGAAGGAGCCTAAGCCAGATGAGGTTAAGCCACTACCGATAGTTAACGAAACAAAAATAGAACAAGCTAAACCTGCAGAGCAACCCGCACCACAGAGCGAACCTGCGCTTACTGCCGCCGCCAGTGAGCCCGAAAGCGCCAGCAAAAAGCGGCGCCGACGCAGAAAGCGTAGTAAGAGCAAACAGGGGAGTGAAGTTACAACCGGCCCCGAGCCCCACAATGACAGTTCGTCTTTGAGTCTGCGCTAAAAAGGTAACTTGATTAGAGTGAACTCGCCCTAGTCATCATCAAAGCAGGCGAGGAGTAAAAAGCGTTTGTCGGACGGACCGAACGCGAATCCCCTTTTAAATCGTGCGAAGCTTGCGGATACTTGACATCTAATCGTATTTGAACCTACTAAAATTATCTACCACTAGAACAAAAATCGAACATGGCTATTGGAAATTATGCATGGCCGTAACGAAGTTATTATTTATATGCTAATTGAAATAAATCTACTGCAAAATGAAGAGGTAGGCAAATTAAAAAACTAAAGAAAAAAACAGTGAAAAAGACGGGATTATAGGTAATGCAGGAAGCATAATCGGGATAGATGTTATGTCGCACAATATATCTTTTACGACACTACATGTATAAATCAAAAACATGTACTTATTCATCTTTTAAGAGGTAGGGTATCTAATATATCTATAAAACTCATGTAAACTCTACTAAACAACCTTTGCTTATGCGTCATGCGATCAGGTTTACCGATTAATAAATGGATCTAGGTATAAGGTATGCGTTATTTTGACTTTTCCACAGGCTATGTTAAAAATATGCATTTTGTTGTCATTTTTAGACATTTTTTCACACAACCTCCCCACCCTGATTCCCTGCCTCAAAACTTTCTATTTTAAATATAAGTATCAAAAATATTTTCTAGCGATGTTGATCATGAAAAAATTAATAGAACAAAAATCGAACTAAAGAGAGTGAGAGAGTAGTGTCTATTTGTAATATGCCTTATGCGCAACGCGAACATCGAGATACTGAGGCTTGATTCCCTTTGCGTCGAAATACTTAATAGCATTATATATATCTTCAGCCTGCTCCACCGGATCGCGGTCGATGTGCGTTTTTATAGCATATTCCCTGCCCTCAAGCTTTAGATGAATCTCACGCGTAGATGGCGGGATTACAACCTCTGTAACCTTGCCCAATTCATAGCTCTCGACAGCTCCAATAAGTTGCCCTAAAAACCTGATAAAACGCGATGAGGCAACCGCTCCGCCGCCCTCATCAGGTCTTATGCCGGATTGATCCGTAACAACCAAACCAGGTTCCTCGAAATGATTGTAAATAAAAGCCTCACCATCTTTGTCTACGTAAAAGTTCTGATTGCCAGCCTTCCAAACAATCAAGGGCTTTCTGAACTCAAGATCAAACTCTAAGTTCCCTCCATACCAATTACGATTAACATACACATCATCAACTTCGCTGTGAGCGCTTTTGACGTATTCGTTAACTTCATCTTGGGAAATCGTAAAACCGAAATGCTGTAGCGGTGTTTTGGCCATGAAATCGTTTATTGTTTTTTTATAAACGTCAACATTCGGCATGTTACTGGCTGGCGCGAAAACAATCTGCGGATTCTTGATATACATTGCGAACATATACATTAAAATCGCAAAAACTCCCGCCCATGATGCTGCTGATTTAGCGAACGTTTTAAGTCTTGCTTTGCGTTCATGGCTCTTAAGGCGATCAGTTTTTAACTGACCGGTTTTTTCGGCAGTAGGAGCAACCTTTTCGGAAGTACTACCAGTTAAAGTTCTACTGCGTCTGAATACATAGCCATTTTGCCCATCCATAAGATTGGGCTGCCTAGGTTGTTGTTTTTTAAACCACCACTTCATTTAGCTAGGCTCGCTCTTTATTTTTATATGCAGCACTTACGATCAACTCGGCCATATCGATTGCAGAATCGGGCTTCGCAAACTTATAAATAGCTTTGGACAAATCGTTCATTGTTTTTTTGTCATCAATAATCTTTTCGATTGCAAGCTTTAAGATGACAGGATTCATTACGATTTTATCCTCTTGTACCACAATCGCAGCGCCAGCTTTGGCAAAAACTTCAGCATTTTTGATCTGATGACCGCCCGTTAAATATGGGTTTGGAACGATTATAGTCGGCTTTGCCATAGCTGCCAGTTCACTAGTAGTCGTTGCGCCCGCACGTGTGACAACCACGTCAGCGCCACCAAACGCCAAAGCCAAACCGTTTATAAAGGGCTTTACAACATAGTCGGCGCTCTCAGGGGCGCGTTGCATGACTTCGTTGTAATTCGATTGTCCTGTTATATGTAAAATGGAACATTTTTTAAGCAACGGTTCAGCCACACTGACGATCGCTCGATTTAAGTTGCGCGCCCCCAAACCTCCGCCAGTCACAACTACAAGTGGCTTTTTAATATCTACCATGCCTAAAACGGATCTGCATTTTTCTTTTTCTTGCTGCGTAACTGGCCTAAAAGCAGCGCTTACTGGAACGCCAACGTAATGCGTTTTTTCCCTGGGGTAAGGGTAGTTTTCCACCGGCGCACCGGTTGCAATTATTGTCGCATGCTTTGCTAACAGTTTATTGGTTAAACCCGGCAATGAATCCGAATCATGAATAACTAAAGGGATCTTTAAAAATGACGCCGCTAAGCCCACAGGCAAGCAAACAAAGCCACCTTTTGTAAAAACTACATCGGGCTTAACTTTTCGTAAATACCTAACACTCTGTAATAATCCCACACCGGTTACGAAAACATCTCCAATGTTTTTAAAAGTCATAGGTAAATTGAAGATTTGTTTCCATACGCTCACAGAATGAAAGCGGCGAAACTTACCGGCATTTATTTTTTTGACTGGAACTTTAAAATTAAGAGTATCAATAATACCCGTGGCTTGCTGTCCAAAAGCTTTGTCGGTTATAAAATAAGCTTTTAAGTTTTTATCGTGCTTTTTAAGCTCACGCAGTACCGCTAAAACCGGTGTTACGTGCCCGCCCGATCCGCCGCCGGCCGCCAAAATTGTCATCAGTTCCTCCTTGTGTTGACTGAGTTGGGTTGTGTCTGGTGTATCTGGAAATCTGAATTACTAAACCAAGCGCGGCCAACATACACAGCAAGCTTGTGCCACCAAAACTTACAAACGGTAATGTTATGCCGGTTAGCGGGAAAATTCCTAACATTGCACCCACATTTATAATACTATGCGAGAACACCCAACCAAAGGTGCCGGCAATTACTAGCTTGGGGAAAAGTTGCGAAGTTTGATCCATAATTTTTAGCATCCGCCAGAACATCCCACCAAAGAGGCCTAGCACCGCCACTGTCCCTAAAAATCCAAACTTCTCGGCTAAAATTGCAAAAATTGAGTCGTTAGCCGCCTCGGGCAAATAACCGAACGCCTGAATGCTTCGTCCTAAACCCTTACCAGTCATACCTCCGCTGCCGATCGCAATCAACGCTTGATTTTCATGATACCCCATGTCAGTCGTAGTAGAGCTACTGTGGTTAAAATATGTCAGGATTCGCTCCATTCGATGCGGAGCCAACAAGATAAATATTACACCCAGCCCGACCACCAAACCGATTAGCATTGCGAAAAACTTTAGCTTGACGCCAGCCATAAAAAGCATGATCAGCGCAATCGCAAATAACGTTAGGCCGGTTCCCAAGTCTTTTTGCAAACCAACAATAACGATCGTCGAAGTGATTAGCAAAACACTCAACGGAACAAAAGTTTGCTTAATGTCGTTTAATTCGCCCTGTGCAACTCTGGCGGCCAAAAAACTGGCTAAGAAAACTAGCAACGCAAGCTTCATGACCTCGGCTGGCTGAAAGCTAATTATCCCAAGATCAAGCCAACGACAAGCACCATTAACGCAAAGGGCTAACGGGGTTGCCTGAAGTAGAAATGGCAACGTGCCTAAGATTATTCCTACGATTAAAATGTTTAGGCTATTTTTACGCCACCAGCCAAGCGGCACAAAGGCAGCAATTGCAAACGCCGCACCGCCAATTGCAATGTAAATTAATTGCCTAAACAAAAAATAATGTTGACTAATCTCGGTTTCACTTGAGCTAATCCTCGCAATTAGCGCTGGGCTGATCGAATAAATAACGATCAGCCCTAAAAGGACCAAGGTACAGATGAAAAGGATTAATGGCATATCTGGACGATGTTTGCGTATCCCCTCAAACTCATCTACAAACCTAGTGATCCGCCCTCCCCTGCTTGGGTTCATCCTAAACGTACCCGCCTGTCAAAAATATAATCAAACCGATTGCTGCACAAATTTGCGCTAGTAACCAAAATCGCATCGTAATTTTTGTCTCTGGCCAACCGGTCGCCTCAAGGTGGTGGTGAATGGGCGCAGATATAAAAACCTTTCTTCCCAAAAACTTTTTGCTTAGTAGCTGAATCGAGCTTGAACCGGCTTCGATCACAAAGACTAAACCAATAATCGGCAGTAAAAACAAGGTGTTTGTTAACATTGCCACAACACCCAATGCCGTGCCTAAAGCAAAGGACCCTACATCCCCCATAAAAAACCGGGCTGGATATATATTAAACCACAAGTAAGCCGTAAGCGCACCCACAACTGTAAAACAAAAAGCAGCCAAGTATGACTGCCCCTGAAACATTGCAATTATCCCAAAAGTTCCAAAACTGATTGCCGCTAGTCCACCAGCCAAGCCATCTAAGCCGTCACTGATGTTTACGGCATTACCCATTGCAACAACCACAAAAATAAATATAGGTATAATCAGCCAGCCAAGCTCAAGCTCGAACGGCAAATACGGAATATGGACACTTGTAAACCCAAGCTTGTAGTAAAAAAACCAAGCAGCAACTGCTGCAACCAAAGCGATTAGCAAAAATTTTACACCACTCCGTAAACCACGCACACCACCGCCAAGACCGCGGATATTAATAACATCGTCAATCAAGCCTACGATTCCACCCCCGATAAGCGCCGCAAGTGGCAACCATGTTTCTGCCCTATTCAGATTAAAAGCAAGAGTCATCAAAGCAACGACTGCAACGAACACCATTCCAGCCATGGTCGGAATGTGCCGCTGATGCTTTTCGGCATGTAGCTTTGCAAAAACGGCTGCCTTCTCGCCCGTAGTGCTTGTTGTGCGCTGCACTTTCCAAAACTTAAATTTATAAGCAAAAAATGTGTAAATAGGAGTCGCCAACATACTAACGGCAAAGCCAATAAACGCCAGTAGTAACAAGCTTGTTACCTCGTTAATAATCTCGGCCGGAATTGAGTACATATTTTAGCCCCTTGGTTGAATTTTTAGATAATCTAGCAGCCAGTTTGAGATATCGGTAAAAATTGGCGCCGCACCTTGAGTGCCGGCGAAATCACCGAGATCCGAATCATCCACTCTTATCATTATCACATATTCTGGCCGATTTTGACCACCATAGCCTAGATACCCCCCGATGGTTTTCGTTTTGCTATACTGTCCGGTCGTTGGATCATAAACCTGCGCAGTCCCTGTTTTGCCGCCTGTTGTATATCCCGGTCTATCTAGCTTACCCAAACTTCCCGCCCTAATCTCGTGAGTCATCATTCGCAACTTTTCGGAAGCATCTGCGCTAATCACACCTGTTTTCTTCACGATAGGCTCTTTAGCAACTACATCACCCTTTTCATTCACTACTCCGCTAATAATCTGGGGTGAGTAATATGTTCCGCCATTAACTAGTGCCGAGAATGTTGAAACTGCCTGCAGCATAGTCATCGTCATACCCTGGCCAAAAGTCATGTTCGCATATCGAACTGGACCACCTTGCTCGTCGTCAGGTGAAATAACCTGCCCAGCCGCCTCAAAGGCCAGGGGGATTCCAGTAATCTCATTTAGTAAAAAACGATCTGTTAAGTACTGATAAAATTTATCCTTTGCCTGATCATTAATGTCGCCACCACCAAGTAATCGCAAAATGTGTACCATGCCAGTGTTGTAAGAATATCGCAGCGCATCAAGCATCTTAACATTACCCAAAAGTTCGTTACCAAGGTTCTTGATTGTTGCGTCTGCGACTTTTGTCGAGCCAGTATTCACATAGGTTGTGTCGGGCTGGATAACACCTTCGTTAAGGCCCATGGCAACTGTAAACGTTTTAGTTACAGATCCCGGCTCGTACGGATCTGAGATCGTCGGATTTTGAAAAGCGTTGTAATCTGTGACTTTTTGATATTCACCTGGGTTGTAGGTCGGCAAGCTTGCCATTGCCATGATTTGTCCATTATTTGGGTTAATTACAACAGCACTCCCTTTTGTAGCATGAACCCGCTCCAGCCCCGCTTTTAAAGCCTTCTCTACGTATGATTGAATATTGCGATCTATACTTAGGACCACGTCTTCACCATCTTGCGCTGGTGTCTGAACTGTATTCGCACCAACTGAGATCGGAATCCCATTCACATCTGTAATCGCCTTGAGCTGCCCTGCCACTCCGGCAAGTTGATCGTTATAACCTTGTTCTATTCCGTATTGCCCCTTACCTTCTCCATTTACAAACCCCAAGACCTGAGCCGCCAACGTTCCCTCAAGATAAGTTCGTTTTTCGCTTTCTTGAAGCCCAATTCCAGCTAACTCCTCTTTTTTAAGTAAATCAGCCTGTTGTTTGTTCAACAACTTCGCTAAAACAACATACTGTCGATCCTTGTTCTTCAAACTTTCTTCAAAGCCCTCCACTAAATTACCGCCAGCGATTCTGCGCAAAACCTCAGCAGCTTTCGTCTCATCTTTCACATATCGTGGATCAGCGAAAACAGTATAGCTCGGTTCATTTAAAACGAGTGGGGCTATCTTGTCATAGCCATCTTTTGCATAAATCTCACCTCTACTCGCTGCAATCGAGAATTTGGCCGTGTGCTCTTTTAGGGCTTCGGCTTCGTAATAGTCGTGTCTGATAACTTGAACATAAAAAAGCCGCACAACAAAAATAGCTCCCAGTAAAAACATGAGAGCCATTAAAATCCGCACCCGGCTATGTAAAGTTACATCTGTTTTTTCCATTGGAATTAATTAGTTCGTGCAAAATCAGTTTGAGCTGGAGAACCGAGCTGAGCAGCGACGCCACTTTGCGAAACTCGCTCTAACGCCTGCAACCTTGCCGTCTCAACTTCGAGATCGCGCTGTTCGCTTAAAAGCTGTTCTTTTTGATTGTTAAGATCGTTTATCTCGTATCCGTACGTACTTGTTTTGGTAATTTGCGTAAGGTAAATTAAGCCTAACACAGCAAGCATCAGTGCCACTAGTACCGTATGACTAACGGGCCCTAGCCGTTTGCTTGGCTTGAACCTAACCGTATTTTGATTGCGTCGCCATGATCTGCCGCCGGCAATTTGGCCCTGCATTGCTGCTGAATTATTGTACTGATACATTTTTGTTTCTTTTTATTTTGAGCTAAAATCCTGGCCTAGTGTAGACGATTATTAACCGTCTACACTAGTCTTTTTTTTGGTTTTAGCGCGCCTGCTCAAGGTGCCTTACAGCAACCTTAAATCGGCGAGAAGTACCCTGAACCTTGATAGGCATAGGTTATTCCCTTTTGTTTTTTATTTTTACAGCGCCTCGCAGTTTTGCACTACGAGAACGTGGATTGTAAACATCTTCGGTTGCCCCACTAATTGGTCGCTTGGTAATTAGGGAAAGTGTGGCTTCATATCCAGATTCCGCCTGCTCTTTAAAGAAGCGTTTAACCAAACGGTCTTCTAGGCTATGGAAGCTAATTATTGCTACCCTACCACCCGGTTTTAATAAATCAGGTATAAGTGGTAACACTTTTTTTAGCTGTCCTAGCTCGTCGTTAACCGCGATCCGGATTGCTTGAAATGTGCGCGTCGCCGGATGAGTTTTACCTCTTCGGCCACGATAAACATCTGCGACAACACCCGCAAGTTCAGCCGTAGTCGCAAATGGACGATTGGCAATTATTGCCTGGGCCACTTGTTTTGCCTTGGGTTCCTCGCCATATTCTCTCAAAATTTGCGTAAGCTCATCTTGGTTTATTTGGTTAAGGTACTCGGCCGCCGATAAACCATTTTGTTGGTCCATCCGCATATCTAGTGGTCCATCGCGCATAAAACTAAAACCGCGCTCGGGTATGTCTAGCTGTGGTGACGAAACACCAAGATCGATTAAAATTAAGTCGACTTGTTCACCTTGCTCGTGCAGCTGCTCGGCTGCCGTTCCGTAATCGCTTTTGATTAGGTTGGCGCCAGCTTGCTTTAACTCTTGCAAAGCTTTAATCGACGTTTCGTCTCGATCAACCAACGTAGCTAAATTAGCCGCACCAATTAAATTGATTACAGCTTTAGCATGCCCGCCATAGCCAGCCGTTAAATCGAGGTATCGCTCCCCTTTTTGCGGCTTGAGTACGTCAAGCACGGCTTGTAATAAAACCGGTTCATGTTGGAGTTGTTGTGGTGGTATTTTTTTCATATCGTAGTCACCTATTTGACAGCCAGCGTTTTTGTTTTTGTAAAATGTTTTTGTTTTTGTAATGTGTGTTAATGGAGTTGTTGTGGTGGTATTTCAAAATGAAACGCCGTTAAAGCCATTAACTTTGAGAGACTTATGTGAGGTGGAGTTTTTTGGGAGGTGTTTTTTGGAGGGGAAAGGTGCTAGGGCTTGCTAAGTGGAATGCCCTCGGCCCACTCACTGGCTGCCAAATAGCTGACTACGGAGAAACTCCGGTAGTTTTAAAAGCCATTGGCGTGTGTGTCACCGAATTTTTAAGGTGCCTACTTAGCCATTAAACGCCAGTAACGTCCAGCACGGACTGCTACGACATCACGAGTAATCCCCGAAAAATCTAGCAAATGCTGCTCGATACTAATACGACCCTGCTTAGCATCAAGGTCAGCTGATGTTTTGCCCATACGAAACTGTACGTTCAAATCAGCCACCTTTTGATCTAAGATGTCGCCGTTTAATGCAGGCTCGACCAATTCGTCCCATACCGATTTTGGGTACAGGTGCAAATATTTATCGAACCCTCTGGTAAGAACCACTCCACTTGCAAGCTCATCTCTAAGCTCGGCTGGAATTGTCAGCCTTCGCTTATCATCCAGCTTGCGTTCGAAGTAGTCTACCGTTGCCATTTTTTTAATAGTGGTTTTTGTTATTGCTTGGTGGCTTACCCACTGCTACCCACTGACATAAGTTTACTACCCACCATTACCCACTGCAAGTACTTTATTTCAAATAAATCACAGGGTCCACTCCACGCAGGCGTTTTATCCACAGTTCTGTGGGAAACTATTTTTGACAAATTAAAAACTACCCCGTTACGAGTAGTTCTTAATTTGCTCAGTATTTTTTATTCTTTGCCAACTACACGGTTATTAGCAGCAAGCCAACCCTCGACAGTTCCCCCGTCCATATAGTCACCTTTTGCCGGGACAACTACCATTTTATTACCGCTAGAAATGTACATATTTAACGCTTCGGTTATTTGGTACTCGCCGTTTGCTGCTGGAGCATTCTGCATTACTTGCTTTGCGCACTCCATAAGTTCGTAGTCAAACAAATATTTACTAATATTAATCAAGGTCGTGGGAGCATCTTCGACTTTTGGCTGTTCTATAACGCGCTTAAAAAAGCTAACACCGTTTTCGCCGTCGGTCTCGATCACACCATAACGGAATACGTCATCGCGGGGAACATTTACGGCAAGTAGTCCAGCACCAACGCCTGATTCATCTGCAGCCTTAATTAGTTCGGCGACTTCCGACCGACCGTCGGCACGATAAATAAAATCATCACCCATAAGTACTAAAACCTGTTCATTTTTTTTGATAAGGTGGGCACAAAGAGAAACCGGAACAGCAGTACCATAAGGCTGGTGCTGATCCTGAACCACATAATGGAAGTTTGCCTTTTTGGCCAAATGCTTAACTTCTTGAAGTTGCTCGGTTTTGCCTTTGGCTTTTAGGTATTCTTCTAAAAGCTGATTTCGGCCGTAATAGTTTTGCAGCTGCTCAAACTGCTCGCTTACAACAAAAATAATGTCAGTAATTCCAGCTTTTAGACAATCTTCAACTACGTAGTCAACCAGTGGTCGATTTCCGATCGGCAACATGCACTTTTCTACTGCCTTAGTAATTGGCAGTCGACGTGTTCCGTAACCCGCGACGGGAATAATCGCTTTTGTTATGCTACTCATTAATTAGCTCCTTTAGGGACTTAACTATCTGTCCATTATAATCTTTTGCCGGAAGTTTACGGACAAGCAAAACCCCGCTACACCATGTCGGCAAGTCGAGTACAGGTTTGTCATCAACTATTATTGCATCATGTTGTGGCAAATTATTCAAGTAAATCTGCTTGGGCTGTTGCACGATCACTTTTTCGAACTCTGCCAGTTCGGGCAAAAGTGAGATTTTAAATTCTTGAGTTTCTGGATCCCCAAAAGTAACAATCGTAGGCTTTGAGTCATGTTTATCTAGCCAACTTAAAAATTCACGCGCATCATCGTACAAAAAATCTTTCCCGATTAGCTCTTTAAAAATAAGCTCGCGAGCCTCTGTTGGATCGATCCCGAACGACTGCAAAGTTTTAAAAAAACGCAAATATCCACGCGCGCTACCTCCGCCCTTCACGCGGTGACGTAACATTCTAATGGCAAATGTCATCAACTTAATATCGTAAAGCTTCGAAACCGCTCGACACATTTCGCTGTATCCGTAGGTTGTACGGTAAAGCGTATCGTCTAAATCTAAATACCATTTTTTCATCAGCTAAAATATATTTTCATTAGTGCGCGCGCAACCCTATCCGGATCATGCCTTATAAACGACCGAGTTTTTGCAAGCCTATCGCCTTTTTTAAGTTTTATGTCACCCTTAAAAATCAGATCACTGCCTTTAACCAGATAGTTGGTTTTTTGGGTTTTTGCGGGCGGAGTAATCAGCAACTCCCCTTCTCGCTCGTATTTTTCAAAAACATTTTCGTCAGGTTTAGACGTGTTGTATAGTACAAAATCAAGGTTGCGACCACAAAATCGCTCAATTTCCGAGGCATGCTCGTAAACTCCCATGCCTGTAGTTTGGCCAGGTTTCGTAACTAAGTTACATACGTAAACAACCTTTGCTTTTGTTTCCTCGAGCGCCTGATTGACTCCCTTAATAATTAATGCCGCTCCAACAGACGTATATAAGTCACCCGGCGCAATTACTACTAAATCAGCTTCACGAATTGCTTTATCTGCATCCGGATTTATAACAGCGTTTGGCTCAAGTATCAACCACGGATTTGGCGCAAACCTTCGTAGATCTGTGGTGTCGACGGCATGCTCACCTTTTACAAGCGTCCCATCGTCTAGTTTGACCGCTAAATGCACGTTGTCTAAAGTCATTGGCAAAACTCGGCCAGAGATCTTTAAAACTTCACTAGCGGTTTCTACAGCTTCAGCAAAATTACCGGTCACCTTTTCGAGAGCTGTTAAAAACAAGTTTCCAAACGAATGTCCGCTCAGCTTACCGTCCTCAAATCGATAGTTAAAAAGTTCGCGAGTAACACTCGGATCTTCAGATAGCGCTACTAGGCATTGGCGCACATCGCCTGGAGGCAAAACACCAAGTTCGTCGCGTAGTTCCCCCGTAGACCCACCATCGTCAACCATACTAACCAGCGCTGTTATGTCACGGCAATAGTTTTTTAAACCGCTCAAAACGGCAAAGCTACCCGTTCCACCACCAATTACAACGACTTTCATGCCAACTTTTTGCATTTTTAGCCCCTAATCTGTTTAATGATTTTTCCAAACCAGATTGCACTTGGTCTAAGTGTGCGTTTTTTCGTTTTGTAATCGACTTCGGCAAGTCCAAATCGAGGCCAAAAACCACTGGACCACTCAAAGTTGTCGGTCAAGCTCCAATGTAAATAACCTTCTAACCTTACCCCCGATTGAATCGCACGATGCATGGCCATTAGCGTCTGGCTCAGCCACCATTTCCTAAATTCATCGTCATGGTCGGCCAAGCCATTTTCTGTGATAATGATTGGCAGGTTGTACTGATCATAAAGTTGTTTTAAAACAATCTCGATATCGGCAGGGCGCATATCCCAGCCCAAATCACTTCGACGCAGGTTTTCATTATGCTGCCTGTAGCCATAGTAACGATTGGAAAAATAGTAGTTTAAGCCGATAAAATCCAGATACTTTTTAATACGCCCTAACAAGAATCCGTCTTCCACCCAAGACATAACTTTGGCAGTGGTTTGCGACAAAACTGCATCGTCTCCGGCGTAGTGATGTGCCGTATTTTTAGCAATGCTAATTAAATATTTGCGACCTTTCTTTTTTGCGGCCTTGTAAACTTTTTTATGAACCGAAATTAAGTTCAGCAAAACTACCAAAGCCTCGGTCTTGCTCCGCCGTTGCGGTGGCCACTCCCCGAGTAAAAAGCTCTTGGCGGCGTAGACTTCGGGTTCGTTCAAGGTAATAACATACCGAAAATTTTGACCAAGTTCATCAAATACTTTTTCGGCAAACCGTAAAAAATAGCCAATATTGCTACGTTTTGTAAAGCCACCTTTTTGCTCGAACCAAACCGGCACAGTCCAATGCCACAGAGTTACAATTGGTTCCACTCCTATAGCTGCAAGCTTTTTTAGATAAACGCGGTAATGTTCAATTGCTTCAGCGTTCCAAGCACCTTCTTCTGGCTCTACACGAGACCACTCAATACTAAAGCGCCAAGCATTCATGTTGAGCTTTTTTATTAAAGCAAAATCCTCTTGGTAACGGTTATAATGATCTGTTGCCTTGCCTGAGACATAGTTCGCCGGATTTGTGGCATCAGCTTTAATTTGATCCCACTTTGGCAAATAATTAGCCTGGTATTTAGCTGTCTCGGCCAGGATTTTAGCGTGTTCGAGTTCCCAAACAGTCCACTGATTATGGTTTGACCCCTCAACCTGATGTGCCGCACTTGCTGCGCCCCACAAAAAGTGCCCCGGAAACTTTAAAAGCAAACCCTCGTCTTTTTTCATCTTTAACTATTATATCAGCAAATATTAATCAATTTTTACAAAACGTTGTCAGTTTTAGCTAAATGCCAATAATTTTCAAAAACCTGACGCATAAAAGCGGCTAAAAATGGATTTTTCACTTCTGTCCCCAGATGTAAGCCGTGGCCGAACGAATTATAAATCGCGATCGTATTATCGTAAATCGACAGCTCGGCCTGAATATTCAAAACTTCTTTAGAAATATACTTGGCGCGGTAAAACTTTGTATACCCTGGGTCGTCAGAAAGCTCAAACGGGTTAACTCCTATATTTTCTATACTACGCAAATGGATTTTACGCATTACAACTTCGTTTCGAAACTTTTCAGCCCAGACTTTTCCAAGCGGCGCATTAAGAGTTTTACCAGAGAATAACAGAACCTCACTTGTAGCGTGAAGTTCGTTCCAAAGCATTTGTTTAAGCCCGCCGATTCCGCTAAAAGTTTTAACCTCGAATCCTTCGTCTTTGCTTTTAAAACTTGCAAGCAAACTATTTAGATCTAAAAAATTACTACGAAACTGGCTCGCTTTTGCTTCTTGGTCAACAACTAGGAGCTCCAAGTTTTCAATCGAGGCGGCCGAGATAAGCTTATCGTTACTAGTTGTCAACTGACCAACCAAGCCTTTTTCAGCTAAAACATCGACAATTCTGTAAACGTTTGATCTGGCGATTCCCGTTTCACGACTTAACTCAAGCGGTGTTCGGGGCGCGCTAACCAAGCTCAAGAATATCTTAATCTCGTCGCGTGTCAGCCCTAGCGCCTCGAGCTTTTGATGAATAATATTGTTTTCCATTTTGAAGAACAGTTTAACAGATGTGGCCTCGAAGATCCATATTCAGATTATTATGGAAAAATCAGTCAACCACAGTGAGCAAAGAACCGCCAAACGTGAACTTCATTTAAAAGCCTATCGTCCGACTACCAACTTAATATTCGACAATTTCAACAACAGACCAGAGCGATCCGAACTTTTTACGAATCCGCCAGAGGATTTTATTAGCGCATACAACACGTATGAGGGCATTCTAGTTAACTCGATTAAAGACACATTTCATACCGACAACCCTGTTCAGCAGAGATCGGCTCAAGCAGTTTTTAACAATCATAACTTTGTTAGCTGGCGTTATAACCAGGATTGGCCGTACGAAAACCTACCCATAAAACCTACTTTTGAGCAGACCAACAGCGCTTTTGAGGCAAAAATGATCCGCAATAAAAGTATTGGGCTTGCTTTAACTCTGCTTTACATGACAAGTATAAAAAATGCGCTGCGCCCGCTTGAGCTTCCGGCACTACAAACTTGTCGCGTTATTTGTGATGCTTTTGAGGCAATTGAACCTTTAGCCTTTTTACATGATTCCGACGAAGCTGATCTGTTACGCGAACTCGTAAACATGACCGAGGCAGAGAGTCTGTTCCCTAGCCCGCAAACTATTAAGAAAATTTACAACGGCGAGATCGCGTTATCGCCCAATTGCTGGGACATAGACAAGAACCTTAAGATTAAGTTTAATCACGAACTGCCAGCAAAGCATCTTATGGCTCACATTGAACCGCGCATGGGTTGTCCGGTCGCGGTCGGACACATGACTCACGAAGGTCGAGATTCCAAAGTCGAGCACGGGAGCTACTTGCAAAACATGTGGTGTGACGTCGCACTCCTTATGTTAGAGACAAATGAATTTGTACCCACAAACTAGTCTGTGGAAAACTTTTACAGAATTTACTTTATTTTTTACCCCAGCGTCTGATAGACTCGTGCCATGTCAAAAGCATTACGGATGCAACAGATTCCACTTCACGAACGACCGCGCGAAAAAATGCAACGCAAGGGGCCACACGCATTGTCGGACTTCGAGTTACTCGAAGTCATAATAGGTAGCGGAAACGGCCAGGCCGACGTTGGCACAATCGCCCGAAGTATTCAGAAAGTCCTTAAAACCGGCGTACACAATTTTAATATGAGTTCGTTAACTGCACTTACTGGGGTTAGTTTGGCGCACGCAAGCCGAATTCTGGCCTCGCTCGAAATCGCCAAACGCCACCTAGTTCGTGACAACCTTGCTCTGCAAACTGTTTCCGAAATTGTTAGTCGTTTGGGTGAAATCCGAGATAAAACTCAGGAGCATTTTATTTGCTTAAGCATGGACGGCGGCCACCGTTTGATCGCTCAACGCACTATTACGATCGGCACGCTCGACACAGTTTTGGCGCATCCACGAGAGATATTCTCGGACCCTATAGTTGATAGGGCCGCTTATGTAATAGTCGCGCATAACCACCCATCAAACGATGTCAATCCAAGCCCAAAAGACTGTGAGTTAACCAATCAATTAATTGCTGCGGGTCAACTTTTAGGGGTCCCTTTGCATGATCACATAATTGTTACCAAAACGCAGCATTTTAGTTTTAGGCAAAAACATCTAATCATATAAAGGAATACCGTGAACCATTACTACGAACTTCGCCACACACCCCAATACCCAGCAACTAGCATTGCATCCGACGTTGCGCGCCATCTCGAGGTTCGCCAATATTTAGGCACCGCGCTTATTGTGTGTAAATCCCCCACCAATACCATGAGCGTGGTGCGTAAACAGTGGCTTAACCTAATGCGAAATATCCACAAGCAGCGTGCAAGCACACTAAACGCCGAAGAGATTTTACGACTAACTCATGCTATTTTGCATATGCAAAAGATGACCTTTGTCGCCAAGCCCCCACAAGAAACGACGGCCGCCAGTATCTATTTTATAACCCCAGGTGAGCTTAATATTCTGCCCCCGGACTGCTATACAATTTATCTTTTAGATAAGGTCAAACCTAGCAGTTTAAAGTTTGCCCTTGGTGGATTATCGAATAACGGATTAGTCGTCAACTACGACGTCGGCATGGCAATGAGCGATTTTCAACTAAAGCCAAAAAGTAAACTAGAATCAGAAGTACTTCGCGAATGGAGTAGCGTTTTGCAACTCTTAAAAAGATTTAAAATTACTCCTTCGCAACTAGTTAACTCGAGTCCGGTTTTCTTGGCCGCAAACGATCACGCGCTCGATACACTTTTGGGGTCGCCTCAAGAGTTCTTACATATAACGTCAGCCTTTCAACATATGGCTCACTTGGGTCAGCCGTTTACTACCATAAGTTCTACTCAACAACGCGAATTTACCGCTGTTGCGAGGCTTGCCCACAGAGTACAATCACTAACTCCAAGTACCTTTAGCAATTACCTTATTCGCAATTTTGGCTCAACATCTGACTACGAAGTTTTCTTTTTGCACGACATTCTTGCAAATACTCAAGAATCAAAAAATTTTACAATAAACTAAAATAAACTCGTCTGATTTTGCGTAACTTGCTCAGCAAGCATATCTACGAACGGTGTCTGTCCCTTAACCAGTTTCCTGCGGGCAACGTCTAGACTAAACCACCCAGCTCTGTCTACCTCTGGAAAGCGTTGTTTTTCACCGGACTTTAATGGCCATTCCATCTCAAAAAAATTACTTCTTATATCTTTATCAAAGTCATTCTCAGTAAACCAAGCTGTAACTTTTTTGTTGCCATATTTAACTTCGCCCAGTAATAAATACTCACCTTCCGGGCAATTGCGTCCAGTTTCTTCTTTAAATTCTCTTTTCGCGGCAAGCAACGAGTCTTCACTCTCTGTATGTTCACCCTTTGGAATAGACCAAGCGCCAGTATCTTTTTTAGCCCAAAATGGACCACCTGGGTGGACCAGAAAAACTTCTGGCTTGTTTTTAGTCCACCTGTAAAGCAAGATTCCAGCCGAAAGTTTAGGCATTATTAGTCCTTTTTTGGGCCTTTTGGGCCATAAAATGCATTCGTTGCTCCACACTCAAATGCTCGATTGCGTACCTTAAAGCTGTGCGTGGCATTACCGAAGAGTGTTTATCTAAAAAATCCAGGAGCTGATCGCGATCTTTTTTGCCTGCTTCTCGTAACATCCAACCGGTGGCTTTGTGAATCAAATCATGTGAATCGCCAAGCAACATCTCGCTGATCCTAAAGGTATCGTCCAAGTCGCCTTTTCTAATAAATGCCCAGGTACTGACAATGGAAATTCGACGCTCCCATAAACTCTTTGACTTTGCCAGTTTATATAAAATAGCGCGCGGCTTATTCTCCAGGAATCCACCAACCACATCGCGACAACTTACGTCAACTAAATCCCAGTTATCGATTTTGTCTGTTCGCTTCAAATATAGATCAAATAAACTCTTTTTTTGAGACTCAGGTGTTTTTTTACTAGCCGCTTGGTTCGTCATAATTATCAAAGCAGCCATCCTAACTTCGTGGACTGGACACTCCAAAAGCTCATCTATTTCACTTATTTTTAGATCAGAATATTTTTTACAAGCCAGTCGAATTTTCGGCATTCGCACACCGATAAAGACATCACCCTCAGCATATTGACCTTCGCCAGTTCTAAAGAACTTCTGCAAGACCTGCAAATCCTCGGGTGATCTATCTGCTAATTTTTGAAGTTTATCAATAAGATCGTCTGTGCGAGCACTCATTACTTGTCCCAGATTTGCACAAATTTTATCCTATCTACCTCATGTGTGCCATCTGCTAGTTGACGAAATTCAACATTATGATTAGCTACAAAATAATCACCAACTGAGTCAATATACTCTAAGTTGCAAACTGTTTGACTAGCACTTCTAATATGTGGACCTTGGTAAATTTTAAACTTTCGCTCTTCGCCCGGCATTAAAATTGTCTGCAAGTCAGTACTTTGCCCCAAGAATTCTAGCTGGTTTAGGTCAAGCCTATCATTTGAACCGTTGTGAACCGACGCCCAACATTCAAAACCTGCACCGTTGTTGTAGCACTCAACCTCGGTAATATGCGCTTTTTTAATTACCTTCGGCCCACTTTGAATATGTTGTTCAGCTTGCGTTGAGCCCTGACCAGGTATCCCGCCTGCGATTTGCGGATTTTGCGGCTGTAAACTATCTTCCGGAACAAAGGCCGGCTTTCCACTAACGATTCTGCCTAACGTTTCAAAGAACGAGGGCACTTTGCAAATCCTTAATTTTAACGCGAGTCTGTTTCATTGTGTCGCGTTCGCGCACGGTCACACTGTCGTCTTTTAGACTTTCAAAATCAATCGTCACACAGTACGGCGTGCCAATTTCGTCTTGCCTGCGATAGCGTTTACCGATACTTTGCGTCTCATCGTATTCAACGTTCCAACCAGTAGACTGAACAATTTGTTTATACACTTTATCAGATAAGGCTTGTAGTTCTGGCTTTTTGCTCAACGGTAAAACAGCAACTTTCACAGGTGCGATTTCGGGCTTAAATTTGAGTACAATTCGTGTTTCGTCGCCAACTTTTTCCTCACAGTAGGCGCTATCGAGAACTGCAGTCATTAAACGGCCCAGCCCGATCGCAGGTTCGATAACATAGGGCATATAGCGCTCGTTTGTTTCTGGGTCAAAGTAACTCAAGTCTTTGCCACTTGCCTTTGTGTGCGCCTTTAAGTCGAAGTCTGTTCGGTTAGCAATACCCCAAAGCTCTCGCGGTTCACCGCCAAAAAACTCATATTGAATATCCCAACTATCAGCAGCATAATGAGCACGCTCGTCTTCGCCGTGTTGATGCCAAACCATTTTTTCTCTTTTAACGCCCGCTTCTACCAAAAAGTTCCAACAAAATTCTTTCCATTTATCCAAATCAGCTTCGGCCATTGCTGGCTTTGTGAAGTATTCCATTTCCATCATGTCAAATTCTCGCACACGGAACAAAAATTCTCGCGGGCTGATTTCGTTACGAAAACCCTTACCAATTTGGGCTACACCAAAAGGCAGTTTGCTACGAGTGGTCTCACGCACAAGTTCGTAATTTGTAAAAATTGCTCCAGCTGTTTCTGGTCGCAAATAGGCCACACTCTCGTCGTCTTCAAGCGCACCTACATACGTCTTGAACATCATGTTAAAAGTTCGCACTTCGCCCAAAGGGTTACCGTCTGGCGACTTTTTGCCCTTTAGCAGCTCATTGAGTTTTTCAATGTCATTCGTATCGACACCGGCCAAATGATCAGCGCGATAGCGTTTTTTTGTAACTAAATCTTCTACAAGTGGATCATTAAAACCATCAATATGTCCACTAGCCTTCCAAAGCTTTGTATTTTGGATAATCGCACCATCAATACCATGAATATTGCGATTTTCGCGCACAAATTTTTGCCACCAAAACGCTTTTAAGTTATTGGCTAGCTCTACGCCGTAAGGCCCCAAATCCCAAAACCCTGCTAATCCACCGTAAATTTCGGAAGCCTGAAAAACAAAGCCTCGCCTTTTTGCAAGACTAACCAAAGAATCTAGTGTAACCTCTTGTTTGCTCATACTTTTTAATATTATACCAGAATCATCTGTAAATCTCATTGATTTTTATACCAAAAGGCGTAAGAATATCAACACGAGGTATGTATGAGTCAAAATCCTGAAGTTTCTCCGGCACGGCCGAATCAACCAGAAAAACCAAAATTCAACCCTGATAACGCCAAAAAAGCGCGAGATGCGTTAAAGAGAGGGAATTTAACAGTTGCATTAAAATTTTTGGATCATATCAACCTAGAGGACGCCAGGTCACCCGAGAACTGTGCGGCAGTCGCCCAAGCTCTGCAATTACGAGCCGAAGCCAACCTACAGGTTGCCACGGTTGAATCGGTCGGAGCGGCGTCGGCCGATATGCGTGCTGCCATTTCGCTTATTGATACGTTATCGCCAGATGTTAGACAAATTTACGAAGCTGCACTTGTTTGCACAGCAACAGAGGTGCAGAGAGTTAGAAACGGTCACCTACCAGTAGAAACAATGGATGAAGTCGACCAAATTGTTGGTGCGGTCCCCGATGAACATCCTGCAAAACCTATCCTGACTTACTTCTCGCAGAGAACAATCGGAATCTGTTACGCGTTTAGTCCGACGATGTCCGCCATGTCCATGGATCGCGCCCGCGCAGCAGCAGAAGAAGCTGGGGTCCCTCGAGATAATCTTTTACATCTTTCTAACCTAAGCAGCGCCAAAGTTGCAACTTTAAATGCCCCCGCGCCCTATCCGCTTTCCACCCTTTACGAGCTGCCGTAAAAAATTAGACTTACATCTTTTAATATTTGCGCAACGCCGCTAATTCTGTGTAATGTTGGTGGCGAATATTGCTGAGCTAGTCGCAAAAATTTAATGTGATCTCCTGTAAATCTCCCGTTGGAATTCTTAAAAAATGTAACTGTTGACTGATCATAGTCATATTTTTGATCCGAACTAAGCAATTCACCATCCGAATCAGTTTCTAAGTTGACTCCTTCGCCTAACAAATGGCCTAGATTCAACTTAAACCAGACCTCGACTAAGCCATGGCTAATTCTTAAATCCTCTAGTGATGCTAATGATGATTTTAAAAGTTGGTAAAACTCCGGACTTGTCACGGTCTCGCTGGCTTTGTTAATTTGTTTTAAAATTTCGTATGCAAACTGCATTCGATCGTAATCCTGCAGAATCTTTGCGCCATAAAATTGTTTTATCTGCGCCCCAGTTACGACCGCCAAATCACCCCGACCCTCAATTGTGTTAATATCACAAACTGCAAATAACTCTAGTCCGCCCGCTAGTTTGCTCTTTGGCCTTCGCGCACCCTTTGCAATCACACTGATTTTGCCGCGATCAGGAGTAATAATGCTCAAAATTCTATCAGCTTCCCCATAATTTGTGCGCCGCAATATTATCGCTTCGGTCCTAAAGTAGCGCATTATTCACCGCCTTTACAAAGTCAACTTTGGTAATTGTTGTTTTATCTAAAACGTCTTTAACGCCGTAGGCCTTTAGGGTTTTTTTACTAGGTGGCGAAGTACTTAAAATTATCACAGGAATTTTTAAAAAGTCATCATATGACGCCAAAATATTTAAAAGCTGCACCCCGTTAGAATTTGGCAAAAACATGTCCAAAATAATCAGATCGATCTGTGACTCATCAAGCTTATTCAATGCCAGCTGGGCGTCACCTGCCCAAACACAATCGTGATTTTGCAGCCAACCTTCGTAGCAATCTTTGGACCAAATATCATCCTCGACTAGCAGAATTCTACTCATAAATAAAGCTCATCTGGTTAGACTGCAAGAGGTCCACAAAAAAACTAGCACCTTGCCTTGCCTTGCCTAAGCTCAGCCTGCCACCCATTGCCGCCGTAAGCCGACCAGCGACATATAGCCCTAGCCCGCTAGTGCCTGGCCTAGCACTAAATGGCTGCGGTCGCTCACCAATAGTATTGCTCACGCTTTTAAACTCAACCGCATCGATACCAGGTCCATTGTCTTTAACATTTAATCTGACTAAACCATTAGTCTCAGCTATACTCAGCTCAACTAGGCCACCCTGTGGATTGTGACGCACCGAGTTATCCAGTAGATTCACGATTACATCATGCAGAACTTCCCTATTTGCCAAAGCCAGATTGCTAGATCTGCGCTTAATTAAATGCAGCTTCTGATCAAACTTCGCCGCAAATGGTAACATTTCGTTTAGAGCCTGCTCGCAAACTAGCTGCACGTTGGTAGGCTCAAGAGTATTTATTAGATCCAGATTTCTTATGTTTTCTAGACGACTACTATTCGTCAACTGACTCGCTAGGCGCAAACTCCTCTCGGCAGTAATTATTATTCTTTCTATTGCCTGCTTTTGGTTTTGGCTGAGGTCTGTTTCTTTTAGGTCGTACGACAAATGCCTAATTAAAGCTAACGGCGCTTTTAGCTCATGCGCTACTGCAACAACTAAATCTACCCGTTCACCTTTCATTAATACCAGTGTAACAAAACAAAATCAGCTAAGCACAAGCACTACGGATTAAACTTAAGTGAGGGCAAAATTATATTGTTAAAATCGCCTAAAAATGCATCTGATTCTGTAAAGATTTCGATTGATTTATCGCGTGATTTAAGCAGGACCAGCGACCCGTTACTCTGACCTAGCTTACCATCAAATCGTGTGCCCACCTGACCGTTAACAGTTATGGCCGAGGCTTTTAGTGTGCCGTCCTGCACCCCTTGCTGAAAAGCCGCAAGCGAGTTTTCGTAAGTAGAATTTAAAATAACTACACGCAGTGCATATGGCTGTTGTCTGGTTGGGTTAGAAACCGCACCAGGGTGAAAGTAAGCATTATAACCTGTTCCCGCCGAGCCATCCGCCTCTATATATAAGCTCCACGTCTTAGGAAAATCAAAAGTAACTTGACCGAGATCAGCCGGACCAACGAATTGCCTTGTCGGAAGCTTTTCTCTTTCGACAAAACCTGCTTCATCGGTCGCCTTTTGTTGCTCTTGTGCCAAGACGACGGATTCAGCCACAATGCCGTCTACATTATTTTTTTGTTCCTGATAATTTAGATATGCCCAAACACTAAAACCGCCAAAACCCACAGTCAAAACAGAAAGAACAATCGTCATTACAAGTAAAACCTGAGAACCGTTCTGGTTATGCATATGTTTATATAGTAGAAACTCTAGGGTTTTTTGTAAAGCCTAACCTATTTTATAGATCTGCAGAGATTTTATCGACCCGACGGGCTTTGTGCCCGGAATTTTAAATCCATTACTCACGACTAGAATTGGTTTCTTCAAAATTTTAGATTGATCAATCATTCTTTGCTTGAATTTTTGCATAAATATATCAGCCAAAAACACAAAAACTACATCTGTTTGCTTCGGTAAATCACTGATCCAAAAATTGCGCAAATAAATTTTTACTACATCGCGATATCGCCAACAACGCACCCAGCTTATAACGCACAAAATTGGATTTATTTCGTAACCGACTGCTTTATATCCTTTTTGGGCAGCTAATTTTAAAAGCTTGCCGTCGCCAGAGCCTAAATCTACAAAAGTGCTGCCTCTTTTAAGGGCCAGCTCGTCGAACATCTCGATCAAAACCTTTTTATGCGTCGGTACGTACGGTGCACCAAAAAAAACCACCAATCCAAAAAATATGAAAATTACTAAACCAACCAGAGCCAAAAGCATTACTCGGCGAACTTTTCTTTTAAGATTGTTATTTTGTTCTCAGCCTCGCTTATTCGCTTTTTTATTTCGTCGGTCAGCTTAACGCCTTCTTCGAATTTAGCTAGCGCTTCTTCTACATCTAGGTCAGGACGCTCGAACCACGCTAAAAGTTCGTCAAGTTCCTTAAATTGATCATTAAGATTTTTTGACATCTTGCACTCCTACATTAATTATTGTATCGCTAAGTTCAATCACCAGCTCGTCGCCCTTTTTAAGTTTTAAGCCACTCTTTAGCAAGGCGCCGTTTTGCCTAACCAAGGAATAACCCCGCCTTAGCACCGCACTAGGATTAACCTGGTTTAATAGTCTGCTTGCCATTTGCAGCTGGTGCATTCGCAGCTCTAGAGTCTGGTCAATACTCGAAAACATCAACCCGACCGCCTGCAACGCTCTTAGTTTTTTTGCTTGCAACGAGCTTTGGATATGGCTCAAGAATCTTTGCTCGCGCTGGCTAAGTTCACGAAGCACGGCCTCGCGATCGGGCGTCAAGAGCTGCGCTGCATTGCTCGGAGTGGCAGCCCGCAGATCAGCCACTAAGTCACATAAACTTGTATCTGTTTCGTGCCCCACACCTACTAAGGTTGGAATACGGCTTGCCGCAATCGTTCGCACAAGCGGCTCCTCGTTGAAGACAGCCAGGTCCTCAGCGCTTCCCCCGCCCCTTATAATTACTAGAACTTCTACTAAATTTGGCTGCTGATTAAAATAGTCGATCGCTTTAATAATCTGTTGACCTGCACCGACACCCTGAACCTGCACATCTGCAACCTCAATCTGAATTCCACGCCACCGATGGTTAATAATTTTAATGAAATCTGCGTAGCCTGACGATTCCGACGATGCAATAACGCCGACGCGACCTGGAATTTTTGGCAAAATGCGTTTCCGCGATGAGTCAAACAAACCCTCGCTTTGCAATTTTGCCTTAAGAATCTCGAATGCGCGTTTTATAGTCCCTTCGCCAACTGGCAAGACCTCGCGCACAGATAAGCTAAACTTTCCCCAAGGCGTAAGCTTAGGCTGAGCAATTAGTCTAACTTTCATTCCATCTTCTAACGGGATTCTTAAGCTGTAAATCATCATAAAGCAGCCTATGACGCCGTCATTGTCTTTAATGTCAAAAAACACAAATTTATTTTTGCTAACCTTAAATGATGCCACTTCGCCTTCCACTATCACGGTCGGGTAAGCAAACTCAAGCGTCTGATTAACTACGCTTATTAAATCACTTACGCTGTAGATCTGTTTTTCCATACCTGTTTATCGCCAATTGATACGTTGGGTAGCCCATAATCAATGTTAATGCTAAAGTTATTATCCTAAAAATCAGAGTAACGCTTAGTGCTAATCCGGGCGAAATGCCCATACTTACAAAAAGAGCAGTCATAAGTGGCTCAAAAACGCCCAAGCCCCCCGGCAAGGCAGCGATCAAGCCAGCCACACTCGAGATTACCAAAGCCACAACCACCACCCCCGGATTAACCCATTGCCCATGTGCTACAAAAACCGCATACAACAGAGCCATCTCAAAAAATATTGCAAGCGCCATCCAAAATGCAGCAGCGCGCATTTCTAGAATATTATTTTTGATCATAACGTAATCTTCGTGTAGCTCAAGAAAGGTTTGTTCAACTTTCTTGATTCGCACAACCTCGGGACGTTTTCCGAACTTATGTAAGATGTGGTTTATAAAATTTGCCAATGTCTTTGTAAAGTTTATAATTCGATCACGCTGACCTATAACGAATATTATTAGACCCGTCAGGCCCATTAGCGACACCACAACTACAGTTATGATTATAATAACCAGTGCATTAGCTTTACCGTCGGCCGCCAGCAAAAATAGCGAAATGAACATTAAAATAATATGAACTATAAAACCGAATGCAAACCTACCGATTTGCGCCAAAGTCGATCGAGCCGTCGACACATCGTAAGGTTTTAGACGCCAAGTAAAATACGAAAAACCAGATAACCCGCCGCTGGGAAAAACATGGTTAACAAAGTTCAGCTCCGCTACCGCAGGTAACAAAATCCTGCGCTGGACCCTACAGCGAAGAACCAAAAAAAAGTGGTAGAAAAATTCAGACAGACCAAAGTAAAAAGCAATATTTATTGGAATCATCGCCAAGAGGGGCCAAATATTCAATCCTTGCGACTTATGAAGTGCGTCAACAATGTCCGGCCAGGCAAACACGATCAAAAATACTAGCGCCCCTAGCGTGAATAAGTTTAACCAAAGTTTCCAATTGAATTTTTTATGAGATCGCATGTAAAAAAGTTATACTGTAGACATGATAGCACTTCTCGGCCGTCAACCTAAAATCGGAATCGCAGAACTCGAAAGTATTTATAGCGACGTCACCCCTGTAGGAAAACAGGCTGCTTTTGTAAACAATGAAATTAACATTGCGAGGCTTGGTGGAACTCTTAAAGTTGCCGAGCAAATAGATGAGTTTCAATCCACTGATTGGCGGCGAATTAGCGATCTACTAATTAAAAACTTTTTAAACTACGTTGCCACTATGCCAGAAAACGGCAAGATCAAACTTGGTATTAGTATTTACGATATTAATGCTAACTCGCAGCAAGTTTTTAGGACCGGCTTAGAACTCAAAAAAATCGCACGTAAAAACGGCCACAGCCTAAGGTTTATACCCGGCGCTGGATCTGCTTTAAATAGCGCACAGGTTTTACACAACCAACTAACAAGTAACCTTGGTATTGAATTATGTCTAATTAAAGATGACTACAAAACAGTTGTCGCCAAGACTGTATCCGTCCAAGACGTGGATGATTACGCTCGTCGCGACTTTGGCAGGCCAAAACGTGACGCATTCGTAGGCATGCTACCTCCTAAACTTGCCCAGACAATGGTTAACTTGGCAGTTGGAGATCAAAAAAACGCTAAGATTTTAGACCCTTTTTGCGGCACAGGCGTAGTCCTACAAGAAGCTTTACTTGCCGGATTTGAAGTCGCAGGCACAGATTTAAGTCAAAAAATGATTGACTACACCGCCGAAAACTTGGATTGGCTTAAAAAATCATACGAAATAAAACAAATGTTAGGCAAACTTCAGGTTGGAGATGCTACGAAGTTTGAATGGCGCGATTTTAATTTTACAAATGTGGTTTGCGAAACCTACTTAGGTCAACCACTTTCCGGATTACCAAAGCCCGAGAAACTCCGCGAAATTATCGGCAATTGTAATCTAATAACAGAGAAATTTTTAAAAAATTTGCGTCCACAGCTAAAACCTGGATCGCGCCATTGCATTGCGGTACCAGCCTGGTTTGATGGAAAATCATTTAAACACCTGCCAGCACTTGACCACCTCGAGAGTTTGGGCTATAATCGTTTAAGATTTCAACATTCTAGCAATGGAGAGTTAATCTACCACCGCGCCGACCAAATCGTCGCCCGCGAATTGCTAGTTTTATCAGTTAAGGAGTAACACCCCATGGCACATGTAAAAGCAGGTGCAACCAGTAAGAACGTACACGATTCACCCGGCCAACGGCTTGGTGTTAAACGCTTTGGCGGCCAAAAAGTAAACGAAGGCGAAGTTTTGGTTCGTCAAGTTGGTCAGACCAAAATTGCTGGTCCTGGCACTTTTATGGCTCGTAACTTTACTATTCATGCCGCAAAAGCTGGCGTTGTAAGCTTTGCAAAAGTAAAGACCAAACGCTTTACAGGCAAAACAACCACTCGCACTCAAGTGATTGTTAAATAAAAGTCTTTGGTTAAAAATAAAAACTCCCGATTTTTCGGGAGTTTTTTGTTAGTTTCCGATTATTCCACCTGGGGTGTTGGGGCCAACTTTTCTTGTTGGTGCGGCTCCCTGCTCACCTATTACTCCTCCTGTCCAACGCTGATTAGGTAAAGAAGATTCAGTAGGTGCTCCGATTACTCCCGTGCTGTTTGCGGTTGGCTTTGGTGACTCGGCGTAAGGGTTAGGTTGCCCGCCAAGCATTCCACCTGGTTCGTTAACAATGCGCTGCGCAGTTTGGGGTGGTGCTGCCTCACCATGTAGAACGCCATTCTCAAACGAATAATTCTTGCTGTCAGCTTCTCGTCGATCTTCTTGCTGCTCACCTCCGGCCCCAAGTTCTTCGGCGTGTGACTGGTCTAGATCCGCTTCACCTTCGACTTCCTTGCTAACTTCTGCCTCCTCGCCAGATCCAGGCTTTGGTTCAAGTTTAAAACGCTCGTCGTTAGGATCGAATGGAACAAATTCACTCATTTTTGTATCTCTTTTTTATTTTTGCTAATAAATTTACGGTAACACAAAAAAGCCAATTATGCAATGAGCTTATGTTTACTAAATTACAGACTCATGCCTAGATGATGTTTAATTCTATCTACAACATCACCAATTACAACCTGAGACTTCACCAAGTAATCATCGGCTCCGAGTTTCTCGGCCATTTCCTTGTCTTTTTCTTGGCTCAACGCAGTGAGCATAATAATGCGGACATTGCTTGTTTCTGGCGTGTTGCGCAAAATATCTAGCACATCAAAACCACTGATCTTTGGCATCATAGCGTCAAGCACAATCAAGTCTGGCTTATATTCTATCGCGGCCGAAAGCGCTTCTTCGCCATTAACTACATGCCGTACATCGAATCCTTCAAGTTCCAAACGGGAAACATATACCGAGGCTAGGGCTTTATCATCCTCTACAAGTAAAATCTTCTTTTTTGGGTTCATACTACCTACAGTTTAGCTAAGTTAGCGGAGCTTTTCAAATGCAGCCGACTTTTGTGCATCATTCGTCAAGTCTTCACCGGCTTCTACCACTACGTCTGGTTCGATTCCCTCTTTGTTAATGTTGCGACCATTTGGAGTGTACCATTTTGCAACAGTCACTTTTAGCTGTCCGCCGCCGTCAATAGGCTCGATCGTTTGTACACTTCCCTTGCCAAATGTTTTTGTCCCAAGCAATACAGCTGCATCGTAGTCGTTTAGTGCGCCAGCTACAATTTCGCTAGCACTGGCACTTCCACCATCGATTAGCACTACGGTTGGCACGCCAGATAAAATCGCGCTGCCATCAGTTTTTAGAGTCTCTACAATCTTGTCGCCGGTTCTTTCTTCGACTACAACTTTGTCTTTCAGCCAGAGCCCCGAAATATCTTGTGCAGCCCCCAAGTACCCGCCACCGTTACCCCGTAAATCAAGCACCACACCCTTTACGCCAGCTTCTTTAAACTCTTTAGCTGCTTTCGTAGCCAGCCTAAACGTATCTGAATCCGAGAACCGCGAGATCCTTAGATACCCAATGTTATCTGGAGTGATCTCATATTTTACGCTAGGGTTTACAATTTCCTCACGCACAATCGAAAAATCTTTAACCTGTTGATCGCGTAAAACCGTCAGTTTTACAGTTGTGCCCTTTTCGCCGCGAATCTGTGAAACAGCTTTTTCAATCGACCAACCAGTTGTGTCTTGGTCGTTGACCTTAACTATAAAGTCACCCGGTTGCAAACCACTCCTTAAAGCCGGCGATTCGTCCAACGTGGATACTATTGTAATAAAATCATCTTTTTTACCTAATTCAGCGCCAATCCCCGAGAACCTTCCGTCAAGTTCTTGCAAAAATTCTGAAGCTTCTTTGTCGGTAAAAAATACTGTATATGGGTCGCCAGCCGCCTCGACTAATCCTTTTTTGGCGCCATCTATCAGTGCTTGTTTGTCTATATTTCCATCAAACTGGCTACTTAATGCTTCGTAGACATTCTGTAAACTAGAGAAATCTATAACTTCGGTTCTTTGTTTTAAGCCAATAAATGCTGCGATTTCGGAACTTCTTGTGCCAGCAATAAAGCCGCCAAAGGCAACCAAAAGGACTACGACTACAAGCGTGCCCACGCCCACTTTTGTGTTTTTTAATGTCGAAACGAATCTCGGCACACGCAATTTTTTGCCCTTTTGCTGCACTTCAAGCTCCCAAAATGTTTATAATAACTGTGTCTATACTACCACGCGTTTACATTTTTTTAGAAGTATATGTAGACTAATCCCGAAGAAGATAATGTCATTTCGCTGTATTCACCAGCCCAACCATAGTTATATTGACTAACGTAAATACTGGCGCCTCCATCAAGAACGGCTTCAACATACATTGCGTGGCCGTAAGGACCGCTCATACTTATTGCCACGGCTCCGGCCTTTGGCGTGCTACCAGTTGCAATTCCGTCGGCTGCTGCACTAGATGGCCATTGGTTAGCGTTACCACGACCACCCCAATAAGGCATGTAGCGCCCTGATTGATAGACTTTCCAGGCGGTATAGCTTACGCACTCGCGGTTATACATCCCCCAGCTATCCACTAAGCTGTCGATCGGAGCATTATGCCAAACCGATGGATATCCACCACGGCCAGGATCCCCGGCAACAATGTTACCACCCACATTTTTACGGTTGGCGGCCGCCTGTTGAGCACGAAGCTCGGCGATCCTAGAGTTACGTTCCTTACTAAGCTCCTGGTATGCTGCCTCTTGGCCTTGAGTTTGGGCCAAAAGCTGTGCTTGTTGCTGTTCCTTCGCGACAAGTGTCTCTTTTTGCTTTTTTTGGTCTTCTAGTTTCTGCTCAACCGCAACTTTTTGGCCGTCTAACTGAGTACGTAGATCCCTAATACTAGAGATATTTTTTTGAACCTGTGCCCTAATTTGTTCGCGATATTCTTGTTTATCAATAAAATCAGAAATACTTTTTGAGGATGCGACTATTTCGAGTGGCGAAATTGAGCTCTCAAGGTACATCGATCGCAAATTGCCAGCTAAAAGCTTCATCTGATTCTGCAAACGCTGCTCAGTTAAAACTATTTCGTTTTGTAAACGGGCAAGCTCTGCTTCGTTGAGTTCAATCTGTTTTTGAATCGTGTTTCGCTCGGCTTGCAATGCACCGATTTCGTTTTGCAGTGTGTCCGACGTCTCACGCAAACGGCCAGCTTCCGCCTGGTAACCGGAAATTTCATTTTCTAACGCCTTAATCTGCTCATCAAAGCTGTCAGCTGCCACCATTTTTACTGGTACTACAGTACTTAAGACTAGGGCGAATAAAAACAATGCCCAAATTTTTTGCATAAAAAATCTTCTATTCACAGTTTAAGCATATCCTTTTTATCTAAAGAACGTCAAGCCACCCGAACGACTTGAACTATTTAGTGCAATCTGTCGAACTAAAGAAATAAATCAAAACCAGTATTCTGCGGCTTTGAATCGATCGCCATCATCGCCCTATCGCGATCGGACATCCCCGTTTCACCACGATATTCACTCATACTAAAGCTTTAAGTACCGTCTTATCGCCAAGAAGGATGATATAACGCCAATCATAATGCCCACACCTAACAAGGCCGAGAAAATCACAATTGGCCAGTTAGCAAAAACTGCCAAAGTATGAGATACCTCAATGTCGTAGTTTGTTAAGTTGGGTCCCACAGTTAGGAGCACACCGTACATTAAAACTATTGTAATTATTGCAGCAAACACGCCATATAGCGATGCCTCTACGATGAACGGACCTCGAATAAAGTTTTTGCTCGCACCGATTAATTTCATAATTTCGATCTCGTCACGACGATTGAAGATCGCCATACGGATTGTGTTAAAAATTATCATAATTGAAAGCGTAACAAACACAACCAAAGCCACTATTCCGGCAATCTCCGAAAACTTAGCCGCCCGTGCAATTGTATCTATAGCCGCCCGGCGCTCACCCGAAATAGAAGCTGGCTCAGACTGAAGTGGTGTATAATCCACACTATTAACTAGTGTGCTAATTTCATCCAGTCGATCTGGATCATTTGTATAAATACGTAAACTTGCAGGGAAAGGATTAGTTTCGCCCAGTTCGCCCAGAGCTTCAAGTTGCTCAAAGTAGGCCTTGTTTTGATCTTTAAAAACGTCGCGAGCTTGAGCTTTGCTTATATAGTCAACGTTTGTGACGATTTCCAGCCCTTTAATAGCAGCAACAAAATTATCACGCTGCTCGTCTGTTATTTCGTCAGACAAATAAACTGAAACATCAATTTTTTCCCGAATTTTACTCAAAGTGTCGTTAAAGACCATACGCGCAGTAAAAGTTGTAAGTAAAATCATTAAAGTTACGACCATTACGATTGTCGCTGCCGTACTCAACCATGCGTTACGTGTAAAGCTACTAAAGCCATACCTGCAAATTCTTAAAAATGTGATCCAGCTTCTTTTCATTATTTACCCTGTTGGTAAGCGCCTTGAGCGACATCAGCCACAACTTTGCCATAGTCCATTGTAATAACACGGCGCTTTAATTTATTTACTATTTCTTGATTGTGCGTAGTTAAAATTACAGTAGTCCCGTATCGATTAATTTTCTCTAGTAGTCGAACAATATCCCAGCTGTGCTTAGGGTCAAGATTGCCAGTCGGTTCGTCAGCAAGCAGGATTTTAGGTTGCCGCACAACCGCGCGTGCAATAGCAACGCGTTGTCGCTCACCACCCGAGAGTTCACCCGGAAATTTATCTTCTTTACCCTTTAGGCCTACCAATTCGATCACCTTAGGCACTGTGTTTTTGATTTCACGATTACTCATACCGGCAATTTCTAGCGCAAAAGCAACATTTTCAAAGACAGTGCGTTGGCTCAGTAGCTTAAAATCCTGAAAAACCACCCCTATTTTGCGACGCAAAAGTGGCACATCGCGATCGCGCAAGGTATCGTAGTCTATTCCCCCAACCACAATTTTACCGCTAGTTGGCTTTTCTTCGCGGGTCAAAAGTTTGAGCAAAGTAGACTTGCCGGCGCCACTAGTACCAACTATAATCACGAATTCTTTTGGCTCAATATGCAAGCTCACCCTACTTATTGCCGGCTGCTTGCTATCTTTGCCGAATACCTTAGTTACCCTGTCTAACAAAATCATTAGTAATTATTGTATCACCTGCTTAGCTTAAGCGTAAACTTTATAGCAGCCAAAGCGCCAGTAGCAAATAGACAGTAACGCTAATCGCATCTTGAAAGGCCGTCGCCAAAGGGCCGCTCCCAAGGGCCGGATCTTTACCGAGCCTCTTAAATATAATAGGAATAATTGTTGCCAAAACTGCAGCAATTGAGCTTGCCAAAAACAAGGCCGTTGCAACAACAATACCAACCTGCAATGAGTGCGCGATTAAACTAGCGCCCACTCCGCCCAAGACTCCAACCATCGCACCAAGAACAATTCCTACTGAAAGTTCGCGTAACAAGTACATTCTAAAGTCAATTTTTAAAGTGGCTATCGCTCTGATTGCAATGGTTTCAGACTGCGTTCCTACCGAATCAGCGATATATGCTATTACCGGCACGAAGAACGCAATAGCAACATTGGTTTTAAGCGACTCTTCGAACAAACTGGTTATAAAACCCAACCCCAAGCCCACCGATAAGCCAAAAAGTAGCCAAGGAGCTCGCGACTTAACCACTCTGAAAGTTCGCTCTGTCGCGAGCTTGATAATGCCAGAACCTTTACTGCGAATACCTGCCGTGATTAAGGTATCCTCGACATGCTCGTCATGCATGACATCGATTATGCTGTGAGCCGTCACGACGCCCATAAGTTGGCCTTGATTATCGACTACTGGGATCGAAATTACATCCTCTTTTATCGCGTGGTAGACGGCTTTTTCCTGATCATCTTTAGGGTTTAGAGTATAGCTTGCCGGCAACATGATTTCGCTAGCTTTTGTTGCTGGTCCAGCCCTAAAAAGCGCCCACATGTGCACAACACCGCGCAATTTATTCTTAGAATCTACAACATAAACGTTGTGAGTACTGTCCCACTTTTTGCCCGAAAGCATTTTTATAATATCTGTTCTTGAGTCACCCAAACCACATGTAGGCAATTTTGTGGCCATGATGCTTCCTACTGATTCTGGAGCGTAAGTCATAAGATATAATTAGTATACATTAAAAAACACTAATGTATTACGATTTTAAATTCTCGCCTGACTTACTAACCCAGATTTAAATATGCCTCAATAAACCCGTCGATCTCGCCATCCAAGACTTTTTGAGCATCCCGTTCTTCGTGGCCGTTACGAGTGTCTTTCACCAACGTGTACGGATGTAGGACATAATTACGAATCTGCGCCCCCCATTCGGCAGATTTTGTCGGACCTTTAAGCTCATTGAGCTTTTTATTATGCTGTTCGATCTGTAGTTGAGCAAGCTTGGAGCGCAGAATTTTAAGTGCAGTGTCTTTGTTTTGCAACTGGCTGCGCTCGTTTTGGATTGCGACAACAATTCCAGTTGGGATGTGTGTAACTCTCACTGCGCTATCAGTTGTATTAACACTTTGACCACCTTTGCCGCCAGATCTATAAACATCTATCCTAAGATCGGAATCGTCGATATGGACTTCTTCGGGGGTGTCGATCTGGGGCAAGACCTCAACTAACGCAAAACTTGTCTGGCGTAAATTATCAGAGTTAAATGGGCTCAAACGCACTAATCTATGAACGCCGTGTTCGCCTTTTAGTTTTCCGTAAGCATAAGGCCCACTAACACTTATAGTTGCGCTTTTTAAACCAGCCTCTTCGCCGGGCGATTCTTCGATTAGTTCAGTCTTCATACCTGAATGCTCACCCCAACGCAAATACATGCGTTCGAGCATTTGCGTCCAGTCTTGGGCATCTGTTCCGCCAGCACCGGCACTCAAACGCAAAATTGCATCACGATCATCATATTTGCCTGAAAACTGCAAAGTGAACTGTAATTTTTTATAGTCTGTTTGTGCAGACACAAGTTGCTGTTTAAGTTCTTGTTTTATCGTTTGGTCATCTTCTTTTGCAAGCTCCACGATTTCTTGCACGTCGTTTTTAAGCTTGACCCATGGTTCAATTTGATCCTTAATTTTTGCCAATCGCTTAGTAACTTCTTGCGCTTTTAAGTTATCTTGCCAAAAATCTGGCTCAGCAATTAGTTCGCGCAGCTCCTCTAACTCGATCTGACGTTCATTTAAATCAAGCTTTTTAAAAGCAATGTCAATATTTTTTAAAAGCTCGGCGGCCTGTTTTTCGATCTCGTCCATAAAATAATTATACGCTAATCTATAAAATCAGCGGCAGCGTCAAATTCGGTAGGTACTAGGTGGTTTTTGCTCTTAGAAAACACATACTCCTGCTGAGACTTTGTCGGTAGAGCTGATTCCGGTATTTCGGCCAACATATTAACTACAACTGGTGTATTCTGCCAATCGGACTTTTTGGCAGCCAATAGTAACGCCGTGCGTGATTCTTCTATCTCGCCCACACACTCCAGTGGCTTATGGCCTTTTATCCCTAATAATTCCCTAAAACCATCAAGCTGAGTTTCGTCGTCAAATAAATTCTTTTTAAAAATGCTTTCTAACTGACGATCCGACATATACGGCGCCAGCATTAAAAACACGAATCGGCATTTATCGCACTCACCACACCAAGTTCGACGTCGCGCAGGATCTAGAAAAAACGCACGATTACAACTTGTAAAAACACTATGGTATTTTAAAAGTTCAGAAAACTTTCTAACCACGCGTAGTTCCGAAAACGGCCTAAGTAGCGAAAAATATTTAATATTAGGCGAAACAACCTGCCTGATAGTTTCGCTAATTAGCTTTTCGGCTGTTAAACTTTTTGACCATTGATGGTTAACGTCTATGCCTTCCCAAATAACGTTTCCGACCGACGCCGAACGCTCGTTAGAAAAAACCACACTCGCAGAACCGTTCAAAATTGCCGATATCAGCGCTGCACAAGAATTTATAGCCGTAACCGGTACGTGGCCGTTAAGACCACCGTCCCTGTTAATCTTGACTAATTCTGAGCTGATCTTGCGCGTCACAAGCACGTAAGGCAATTGAGCGGTCTCTACCGTTTTAGTTATCGGTTCAAAAGAATTTACTGAAAATAAAGTAGGCTTAAAGCCTGCCGATTTTAAAGCTTCAAGAGTGACTATAGAATCTTTGCCACCACCCACAGGCACGATTGGTCCATTTTTAAAATCGGATAGCGCTACCGAGTCAAGTTCGACAATTTTTTTGGCAACAATCTTTGGTTCTAACGAACTTAAAAGTTTATTGACATATGCAAACTCAGTCAAACCATTTTTGATAAGTTTCTTTAAAAATATAATCTCTTGCTCGGCTACTGGTGTTAGCACGGTTAAAACTGGCGGAGCTGCTGCTTTATAGTAGCTTAGGCCGGCCGCCAAAAATAATAAACCGGCAGCTTTTTCTACTGCACGGCGCACTTTAGAGTCTTTTGCATTTTCGATATTCGGAAAGATAAATACTTCGGTAAAATCCCATTTTGCCTGATCAGCGACTAAACTGTAGTTTAAGTTTAGTTGGCCAGTAACAAAATCAAAATCGTAAGAAGAATAAACACATTCAGTTATATTTTTTGGATCAAAATTCATAACAATTCTACCTCACGCTTAAATTGTTCGCCCCTGTCTGTAAAATCTTTGAACATATCAAAACTCGGCGCGCCGGGCGACAAAATAACCACATCGCCAGGTTGAGCGCTTTCGCTACATTTTTTTACAATTTGCGCCATTGTAACTTTGTCGCCCAAAACTTCAATTTTGTTGGTCGCGCCTTGGTCGGCAAAAATTTTTTGCAATTTAGCCGAAGTATGGCCGATCAACAAAGCCTTTTTCAAACCAGATTTTAAAACTCGTTGGGCCATTCCATCTAAGCTAAGGTTTCTGTCGAAACCTCCCAACACCATAACTTTTGGCTCGCTAAAAGCTTGAGCAGCTACAACTGCCGCGCCCGGAGCCGACGAAAAACTATCGTCGTAGTATTTAACCCCACCCACTTCGCGGACCAGCTCTATCCTATGCGGCAGCCCTGTAAAATCTTGAATCGCCTGTTTAAGCGCAGTAGCATTTTGAACAATTTGCCAACTAGCCGTCAGGGCAGCGCAAATATTTTCTATGTTGTGCTTGCCGGGAACTTTTACGTCGCCCAGCTTGCAAATAAAAGTTTGGCCAACAAAAATATCATCACCCTTCACATGCGCTGCCTGCATCGATCCGTAAGCAATCTTTTTGCCCGCCGACATATTTGCAATTCGCTCTGAAACATCGTTTTTAGGATTGTAAATAACAACATCATCAGGTTTTTGCCATTTTGCAATATTGGCTTTGGCGGTCATGTATTCTTCAAAATCTTTGTGAACATCAAGATGCTCAGGCTCTATCATCAAAACAACAGCAATGTGCGGACTAATATTTAAGTCCCAAAGTTGAAAACTGCTCAGTTCTAAAACTACAACATGATCGCTTTTTATGTCAGGCAACAAATCTAACATTGGCATACCAATATTGCCCGCCAGGTGAGTTTTTATTCCAGCCTTTTGCAGTAAATCATAAATTAAGGTAGATGTCGTGCCCTTGCCTTTAGTGCCCGTGACGCCAATTATTGGCGCCGGGCAAACTTTAAAAAATTCACGAGTTGCCGAAGTTATTTGACCATCGGTTTTTATCTTACTGGGCCGCAAAGCTGGCACTCGCATAATAATATCGTAGCCATGAAGTTGGCTTAGTGCACCTTTACCGGCTATCAAAGTTACTCCATCGGGCACAGAAAGCTTTGGGTTGTCGCTTTCGTCGAAAATCGTAATATCTGCGCCTTTGGCATCCCAATATTTATAAGCGCTCTCGCCTTCTACTCCGTAACCGACGATCGCTACTTTCATTCAAATAACCCTCCGAGCTGGTTATGCAAATCTTTAAGTTGGCTTTCAGAAACACTTCCAAGACCGCCAAACGCCCAACGCTTACCACCAATCATATCTTCGGTAGCTTTTATAATTGTCGGCTTGTCGACTGCGGCAATCGCTTGCGGACGATTACTATAGTCATCAATATAACCATCAAAATAATAGCGACGCGCATACCAACTTGCGATCGAGCTAACTGTTTGACAACCCATCTGATGTTTGCCTAGCGCAAACTTTTTAGCGGCTTCGATATCCGCCTGAGGAAGGCTTCCGTCTAAAACTTTATTAATTTCTTCTTTTACAATGTCAAAAAGCTTGGGCGCATTTTTTATGCTGACCTGACCACCAAAGTCCCATTCGCTAGCTGAGTCGCTAACTACAAAATCTGACCACATTGAATAAACCAAACCTTTTTCGCGTGCGCGTCCCAAGATCGCTGAGTGCAAAGTCCCAGTTTGCATATGATTTAACGCACTCATGGCATCGAGTTCGTTGTCGGGCAAGCGCCAGTTCGCCTGAATACTTAGCCCAAACATAATATTTTCTACATCTTTGCGCACAATATGAATTGGTTGCACAGCACCCACAAGCTCTTCACGCTTTAATCCGTAACGCTCGCCACGTGGTAAATCCCATTTTTCGAGCAACTTTAAAATCTGTTGTTTGCGGTCTTCTTTTAAGTTTCCCACAATTATAAAACGTAAGTTATCGGTTGTGTGAGTTCGTTTGTAATGCTCTTTTATGTCTTTTAATTTAACTTTGGGCATTAGTTTTACGCGTTCTTCATCAGTAAAAAAGCGTTCGCCACTTTCTTGACCAATCCGCTGCCATAGCACGCGCGAATAGTTATTCAGGTAGCCTGTTAGCTCTTCTTTAACGTTGCCGTACTCGGCGTCGAATTCACTTGGCAAAAAAAGTGGCTTTGTAATTGCGAGACGCAGTAAGTTTAAAACGCGGTCCCATTCAAAATCGGCGCAGTCGGCATTATATCGTAGGCTGGCTGGGCTAGTACTAGCGTTACTGTAGGCGCCGTTTTTTTCGAGTTCGGCGTTAAACTGACGTGAGTTCGGAAAATCCTCGTTTGCGCCTAGAACCATGTGCTCCATAATGTGCGGAGTTTCGTAGATTTGTTCACTTGTACAATAATCGTAGCCTGCTCTAAATTCAAAATCGAAACTCATTACGGTGGCGTTAGGAACGTGAATCAAAAGCCCACGACTACCATTGTTTAAAACTACTTCTTCGGGTGTGTGTTTCATCGGGCGAGTCCAGTTAAATGCTTTTACTATCGTAACATTTTTATAGCACTTCGCCCATTGATAAGTTCTCTTACATCCATCCTGGAGCGAGATGTCGCCCGGGAACTTTGGGATGCGCCCGGACAGCAAAGTGAACACTGCCCGGGCGCTGTCAGTTTTGACCGACTGACGACGGTTTAATCATCGACGAAGGCGCCGCTTTCCTGATCGGGATAGCGAACATCCAGGCCTGAGACGCGGAAGTCAGAGAAGGCCTCGGACATCCAGACCCGATTCTTGCTCGAGGCGCCTACGACCTCCTCTTGCCAGGCGAGCTCGCCGAAGCGAGCCAGGAACGCCGTCTTGACGAACTCGTCCTCATCCAACGAACCCGTGCCGAATTCACGGCCGATCGTCCAGATTTTGAGGGCGTCCATCAGGTGTGGAATCGACAGCTGCACGCCGAAGTCTGGATGAGCCACCAGAGCCCGAAGCGTGTCGTTGTCTGGGTTGCACGCGGCGATGATGCGGAACAGTGCTTCAGCGATGTCGCTGTGATCGGGATCGGAGTCTCCCCGGTCGCCGAAGAAAACCGCATCGCCGCGACCAGCCATGAGCACAACCGCCACATGAAGCGAGTTGTTCGTATCGAACCCATCGCCGCGCGGCACAAGGTGAATGCCGCCAGCGGTCAGGGTTGCGATCCCGAACGGATCACTCTCGTCTGGACCCTCGTACAGGTCCAGTACGACCATGCCGCGGTAGCCGAACTGAGGGCGGCCGAGCGAAACGGCCTTCCCCACCACATCAGCATAGTCCTCGGCTCTGTACTTGCCGGCGTGAATGAGATCCGCGAGGTCGCGGTCCATCACGTAAGCGTCCACGGCAGACTCGAAGTCGGTCTTCAAGTCCAATCGCGCCGCCACTGCTGGAATCTCAGGCTCCGGCAATGCCAAAGCCCCGGTTAGCCGACAAATCACCTCAAATCGGAGGAAATTGTCAGATCTTGCACCCCAGATCATTGCTCTCCCTTCGAGCCGCCGCAGAACTTCTGCAGCAAGCGGATGATCTGATGAATTATAAAATAATAAGCTATGCTTTACAATATAAATTCGTTAGCGCCGCAATGTGCGACGCTATAAACTAATGTTTTTTGTGACGATTTTTGCGTTCTTTTTTGCGTTTTTTACGAAGGTCACTCTTTTTCTTTTTAGAATCATCAACCATCTGCTTTGACTCGCTTGCAGTTTCGAACTTAACCTCTTTTTGTGGTTTACCAAGTTCATTTACACCCTGCTCGACCGAGTTTTCGGCCGCACGCGTAAGCTCAGTATCAAAACTGTCGTCCTGAACACTCGCGGTATCACGTTTAGTTAAATGCAGTAGCGCTCGCACCACTTCCTGGCGTTTTGTTCCTTGTAATTCCTCAAACAATCGTTGAGATTCCTGACGATATTCTACCAACGGATCGCGCTGGCCGATTCCACGCAAGTGAATTCCTTCGCGTAAATGTTGCATGTTCTCTAGGTGACGCATCCACAAAGTATCCAAAACTTGCAGGTAAACCTCACGCTCAACTTTACGCATTAATTCTTCGCCCACTTCGGCTTCTTTGTTTTGATAAAGATTTAAGGCCTCCTCTTCGGCTACATCTGTGCGCTCTTTGTCTTTTTTGGCAGCTTCCATTTTTTTGAGAATTTCATTCGCGACCGGAATTACAGCCTCAAACTCTCCCGCAAAACTTGGGTTTTCTTTTGGTCCAAACGCCGCCAAAAAGTTAGCTTCATCCCTAACCATCTGCTTAACTTCTTCAGATATATCGCCGCCCAGCAAAATATTGCGCCTGATTGTGTAAACCGCGCGCCTATGACGATTCATAACATTGTCATATTGCACTACGTTTTTGCGAGCATCAAAGTTAAAGCCTTCAACCTTTTTTTGCGCATTCTCTAAAGTTTTGCTCACGGCTTTGTTTTGAATTGGCGTTTCCTCATCTACACCTAATCTATCCATCAGTGTGCGGATTCGCTCACCCTGGAAAATTCGCATCAAATCGTCTTCTGTCGAAACGTAGAATTGAGTCAAACCGGGGTCACCCTGACGACCACAACGTCCACGCAACTGATTGTCAATTCGGCGCGATTCGTGACGCTCTGACCCGATGACGACCAAACCACCTAGTTCTTTAACTTCCGGCGCAAGCACGATATCCGTTCCGCGGCCGGCAATGTTAGTCGCCAAAGTCACGGCACCTCTTTGACCAGCTTTAGCAATGATCGAGGCTTCGCTCTCGTTGTTTTTGGCGTTCAATGTTTGATGTACGACCCCAGCTTTTGTGAGCGCCTTGCTAAGAGCTTCGTTCTTTTCGATCGAAACAGATCCAATTAACACCGGTCGCCCCAGTTTATTGTACTCTTTTACAGTCTCAACAATCGCCTTAAACTTACCAACTTCGGTTTTAAAAATCATGTCGGTTTTATCTTCGCGGATCACGGGTTTGTTGGCCGGAATCTGAATCACATCAAGACCATAAATCTGCTGAAATTCTTCAGCCTCGGTGTAAGCCGTTCCTGTCATTCCCGAAAGTTTGTTGTAAAGTCTAAAGTAGTTCTGGAAGCTGATCGTCGCCAAAGTCATGCTTTCCTGCAAAACTGGCACACCTTCTTTAGCCTCGATAGCCTGGTGCAACCCTTCGTTGTACCTACGGCCATGCATTAAACGACCGGTAAATTCATCTACAATTACGACCTCTTTTTCTACTGTTACAACGTAGTTTTTGTCGCGCTTAAATAAAGTTTGCGCTCGCAGCGCCTGGTTCATGTGATAAACCGCGCGAACGTTCTCGGGCGCGTAAAAGTTAGCTATTCCAAGCAATTTCTCTACCTTTTCTACGCCTTCGTCGGTCAGGTTTACTGCGTGGCGCTTTTCGTCCAAAACGTAGTCAGCCGGTACAAGTTTTTTCGCAATCGCCGCAAAGCTTGCGTAGTTATTGCCACTGTCGCTGGATGGCGCGCTGATAATTAGCGGCGTCCGAGCTTCATCGATTAAAATGCTGTCAACCTCATCCACGATCGCAAAGTTTAGTTCGCGCTGACGCAGCTCATCAACTTCGTTAACCATGTTGTCGCGCAGATAATCAAAACCAAACTCGTTATTTGTGCCGTAGGTAATATCTGCGGCGTAGGCTTCTTTACGAGTGCAAGGGCGAAGTTTTTTCATCCTTGGGTCGTCGTGGGCTTCGTTTTCAAACGTAGGATCGTAAATAAATGACTGATCTGGTATAACCACCGCTACGCTCATACCCAAAAAATCGTAAACCGGACCCATCCAGCCAGCGTCACGTTGCGCCAAGTAATCGTTTACGGTTACAACGTGGACACCTTTACCGGTTAGTGCGTTTAAGTAGGTTGGCAAAGTGGCAACTAAAGTCTTACCTTCACCAGTTTTCATTTCTGCGACGTTGCCCTCGTGCAAGGCCATTCCACCTATTAATTGCACGTCAAAATGGCGCATTTTAAGCGTGCGACTAGAGGCCTCGCGCACTGTAGCGAAGGCGTCTGGCAAAATGTCTTCTAGGGTTTTATTTTTGGCAAGCTGCTCTTTTAAAACCTTAGTTTGCTTTTTAAGATCGCTGTCGTTAAGCTTTTCGTATTTACTACTTAACGAATTAATCGTCGCAACCTTCTTACGCAAACGGCGCAAAATTTTAGCTTGTGGGTCTCCAAAAATTTTTGTCAAAAACTGTCGCATATTTGTCTCCAAGTTAAAGGGAAGAATCCTTAATAGTATACCCACATTTAGCACTGAATGGAATGGTCTGCCAACAATAGCCGCCTAATAGATTACGGGGCATAATTGAGCATTTCTACGCCACAGCTACCCCAAAAATCTTGCTCGTAATCTTCGCAAAATATTAGGATGAGTAGTTTTTAAATGAGCCACATGCTCTTGTTTATACTTTACGAACTGATTTTTTATTTTCTGTTCAACTATATCTACAGCGGCAAACATATTCATTGTCGATTCTTTGGCGGCAATTTGCTTATCGGGAACGGTCACAACAATTTCGCATTCGTATTTATTGCCCAAACGATTATTGGTTTGGCGCAATTTAACCTCTGCATGAGCGGTTTTGCGAGCATGTCGCGGCAAATACTTATCGAGTGAGCCAATTTTTTTGCGAGCATATTTTTTAATATCCGCGCCCAAATCTAGGTTAACCCCAGTAATTTCGATTTGTGTTAGCATATTCCCCTTTAAATTTTAGTTTTGCCGCCCATGTAAGGTCGTAAAACTTCCGGTACGGCTACGTTGCCATCTTTGTCTTGGTTGTTTTCGATTATCGCAATCAGTGGGCGCATCGACAAAACTGTAGCATCGTTAGTATGAACAAGCTCGACGTCGCCATTTTTTAGGCGGACGCGAGTTTGCAAGCTTCGAGCCTGAAAATCTGTAATATAGTCGGCGGTGTGAGTTTCACGATATTTGTTCTGGCCGGGTAGCCAGCAGTCGATATCGACACCTGTCGCGTTCGGTCCACCAATATCGTAGGTGCATTTTTGCACCACGCGATAAGGCAGCTTCAGTTGCTGTATTAGATACTCCTGGATTGCAACCATGAGCTTATGCTCTTCAAGGCCGGTTTCGGCGGTCGTAAAACTTTCGGCTTCTAGCTTATCAAACTGATGTAAGCGGAAGATTCCTTCCATATCTTTGCCATAAGTTCCAGCCTCACGCCTAAAAGAAGTTGAATATGCGATATAACGGATCGGTAACTCGGCCTCAGGCAAGATTTCGTCCATGTACATTGGGCACATGCTGTGCTCGGCGCTAGCGTTCAGCCAAATTTCATCATCGGCAAGTTTGTAAGTTGTTTCCTCGGCATTTAATCGACCAGTGGCTTCGTATACGTCAGTTTTGATCACCGCCGGTGGCATAACTGGCGTAAACGGTTTGGTCGAAACTCTTAGGCCATTCTGCTCAACAATTTTTTTAATAACCACCTCGTCAGTCATCACATCAATCGCCCAGTCAACAACTGCGCGCTGAAGCTTAACAAGGTCACCTTTTACATACGCAAAGCGGCTTCCTGCAACTTTTGCGGCACGTTCTTTGTCGATCCAACCTTTAGCCACGCCAATTTCGTTGTGGTTTTTAGGTTCAAAATCAAATTTAGTCGGTTCGCCTACGGTTTTTGTAATTACGTTTTCGTCTTCGCTCGCGCCGACCGGAACGTCCGCAAGCGGCATGTTTGGAACTTTTTTAAGCTCTACCAAAAACTCTTTATCTAAAACTGTAAATTCGTCCTCGAGTTTTGAAAGCTGATTCTTAAGCTCGCGGCCTTCGGTTAATTGCTCCTCTGTTGGCTTACCTTGTTTTAACGTAGCAGCATGTTCATTACGTTTTTTGCGTAGAGTTTCTATTTTTGCGCTCAATTCGCGACGCGAACTATCTAGCTTAAGTAAATGTTTAACGTCTACTTTATAGCCTTTTTGTTCAGACTTTTTTTGCACTTCTTCGGCGTGCTCGCGAATATAACGGATGTCTAGCATGGGGTTAATTATACTATGATTTAAGGAGTTTAGGAATCATTTACAACCTTGGCAGCTCCGAGTATGGCACGTGACAAGCGCCTAGCCCAGTTTTTTCGGTGTATTTTTGGTGATATTCTTCGGCTCGATAAAACTCACTAGCTTTTGTAATCTCGGTAGCCAGGGGCACTTTAAAATCTTTTTGAACCATTGCTTTTACTTGTTCTGCGACATTTTTCTGATCATCATTTATGTAAAATATTGCGCTACGATAATTATCGCCGATGTCTGGGCCCTGACCATCGACTTGCGTTGGATCGTGCATTCTAAAGAATTGCCGCAAAATATCTTTATAGCTAATCTTGTTAGCGTCAAAGTCAATTTTGACGGCTTCAGCATGTCCAGTATCGTGCTGACAAACTTGATCGTAGGTTGGATTTTTAGTATGACCGCCAGTGTACCCAACCTCGGTTTCCATTACCCCGGGAACTTGATCAAAATAAGCCTGGACTCCCCAAAAGCAGCCGGCTGCTAAAATTGCTGTTTGTTTATTCATATATTAATTAAATCACCGTAATGCTCTTGCTGCTAGTATAACAGCCAGTACGCCGATTATGTTAAGTAGAAAACAGATGAACAAGATATAACGGCGCTTAAAACGCGAAATTCCCATCAGACTTAAGCCAACTTCGTCGGGGATTGGCGTAGCAATTATAAAGGCACCGATTAAAAATAAGATCCACGTAGTAAATCGGTGTCGCATGACTTTAACCAAGCTTGGAACTCGAAACTTTTTGAATAATGGTCGTAGCTCGGCAAAAACTTTTTCGTCATAAAATTTTAGCGCAATCCAGTCGCCTGCTGTTGACCCAGTGGCGATTACTAATGCCAAAAGGTACGGCTCGTATTTACTGGAAAGATCTATCATCAAAACTATGGCTGGAGCGGCGGTAAAAAACGACACCGAAAGTAGACCCGCAATAAAGCCTCCAAGATAACCAAAACTTTCTATATAGCTAAAAATACTGCTTAAGAATACGCTGTCTAGAAGCAGAATAAATAATATAATTACCAGCATGGCTAAAGTTGAATGCTTGTATTCATAGCCGAGCCACCACTTATTGAGCTTTTTTAGTAATGGTTTTTTGCGCGCTCGTTTGCTCATACATCTTATTATAAGTAAAAATGCTTGTGTTATAAATGTTTGCTTTTTGCAAATAAAATTATATAATTTTTTTTAGGTACTACATCGGGAGGATGAATGACCGAAAAGGCCGAGGGCATCGAGGAGAACGTGAACGTCTTCCGCAAGTTCGTGGGAGATTCGTTCATGAACTACGTCGAGCTCCACTTTAACCGCGGAGGACTCGATGGACTGCAGCGTGCGCTTGAACCTCAGTCGCGCGAGAAGCTGGCAGCCTACCTGAGCGCCAACTACAACGCAGTTCGACAGCAAGGCTGGCCGCGGTTCGGCGAGGTCGTACACACGACCATCAACAACCTGACAGTCCACCTGCTGGAGCTGTTGGACGACCCATCCAGTAATGCCTACCCCCTGTCCCTCAAAGAACTCGGAGTATCTCCGCTCGCGATCGTCACACACATCATGACGGCGATCCGAAACCCATTCCCCTTCTACCCGTAAAAACCCTGCGAGGGGCGGCCCGAAATCTCGTGGCCACCCCTCGCACACCAACTAGTCAAGCAATTTTTTTAACGCAATTTCAAACGCCGCTTGCTTTAAACTGACATTATTTTTACTGGCGTATCTTATAGTCTTTTGAGTAGCTGCCGAAATGACTTCATCTAATTTTTGGTTAACTGATAGCTCCGTCCAAGTCTCGCCAGCCAGGTTTTGCTGCCATTCCAAGCAAGACACAGTAACGCCACCAGCATTTGCAATTACATCTGGCAAAATTACCTTTTTACGCTCAATTAAGGTGTCCTCAGCCTGCTTGCTAATCGGGCCATTTGCAAGTTCAACGATAAAATCTGCCCTAACTTTATCGACATTCTCTTTTGTAACTGCATCCTCAAGCGCGGCCAAAACCAAGATATCGGCTTGCACACCGATAATCTCGCTGCTTGGTAAAATCTTGGCATTTTTTAAATCATCTAAATCTTCTGGCTGCGGTATGCTTTTTTGACGACCCTCAACATTTATGCCATCGGAATTAACCCATGTGTTTTTACTGTTTGCTATAGCAATAAGTTTTAAATTTGGCGCGACTTTCTTGATCGATTCCGCAAAAAAATAGCCCACATTCCCAAAGCCTTGCAAGGCGACCGTTAGCGGCGAGTTTAGCAAATTCTTGCTCTTTAAAAATTCACGCAGGCTTATCGCACCACCCAAGCCAGTAGCGGCTTCGCGCCCTTCGCTGCCCCCGTACTTAGTTGATTTACCCGTAAAACTTGCCGCATCTTTTTTGCCGATGGTTTTCTCAAACTCATCTACCATCCAGTCTATGATTTGCGCATTAGTATTAACATCTGGCGCCGGAACATCTTTGTCCGATCCTATATGTGGCGCCAAGTGCCGGGCATAAGCTCGCGATAATTCTTCGATTTCATCTGCGCTCAGAGTCTTAGGGTCAACAACAACCCCGCCCTTGCCTCCGCCAAGCGGCAGTCCAACTGCGGCGGTTTTTAAACTCATTAAAGTTGCGAGTGCGCGAACTTCATCTAAGTTTACCTGTTTATGAAACCTGACTCCGCCCTTGAACGGCCCCAACTTATTACTATGCTGCACTCTATAGGCTGTAAATTTTTTGCCATTTTTAAGTTCAATTTCAAAAATATGCTCAGCTTCGGCCTCCAGCAACGCCTGAATTTTTTGTTCGCTGTACCCCAAGCGAGTCGCGGCCTCACGAATATTTTGCTGAGCGGTTTCTAACATAACTCTCCTTTTGCTGAACTAATAGTACTCCGATTTTGCTGCGAAACAAACAATTACCAGCCCCCTCCGCCGCCACCTCCACCACCGCCGCCCGAGAACCCACCCGAGCCGCCGCTGCCGCCAGAACTCGGAGGCGCGAAACTCGCAGCGCTCGCCGACTCGAAGCTCGAAAGTGTACTTGCAAAAACCACCGAGTTAAACGTCGTTGATCCACTATACCAGCTCGGCTCCTGTTCATATAAGTGCGCCAGTTGTTTTGCCCATTCCTTTTCAATCCCAAATAACATTGCGTATGGCAGTAGTCGTTCGTAAAGTTTTACTAATTGCTTTTTATCGTCAACGTTTACTTTTTCGGTTAAAGTTCCTTGGGGACTTTGCAAAACTTTAATTCGCTCTGCTTCGGCCAGTTGCATGTACATTTTTAAGCCGAGCAAATGATCACGTTTTTCAACACCCAACGCAGTGCGTGCCGGCATCGTACCACTAGCAATCATTACAATAAGTCCCGCCAAAATTAATCCGATAGTCCATGGAACAAACACAAAACCCACGACCATCAGCATAGCTCCGACCACAATATACGGTGTTTTTGCCTTTTCAGGCGCGACCCTAAAGTAGCCTTTTGTCGCCAAGTTAGAATTTATATCTTTGCCAAGCTTTTGAACTTTAGTCGCCAAAGTTTTACTAATACTACCAAGCTTTACTTTGTCGCCTTTGCGCGGATTCTGACTACCAAAAATCAAACTTAAAACCTCGCGCTCCTCTTTTGCGAGCTCACCATCTCTGTTGTATTCAATCTCGTAGTCTGTCTTGTGCCCAATCAGCTTATTCTCTTTGATTTCGTAGATTTTTATAAAATGGCGAACTGCAAGATCAATAATTTGCGCTGAGATAGCCTTTGATTCAAATCTTTCAGTTAAAAGTGCGTTGGACTCCAAAACCGTAATATTCTTTGGCGGCAAATACTCCGGCACAATAATGCCTCTTCCCTTGGGGTCTCGACCGTAACGACGCCAATTGCGTACTACTATAATTAGTGCTATAACCGGCGGAAGAACAACCACTGCCGCGATTGCAACCCACCTTAGAACAACTTTGGCACTTGGCTTATAAGCTACAAACGCATCAGAATTGAACAGCAGCGCAAAGGTTAGAGTTTGGCCAGCATCAAGAGCTGTATCACTCTTTACTGTAATGGTTTTACCACTTAAAGAGTCGTTCGTTGTTATATCGCAAAACTGATTGGTTTCTCCAAAACTACCAGTAAAACAAAATTTTTGGTCTTGCAGCTTAGCGGCAAGCTCAGGCGTTAAATGAACCCGAGCCTCAACATTAGTCATTTGCTGCTGCCATTGATCGCCGTTGACATCCCAATATAACTCATCATGGTCATCTAAGTTTAGGGTAACTCCACGCATTAGATAACTAATTTTGTAGATCTGCTCTCCATGCACATATGTATCTGCCTCACCGATTTGCAAAACCAAATTACCATTTTCACTGTATGTCTCGTAGGGTACGTTCTGATCTTGCGCATTTTTAACGCTAATAATGCTAAGCTCTAGCCCATGGCCATCGTACGATTCAGGTATAGCTCGCAAAATTCCGTGATTTTGGTTAAAGTTTGGAAAAATCGCCGTGATCCGCTCTTCTACCCTGAGTTCCGACACAGCTTCTTTGTCAGAGCTTAAATAATAGTCGGCCTCGAACCTCGGTATTTTAAAATCTTGAACGTTTGCCGCAAAAACCCCTTGTGGCAAAGTTAATAAAATCACAAAGACTAGAGTAACGAGCTTTCTCATTGATCTAACTTTAACTAATTACAATTTTATAAACCAAGCCGCCTATAACCGCCAGACTTGACGACGCGAGTAAAAAGTAGATCCCCGTACGCCGCAACAAAGATATCCAACCTCGAGAACTATGTTCAGAAGAATGGTATCTCATTCTTCTTTAACTATATCACATATTAACTATGCGATCCTGAATAATCCAAACTATAATTGCCACAGCGAGGCCTGCCATGGCCGGCAAAGATCCGATTTTTAAATACGTTTTTACATCGAGCTGTTTTAGACTACCCATTGCAACAACGCCAGCCGCGCTAGCAAAAATGAGCAGCGAGCCTCCCGTACCAGTTGTAATTGCTATCAAACCCCAAAGTGACGGATCTGTAATCGGAAATACTTGTAAAGAAATTGCCATAAGTGCCGAGTTATCAACTATCCCCGATGCCAGTCCAAGCACTGACCCTAAGAACACTATCCATTCGTGGCTTGGATTTGCGCCTACGGCAATACTCGACAAGTAAGATAGCACTCCTATAGACGTCAGTGCTCCAACGCTCAGCAAAATACCCATGATAAAAGTTAACGACGAAATATCAATCGATTGAATGATTTTTTCGATATTTGCAGACATGTGGCTTTCGCGTTTTGTAAACTTAGACTTCGCGAGCTCGATCAAGGCCCAAGTTATACCCAGGCCAAATAGTCGCCCAATAAACGCCTGTACCCCGATCGAGTTAAAAGCCAATGGCAAAATAAAGCTTATTAGCGCTGAGCCAATAATAACTTTCTCACTTAAACCAAGAGTAACTTTTTCATCTTTGTCGTGTTCAATAAAATCGGCAGGACTAAGCTGGCGATATAGTAAAAATCCGGCCGTTGCCACAAGTGCTGCAGTAGGAATAAATGCAGTAGATATCAGCTGCCATGCGGTAACTTTACCGCTAATCCACAAAAGTAACGACGTAACATCGCCAATTGGTGACCAGGCTCCACCACCGTTTGCCGCGATTACAACTGCTGCGGCTGCAATAAGTAAGTTTTTGCCCTGAAAGAACTTACGCGCCACCAGAATCATCGAGATAGTTAAACTAATGTTATCCAAAAAGCCGGACAGGAAAAAGGTCATTGCCATCATTAAAATGAACTGACCCTTATCGTCAAGGTGAAGCTTCATTAGCTGCATTCTTATCCAGTCAAAGAATCTGTAGTGCGCTAGTATTTCGATCAACGCCATTGATGCAAGCGAGAACGCAACTACGCCTAAAACATCGACTGCGTTATGAGTTACAACCTCATCGAAGTGTTCGCCACCTTGAATTGCTGCAAGTAGCCATAAAATACCTGCCATTATCAGCGCTATGGCTGACTTATGAGTATTAAATCTCTGCTCAAGTGCAATCAAAAAATATCCAGAGCAAAAAACTAAAGCGGCTAGCGCGCCAATTAAATCCATGAGAGAATTCCTTTAAACTAAAAGTAACAATACTCCTAGTTGGGTACTCATGCAATACGTATTGTAATTATTACCTCATACCGTCAGCAACGTCTTTGGTAAAATCAATGTCGCTATAGATCGCTTTTGTAACTTCATCGGTTTCGCGGCGCAACTGAGGAAAAATCACACCTTCACGTGCCGTCACACCCTCTAACATCCAAAACAAACGTTCACTATTTCCGTACCCGCAGGCTGGCGGCATGGCATATTCAAGCGCCTCAACATAATCTATATCCATCATCATTGCTTCAGCGTCGCCGGCATCGCGCATCTGTTGTTGCTCTTTAAAGCGATCCAACTGATCGATTGGATCGTTAAGCTCGGTGTATGCCTTGCAAACTTCTGTGCCACCCAAAATTAAGTTAAACTGCTCAGTAAGCTCGGGGTGTTTAGGCTGGGTCTTAGCCAAAGGCTGCAAAAAGGTTGGGATATCCACCAAAAAAGCTGGACCCGGCAAAGTTACGCGAACTTTCTTCCACAGCTTGTCAATTCCACGCGATCGATTTTCGGTCTTTTCAACTTCGATTTTATGTTTTTTAAGCTGTTCTTTAACTTCATCCAGAGTTGAACTAAATACATCTAGACCGTAATGATCCTTAATGATCTGTACAAAACTAATACGCGGCCAATCCTCGCCATCCAGACCCAAATCAACCTCCTGGCCGTTTGCAAGCTTAAACTGTCGCTTTCCCCAAGTTTCGTCAGCGACTTTTCGTACCATCGCCTCTGTTAGTTTCATGCCCATCTGCCAATCGGCGTAGGCCCAATACCACTCCATTGCAATGTGTTCTGGTAAATGTTCGTCGCTATAGTTTTCATTGCGAAAGCGCGGCCCGATATCAAAAACTTTTTCGTAACCGCCAACCAGTAAACGCTTAAGCGGTAGTTCGTGACTAATGCGTAGATAAAATTCTTGGTCGAGCGCTTGCATATGCGTTACAAACGGATTAGCATCAGCACCACCGGTTGTGTTCTCGAGCACGGGAATATTAATTTCTACAAAACCTTCGCTCAACAAAAAGTTACGCGTGGACTGCCAAAAAGCACTACGACGCAAAAATCGCTCGTACACATCCTGGTTAACATTAGTATCAACGTAGCGACGTCGCAAGCGTTCTTCTTTGTTAGTAAAACCCTCATTGGCGTTTGGTAACGGACGCAATGCTTTTGTAAGCAAGCGTAAAGATTCGACTTCTACCGAGATCTCGCCGGTTTTAGTTTTGCCGACATAGCCAGTGGCCTCGATAAAATCACCAGTGTCCAAAAGTGGCAACTGATCCATACCGAGCTGACTATTTTGGGCATCTAACGGTTTAATTTTAGTGGCACTTAAAAACAGCTGCAATGTTCCCGAAGCGTCTTTGGCAACTATAAACGCGATTTTGCCAAACTTACGTATATTCAAAATCCTACCCACAACAGTAACTTTTTTACCTTCAAGCTCGGTAAAATTATCTGTAATCAAGCCAAGCTCATGAGTACGACCGGCATGAGCAGGGTAAGGATTTACGCCGAGCTTTTTTAAGTCTTCAAGTTTGCGTATACGTTCGTCGCGAAAATCTTTTAGAGTTGCCATATTTACTTCACCTTTTTGATTATTATATCTGTTCCAACAAAAAACCGCCACTTGGTTTTAAAGAGTGGCGGTTTTTTCGGTCGGATAGATTATCCAATAGCTACGATACTATAACTTACCTCGCCACTCGGCGTTTTTATGCTGGCTTTGTCGCCCACTTTTTTACCCAATAATGCCTGGCCAATTGGAGATTCGTCGCTAATTTTGCCTGCTAGCGGGTCAGCTTCAACAGATCCAACAACTGTATACTCAACTTTTTTACCGCTATCGTGTTTAAGCGTAACTTTGCTTCCAACGCCGACAGTGCTGCTTGTACGAGCTTTAATTATGCTTGCGTTTTGCAAAATATCTTCGATTTCAGCAATCCGGCCTTCTAGTTGACCTTGTTCGTTACGTGCTTCGGCATATTCAGCATTTTCACTCAAATCACCGTAGTCACGTGCATCGGCAATTTTTTGTGCAACTTCACCGCGACGAGCCTTAAGCTCTTCAAGCTCTTTTTCTAAATCTAACTTACCAGCAGCCGTTATCTGATAGGCTTTCTTCATATTACTCTCTTTCCTAAATTGTCTCTTTAAAGATAATTGAAACCGGCTATCCTGGCCTGCGCCGCTTTTCAATCAACTTGACCAGTATAGCAACCTAGTTTTTTTGTTGCAAGTTCTTACCTACAGGGTACACATCTAGTAAGATTGCGCAAAAACCCATTTAGTTTTACTCGGTTCGCCTGTGTAAAAGTCGGTTCCCTCGCCTTCGCCGATCATACAGCGACTCGACGCCTTGGTTTCTTCTTTGATTTTAGCTTCAATTTCTTTATTGTCGTTCCAATAGACTTCAATAAAGCCTTTGTCTTCTTGAGTCATAAGCTGTTTGAACTCTTCGTAATTTTTAGCAACTCTAGTTCGTTGCTCTACCAAAGTTTTTGCACCTTTAAGCATATTCTTTTGAATATCGTCTAAGCGGGATTCAACAGATTGAACGAATTCTTCAACTGTTATCGTCTCTTTTTTGCCGTCCCATCGACGAACAACGGTAACCTGATTGTTTTCAAGTTCGCGCTTGCCGACTTCTATACGAATCGGTACACCTTTAACTTCCCATTTATTAATCTTAAACCCTAGGCGCTCGTCGTCGCGATCATCAACTTTTACCCTAAGACCTTTAGATTTAAGAGATTTCTCAAGGTTCCTGGAAAAATCAACCAGCTCATCATTTGCAATCACAGGCAAAATAACAATCTGGATCGGCGCAAGTTTAGGAGGTAGTCGTAATCCGTTGTCGTCTCCATGAGCCAAAATCAAACCACCGATTGATCTAGTGGAAAGCCCCCAGCTAGTCTGCCAAACATATGCCTGTTCGCCGTCTTTGTTCTGAAAACTAATATCAAAGGCTTTGGCAAAGTTCTGGCCTAAATCATGCGACGTACAGCTTTGGAGTGCTTTACCGCTTGGCATAAGATGCTCAAGAGTTAAAGTGTCGTCAGCGCCCGCAAACCGCTCTGATGTAGATTTATGACCCTGATATCCGTAAAGTGCAAAATAATCTTCGTAAATTTGTTTATAAACGCCCAGCGCCCATTTTTGAGTTTCTATTGCCTCGCTGTGAGTCGCATGAGCTGTGTGGCCTTCTTGCCATAAAAACTCGCTAGTGCGCAAAAAGGGCATAGTACGTTTTTCCCAACGCACCACGTTACACCACTGGTTAAACAGAATCGGCAAATCACGCCAAGACTGCACCCACTTGCTAAATGAATCGTTGATAATTGTTTCGCTGGTTGGGCGAACCACTAAAGGCTCTTCGAGTTTTTCACCGCCGCCATGCGTTACGACCGCAAGCTCCGGCGAAAAACCTTCAACGTGATTCTTTTCTTTTTCCAAGAAAGACATTGGAATAAACAATGGAAAATATCCGTTTTCCACGCCGTGCTCCTTGAACTTTTCGTCTAAGGCTTTTTGGGCAAGCTCCCAAATCGCGTATCCGTAAGGCTTAATGATCATCGATCCCTTACTTGGACCGTAATCAGCTAAGTCGGCTAGTTGAATTAGCGTTGTATACCAGTCCGAAAGATCACCAGTTTTTTTAGGAAGTAATTTTTTTTCACTCATATAAGTTCCAAGATTAAGTTGTAAAAGCTAGTTTAAAACAAATTTACCGGCAAGCCGGAATCTGGGGTTTGTAGCTTAAAACAAATTTCATATCTGTCAACATAATACCACACCTAGCTAACCTTAAAAACAAACAACAGCAAAAAAGCTACTGAGTTTTTAAATACATGCAAAAATATAGATGGCCACAGACTGCCGCTTTTTTCGCGGATGAAACAACTGATCATACTCATTACGAAAACATCTATAGCCACATTTAGTTGCCAGTGTGCTGCTGCAAAAAAAACACTCACCAAGACGGCAGCAAACCAAAATGGCAGTTTGTTGCGAAAACCCGTAAAAATTAGGCCTCTAAATAAAAACTCTTCGGCGAATGGCGTTAAAATTACCAATACAAAAAATGTCAGTAGATATTCAGCACCGACCAAATTCGCAAATCCAACATCTTGGGATTCCTCCATGTTGATCGGAAAAAGCAAGCTCATCACGCCCAAAAACAAAATCGAAAGCGGCATGTAGGCTAAAAATGCCAAGCCAGCGGTCTTTAGGTATTTGAGGTTAAAATCACTAAAACCGATCGCTTTAAAATCTAATTTATAGAACTTTAGAACTGCTGCGACGCCAGCTATAAGCAAGAGTTCATAAATAAGCGCAGCAATGAAGTTTTTAAAGTTACCGCTAATGTCTAGCTGCGTGACTAAAGGGGCGATAAATGCCAGTACTACGGCTGGGGCCGTAAAAATCAACACTCCCCAAAAAAGTGCACCGGCAATTCCCAGCTTTCGCTGTTTTGGACTTGACGCAACGTCTTGTGATTTTTTAGAAGAATCGTCTAACATCTACAACTGTCACAACCACAATTAAAACCATCAGGAATATAAATCCGCCTGCCTGAAAAGCTTCTTCTCGCTCTTTGGTAAGTGGTTTATTTAACGCTTTAAAAACTAAAGTCACAAACAACCGACCACCGTCTAGTGCAGGTATTGGCAGCGCGTTCATAACAGCAAGTGTTAGCGAAATTACTCCTATTAAGAATAGCACTGGAACTATACCTGACTCGCTACTATCTTTTAGGATGCCGAAAATTCCAACCGGGCCCGCCACGCTTGCACCAGCTGTAGCAAAATCGGCTTTAAATAAGCTTTTTACTACATCAAACAAACCCTTTATTGTTTCGTAGGTAAACTGAACGGTTACCCCTACGCCGACAATTGGCGCCGACCAAGTAGATCGCTGCGCAGTTTGCGTAGTTGGGGCAACACCCAAATAACCTTGATCTGTTTTTTCGGCATTAAGTGTGGCTTCCGTTTCATTTATTTGGCCTTTGCGCTCATAAACAATTGGAACGGTTTGGCCAGCGCTAGCCTTTGTTAAATCTGTAAGCTGAGCTTCGGACGTAACAGTTTGGCCGGCGACACTTTTAATAATGTCACCCGATTGCAGGCCCGCCTTTGCCGCCGGCGAATCGTCCAATACCGCTACTTTTACATCAGAACTAACTACTACGGTGTCTGACGGGATTGTAAACTGATTTGGAAAAACTTTAGGAAGACCAACCAACGCCAAAATAGTGAAGATAAACACTGCAACAAGCCAGTTTATCGCAACTCCGGCAAGCAGAATTTTGGTTTTCGCCCATAGAGTTGCGCCGCCGTACGTGCCATCGCCACTAGCTGCGTCATGTTCACCTTTTAACTTTACAAAGCCGCCGATCGGCAGCCAGTTAATGCTAAAAAGAACGCCATTTTTAAGCTTTTTAGCGAATGCTCGGGGTGGAAAACCAATCCCGAATTCTTCTACCTCGACACCGTTACGTTTAGCGGCAATAGCATGGCCAAGCTCGTGTACGATAATAAGCCCCACGAATAAAATCAAACCAAAAATAAGTAATGCAATTTCCATTACAGCAATTATAACTGCTGGGAGCCAAAAACAAAACAGTTAGCAAGGTTGTCCTGGCGGCCGGCTTTTAACCGTCCTAAATTGTCATAATTTCTTGCTCTTTGGCCTTCGCAAGAGTATCTAACTTAGTTTGCGCGCTAGCCATGGCTGCGTCGAGGGATTTTTCCGCTCGTTTGACATCATCTTCGGACATTGCTTTGGCGTCTTTTTGTGCTTTCGCGTCTTTTAGCGCATCATGACGAACGTTGCGCATAGCCACGCGGCAATCTTCGACTTTTTCGCCAAGCTGTTTAACAATTTGCTGGCGACGCTCGGTGGTAAGCGGCGGCACGTTTACACGCACTACTCGCCCGTCATCCGACGGATTAAAGCCAAGACTCTGGTCGTCGCGAATGGCTTTAACGACAGCTTGTAAATTCGCCATGTCAAATGGCGAGATCTGCAAAAGTTGTGGTTCTGGCACTGTTATGGTCGCCACCTGGATGAGCGGCATTTTTGCGCCGTAGGCTTCTACCATGATGCCATCAAGCATTCCAGGGTTAGCGCGGCCAGTGCGGATTTTTTTAATCTCGTCTTCAAAATGCAACAAAGCTAGTTGCAAGCGTTCTTCGTATTTTTTAGTATCAAACATAATTTTATAATAACAGAAGTAAAACTTTTTGGCATGCGAAACCCCCTGAGGGGCTCCTGCATCTCGTGAATTCAGGCCCATCATGGGGGTTTGTGTTGGTACTTTGTTCAGATCTTCTTCGGGTTGGCGGTTGCGACCCAGGCGATCATCGCCAGCAGGCTGTGCACGATGGCGTAGCCGGTGGTGATGCTCACGACCTGCGCCACGTTGAGGTAGCCGTCGATCGTGAACGCGAAGGCCAGGATGTTGATACCGACCGTTGCGAAGAAAAGGTTGATCACGTTGATCAGGAAGTCGTCTCGGGTGAAGACCCGCTTGGACGTGCTTCCGATGAGCTCCTGGGGCAGAGCGCGCATAGTAGCGCGGTACGCAAAGAAGCCGGCGCTGAGAATCCCGAAGACGGCCAGCAGGAACGCCATGCCACTCATCTGAGGAGCATCGACGCCGAATGCCGGGTCGTTACCGAAGGGGTTCGTCGCGAGAACGTTCATGATCACTCCAAAGTACGTGGTTCTGCCGATTGGCAGGCCGTCTTTTTGGACGGTAATGTAATAATAACATAAGTAGTTTAAAAAGTCAATGTTAGAGCTTATGCTTAAATATAGAAATAACCCCTGTTAGGGGGGTTATTTCTTAGGTATTTTTAAGCGTCTTATTCGCTTACACCAAGTTCAAATCGCGCCATGCGGCGCACAACGATATTTTCACCTAATTTCGAGATATGACTTTTTACTAAGTCGCCAACTTTTTCGTCTGGGTTTTTGATGAATGGTTGTTCCATTAAGCAAAGTTCGCCAAAGTGTTTGGTGATCATGCCTTCAACAATTTTTGGAACCATTGCCTCTGGCTTGCCTTCGTTTTTCACTTTTTCAGTAAATTCAGCAGCTTTTGCTTCGCGAACGTCGGCCGGAACGTCTTCGATGTTAACGTAAAGTGGCGCGCTTGCCGCAATATGCATTGCAAGGTCGTGCACCAAGTTTTTAAAGTCGTCAGTGCGAGCCACAAAGTCGGTTTCGCAGTTAACTTCTACTAAAACGCCAATTCGGCCACTGTGAACATAGCTTTCTACCAAACCTTGGCTAGCTTCACGTTCGCCGCGCTTTTCGGCTTTGGTCAAGCCTTTTTTGCGCATTTCGCTCAATGCCTTGTCAAAGTCGCCATCAGCGTCGACCAAAGCTTGTTTTGCATCGGTTAAACCAACGCCGGTTAAATCTTTAAGTCGTTTTACTTCATCTAAAGATACGTTTGCCATTTTATTCACCCTTCTTATCAGAGCTCTTGCGCCCGGCGATGCCTTCTTCAACAGCTTGTTTTACGTAGTCAACAATTAACTGAATACCTTTAATTGCATCGTCGTTTGCAGGAATAACGTAGTCAATCAAGTCTGGGTTTGCATTACTGTCAACAATAGCAACAACAGGGATATCTAGACGACGAGCTTCTTTGATCGCGTTTTCTTCGACGACAACATCTACAACAAACATTGCACCTGGGCGACCATTAAGCTCTTTAATACCGCCGTACTTAAAGTTTAAACTGTCAATTTCCTCTTGGAAGCGCTGAACTTCTAGCTTGTTATAACGACCAGCAAGTTCGCCCGCCGCCATTTTGGTTTCAAGCTGCTTCAAATGCTTGATGCGTTCGTTAACAGTTTTAGTGTTAGTAAGCATTCCGCCCATCCAACGCTCGGTGATGTAAGGCATCTTGGTTTCAAGCGCAGCTTGTTTAACAATATCGCGAGCTTGGCGCTTTGTGCTTACAAATAAAATTTGCTTGCCTTCGGCTGCTGTTTTGGTCAAAAACGGAAGAGCTTTTTCTAGACCTTCAACAGTTTTTGTTAAATCAATAATGTGGCTTCCAGCTCGTTTGCTGTGAATGTATTTGGCCATTTTTGGGTGCCAACGGCTTGTTTTGTGACCAAAATGCGCGCCAGACGCGAGCAAGGCCTTAATATCTACTGATACTGCCATGATTAATCCTTTATCTTTGTTTGTGCGCTGCCCTTATGGGAGGATTTTTACACAAACTGTTTCATTAAAATTTGTTACAGATGTATTCTATCAAACTTAATCTGTTGTGTCCAGTATACGCATGTATTGTGTAGTTAACCAAGTTGTGGTATAAATTTGTAGCCTACAACGGAAGGAGAAGATCGTGACTGAGACCGACCCACAGTCCGACTCGGCGATCTACCGAAGGCAAGGAAGCCTCGTCGCCGGTCTGCTGATGGACACCCTGAGGCGAGAACTCAGTGGACTGTCCAGAAGGAACGGCACTCACGAACTTCTGAGCTCAGTACTGGACCATCGTCGAATCGGCGACATGGTTCGCGAACTGTCTCAGACCATCCCCCCGGATCTCGGTGCAATCGTTCGCGAAACCTCGCTGGGGCTCGACGAAGAGTCCCCGATTCCGAGGATCGTGGACGCCGATCAGGCACTCTCCAACATCAGCACCAAGCTCGAAGTCACGCAGCAACTCGTTCGGATCTTCCGAATCCTTCGGACGATCTACGCGGCAACACTCGTGCAGGATCACTCGGTCGAGGGCTGTGCTGCTCTCGCCTGCGTGACCTATGGTCGCATCCTGGAGGTCGTCGACCTGAGGGAGGCAACCTTCGAGAGCGCACTCACGCTGCGCAAGGACGTGATCCGAGCACTTCAGGTCACAACGCTTGAGAGCTGACAGCCCGCGAAAAAGCCCACGGAAGCCAAGATAACATCTGGCTCCGGCCGCGGCTTCCGCGGGCTTTTTCTATGGCCGCAAACTGGTATATAGTATTAGCCTATGAACATAAAAGAACTCTTAAAAATCTACTGGTTTGCAATAACCGCAACTGCAGTAATCTGGATACTATCTTTCGCGTTTGGAGGCTGGCAAGCGCTTTTTACTGTAATAGTGCTAACTTTACTCGAAACCACATTTAGCGCCGACAACGCCGTTGTTAACAGCAAAATTATCGTCACGCTATCGCCGTTTTGGCAAAAACTTTTTATGACGGTTGGTATTTTTATCGCCGTGTTTGTGGTGCGATTCTTTGCGCCAATTTTAATAGTTATGGCAACTGCCGGCTTAGGTTTGACCGAAGTTATAAACTTAGCAATCAACGACACTCATGCCTATGAAATCGAGTTAGCAAAAGCCGAACCAATGATCAGCGCCTTCGGCGGTACGTTCTTAATTATGATCGCACTAAGCTACTTTATTGATTACGAAAAAAAGACCCACTGGTTAGGCTTTTTGGAAAAGCTCCTGGGTCGCCTGGGCCGCTTCGACAACATCACTACTTTTGTAATGCTACTTTCTGCTATAGCAATTTACTTTACAGTTGGTGCCGAACATCAGGCGGCGGTTTTAATCGCATCTGTAATGGCGATTGCCCTACATATTGGGCTGGAACTTTTGAGCGCTACGTTCGAAAACACTCGTAAAAAATCACTCGACATCAAGCATAAAGTCGGTGCCGCAGCATTTGCAACTTTCTTGTATCTCGAAGTCTTAGACGCTTCGTTTTCATTAGATGGCGTAATCGGCGCATTTGCCCTAACAAGCAGTATTCTATTGATCATGCTAGGCCTGGGCGCTGGCGCAGTTTGGGTGCGCGCAATGACCATACATTTGGTAAAAGCGAAAACCCTCAGCAAATACATATTTCTTGAGCACGGTGCACACTGGGCAATCGCTTTCTTGGGCCTAATTATGCTGCTAAAGCTCTATCATATTGAACTTTCGGAGTGGTTTGTTGGAAGCTTAGGCTTAGCGTTCATCGCTATAGCGATTTGGTGGAGCAAACGACACAGCAAACGTGTTGCGAGCAATTTAAAACCAAACCTTTGACATTTACAGATCAAACAGATATAATACTGGTAATTATGAAAAAAGAACTACACCCTAACGACTACCGTCCTGTTGTTGTGCAGGACCCAAGCGCAAATTTTGCGTTTTTAACTAAATCTACCGCTAAAACCGATAAAACCATCAAATGGGAAGACGGCAACGAATACCCATTGCTAGAAGTCTACATCAGTAGCGCTTCTCACCCGTTCTTTACCGGCAAAGAATCTTTGATCGACACCGAGGGTCGTGTTGACCGCTTTAAGGCTCGTGCCGAAGCTGCTGCTGCTCGCCGCGAGGCTCTTGCAAGCAAAGCTAAAAAAACTGTTGCACGCGCAGCTAAAAAAGCCGAAGAATCCGAAACTAAGTAACTTCAGGCTGACAACAATTTGGGGGTGAGTTAATGGGAAAAATAAATCTTAATTTAGATCATTTACAAGCCGAAAAGACTCAACTTACGGATTTTTTGTCGCGTCCTGACGCATTTAGCGATCCCGAGTACGCCAAAAAAACTCGTCGTTTAAACGAACTCGACGAAATCATTGAGCTTGGCTTGCGGCAAGAGCAAGTTAGCAAACAACTTGCCGAAGCAATTGAACTAGCGCGCGGCGATGACGAGTTAGCAGAGCTTGCAAAAGAAGAAGTTCCGGCACTAGAAAAAGAATACGAAGACCTAGACAATAAACTTTTTGAGCGCCTAACTCCCAAAGATCCAAATGATGAAAAGAACGTAATTGTAGAAATTCGGGCTGGCGCAGGTGGCGACGAAGCCAGTTTATTTGCGGCCGAAGTTTTTAGAATGTATCAACGCTTTGCAGAGCGACGAGGCCTTAAAACCGAACTCATAAACGAAAGTTCATCAGAAGCCGGTGGCTTTAAAGAGGTAACTTTTGCGGTTAAGGGCGCCGACGTTTACAGTACACTTAAATTCGAGTCTGGCGTTCACCGCGTGCAGCGCGTGCCGGCAACCGAAAGTCAAGGTCGGATCCACACTAGCACAATCACTGTAGCTGTATTGCCCGAAGCCGAAGAAGCCGACGTACAGATCAATCCTAACGACTTGCGTATTGATGTATTCCGATCGGGCGGTAATGGTGGTCAAAGTGTTAACACAACTGATAGTGCCGTGCGCATCACACACTTGCCTACTGGTTTAGTTGTAATTTGCCAAGACGAAAAATCGCAGCTTAAAAACAAAGATAAAGCGATGAACGTTTTGCGAAGTCGTTTGCTTGCCAAAAAAATCGAAGAAGAACAAGCCAAACTAACAGCAGAACGCCGCAGCTTAATCGGTTCTGGCGATCGATCAGAGAAAATCCGCACCTATAACTTCCCTCAAGATCGTATTACCGACCACCGAATTGGTTTTAGCCGCAGTAATATTCCCGGCGCCTTAAACGGCGATATCGACGATTTAATCGAGAATCTACAAGCTTATGAGCGAGAACTCAAAGCCCACGCTGCTGAACAAGCTTAAACAAGCTCAGTCTAAGCTTGAACAGGCGAACATTGCAACTGCTCGCCTAGATACTTTGGTTTTGGCAGAGTTTATTTTGAATAAAAATCGCGCCTGGATCTTAGCAAACCCTAATTTTGAGGTCAATGCGAAAATGTCGCAAAAATTCGATGAGCTCATAAAACTGCGCTCGCACAACATTCCGATTGCCTATTTAACAGGTAAAAAGGAGTTTTATGGCCGAGATTTTATTGTTACACCAGATGTGTTGATCCCTCGTCCCGAAACCGAAATGCTAATTGAAATCGCCAAAAAAACACTCAAAACTGGCATCCTTTTAGACGTAGGTACTGGCAGTGGCGCCATCGCTGTGACTTTGGCGTGCGAAACAGCCTTACGAATTGAAGCCTGCGACATTAGTGAGGCCGCCCTTGAGATTGCTCAGAAAAACAGCAAATTAATTAGTGAGCAGACTGATCAAGAAAATACTCACCAGCATGAGATCAAATTTTTCAAATCTGATCTACTTTCGAACACAAATCGAACTTACGATATGATAATTGCCAATTTACCTTATGTCGACAAGTCTTGGCAGACTTCGCCCGAAACCGATTTTGAACCACAGTCAGCACTTTTTGCCGACGATTTCGGCTTGAAATTGATAAAAAAACTACTAGATCAAGCACCGACGCGGCTTAGTAAAAGCGGCTACGTCTTGCTCGAAGCTGATCCGAGACAGCACAAACTTATTAGCAAATATTCAGACAAATTTAGAACACTAGAGCAGAAAGATTTTGCGCTTCTTTTGCAAAAAATTTAAACTTTATTATCAACAAATTCTGGTAGTTCTAACAGGCCTTTAACCGAGCCAGCGCGCTCGAGCAATTGTTTAAAGTCGCTTCTTGCCTTAGGGTCTTCGCCTAATTTGAGGGCTTCGTCAAAATCGCACTGTTTTATTACGATCTTTTCGCCGGCATGGACTTCTGGACTGCCTTGGGTCTCAACTTCCCAAGCCACGAATGTATAAACAAACCAATCTATTTTTGATTGCGGCTGCACAACATCTACAAGCTTCCAGTTTTTTAAAACCAAACCCGTCTCCTCACGAACTTCACGCTGAGCAGATTGTAACTCGGTTTCGGAATCAACATCGTGCCTCCCGCCTGGTAAATCAAAAAACTCGTGGCCACCGGGCTGTTCTTCTTGCAAAACTATGACTTTTTCATTCTGCACAACAAAAACTTTGGTTGTATCGGGGCGCTTTAAGCGTTCGAAAACCTGAGTTGAACCATCGAACATCTCTTGATCCCACTGATACACATCAAAAATCTTACCTTTAAAAACTAATTTGGCTTTATCAGGGATTATCTGCGCATTTTGCGGAATCACAGTTCTCATCTTGGATACTCCTCTAAAACCACGGTCATTTTTTGCGCCACATTATCTCGGATTACTGTTAACTCAACCGAGGCACCCGCGGAAAATTGCGAAAGCAAACTAGCCAGCCCACGATCTTCTCTCACCTGCTGTCCGCTCACGTCTGTAATAATATCGCCAGTTTTAAGCCCGGCTTTTTCTGCTGGACTCCCAACCACAACCGAGGGCTCACCGTTACCGCCATCTATCAAAATAGCACCTTTTGTAATGTTTACACCAAATTCCCGGGCATTGTCGGAGTTCAAAGCGACATAACGAACCCCTAGGTACGGTTTAATAATTCGGCCCTGCTCAAGCATAGATTTTATAATAGCCTTAGCATCGTTAATTGGAATTGCAAAACCCATACCTTCGGCACCTTCGGATATGGCCGTATTAACTCCAATAACTTCACCTTTTAAGTTAACCAGCGGGCCACCGGAATTTCCAGGATTAATAGCTGCATCCGTCTGAATTAAATTTTCCAGTTTTTCCGCCGAACCAAGTTCACCTACAGCCTCGATCGGCCTACCGATACCCGAAATAATTCCGCTAGTGACAGTGTTGCGGAATTCACCCAATGCATTTCCAACCGCAATCGCCTTTTGGCCTGGTTGTACGTCGCCCGAATCTCCTAACTCAGCCGGCGATAAGTTATCTACGCCAGCAATCTTCAAAAATGCCAAATCATTCAATGGATCACGACCAACAACCTGAGCATCGTACTGAGTTCCGTCATCCATTACGATCTTAGCAGTATCGGTCCCCTCTGGAACAACGTGTTTATTAGTTAAAATATAACCGTCTTTACTAATTACAATTCCGCTGCCCGCACCCTCACTCACATAAGGTTCGTAAAAACCATCGGCGCTTACTTGCTGCGTTATTATAGCCACGGTACTTGGACTTACCTTTTTAAAAATCTCGGCAACAACTTCACCTTCTTGTAAAACAATAGTTTCGCGGTTGCTCTCTATTGAGCGCGAAGCATCAAAATTAACTAGACCCGTTGCGCTAAAAGCCCAAGCACCCAAAAAGCTTGCCACGAAACAAAGTGTGACAATGCCGACAACATGCCAGCGCTTTTTATTTAGATCATTCTTAACAGGCTTTTGCTGTTCTGTCATACTACAGGCTTGCGTCCCAAGGTGTAAAAATTAAAATTATCGCTAAAAGTGCGGTGGTGAATAAAATGGTGCCGCGCAAAAGGCCTTTATTTAAGGTTTCGTGTTTATGCATATGATAAATACGCGCACCCGAAAAACCTAAAACGAGCATAATGATCGCGATTTGTGGAATCTGGATCGCCACGATTCCTATTCCATACGCAACGGTCCAGTAAAAAAGTAACCAACCGAGTTGAGCCGTAACCAATCCCCAAATTGAGGACCAAAGCTCTAGATAAGGCTCTTCGTAATTGCTTATTACATGGCGCGCTACAACGTAGCCGACGATCCAACAGCCTAGAATTATCACGATTTCTGGCATTACCGTAGAAAAGCTAAACAGCACAACCAAGCCAACAAACTGAGCTATGCCCGCCTGCAACATGTTACCGTGCGTCGATGAAAGCGGCTTAACAATAAGCTGCCACAGCATATAAAGTGCAGTAATAAATAATTGCAGTGCTAAATTATCGCCGGCCAGGTAAATTAAACCAACCGCGCCCACGCCAACAATAATGTCTACCATGTTTGACTTTAAGTTAGCCCACCAAAAACGCGGGCGCAAAGCCAAAATTCGCCATTTGCTAAGCAGAACTACAACAAGAGCAAGATACGGTGGATCAAACGCCCGAACCAAAAGTAACACAACAACGGGCAACAGGGCGTTAAACGTTGCGTATACAATTTCGCTCAACTGGGTGCGCGAAGCTTTTGTGCGTAGAAAATCCATCACAATACCCCTATTATACACATTTTACACGCCGCATACTATTGGGCTGGCTCAGGTTGAGTACCAACTACAACCACAAAGTCGGCGTATGATGTAACTCCAGCTGGAGCACCATCTTTGACGGTTACACCAAATATGGATTCAAGTTTTTTGCGAGTACCTGGCATTTTGCCGCCGCTTAAATCATAGACCTGAATAGACTCGGTATTTAGTGCCGCTGGAGCATTACCGATAACATTAACAAGCAAATTGTTTGCCTTAATGTCGTTGGCCTTAACTTGAGCTACACCAGCTTGCTCAGATGCATTCAAAACATCAATTGCAGCTTTTTCTAAGCTAGCAAAGTCTCCAGTAGCATACGCCATTATCGCTGCATGGAATCCGCTGTAGTTATAGAGACCTGCAGCCGGCTGAACGATGCTTTGTCCATCTGCATTACCGGTTATAACGAGTGGGCCATCTGGGTTATTTAACACTAACGACAAGATATTAGACGGGTTAGTTTCTTGGCCAAGTTTTACCAAGGTCTTAATCTCTTCAGCATCAAAGTTCGTGCGAACATTGTTACCCAGTGTTTCTAACAATTGACCAACTGCAACTGGGTTCGATAAAGTTCCTGCGCTCACTGCTTTCTCAAGTAGTGCAACTAGGATCTTGCGCTGATAACCTTCGCGATCAAAGTTGGCTTGCGGTAAACCATAAGTGTCGCCGCTTGCCCCACGTGCGCGCGCCAAATAAAGTGCTTGTTTACCGTTCAAGTTTGCCGGACCGTTAGGATATTTTACGTTATAGCATGTATATAATCCGTTTGGACAATCCCAGTCAAAGTTGCGATCCATAATTCCGCGTGAATCTTTGCTGTCGATTTGTACAGTAACTCCCCCAACCGCGTCGACAGCTTCACGCAAAACTGTGTAGTTAATGTGAGCAGCATACTGAACGTCCAACCCAAATACTTCGCCAATTTTTGCGCGCACCGCTTCTTGCGCAACAGCTTCGTCACCGGTTTCACCGTAAACACAACTGTAGAGAGCGTTAATTTTGCCTCGGTAGCCTGCTGGACAAGCACGGCCATACTCTACATACAAGTCACGTGGAATACTAACCAAAAAAGCTTCTTTCTTTTTCTGGTCTGCGCTAATTAGCATCATCGAATCTGTTAAATCGGCACCGTCATGACCGGGATCGTCCTCTGACGTACCAAACACGATAACGTTTGTTCGGCCATTTTGGTCCATTTTAAGCTCTTTTGGTGGTGCAAAAACTGCATTGACCAAGTTACCTTGGAATACTTTACTGCCGGTAGCAAAAAATTTATAAGCAAAGTAACCGCCAATTAACAAAGCAATAATCAATAAGCCTAGCAAGGTCCACTTAATTGTTTTTTTAACTGGCCACTTACGCTTGCTCTTAACTTTTTTATCTTTGCCTTTTTTGGCATCTTTTGAATCTTCAATGTTAAGTTCGTTCAAATTCAAGTTACCTTTATGATCAACGTCGCCGGCAGAGATAATAGACCGACTTTCGTCGCCCACTGTATCAACTTTTTTGTTTACTCTTGAAGGATCAATTAAAAACTGATCAGGCAGTCGCTGACTATCAAGAGTAGGTCGCCCTGGTTGGCTGCCAGCAGCCCTAGGACGAATTACAAAACCATCTGTATTTGGAACTTTCGAATTATGTTTCATGGACACTCCGCAAGCAATCGCCCAAGCGCGATCTCACCCTTTCTAGACATGCTAGAATTTTGCTGCGTTAGTAAAAACTATAGCGTTTTTATCCACGCAAGTAAAGTGCGATAGACTTTTAATCCCCGCTTAAGTTATGATTAGTTTCATGGATCCAAACAGACATAGCGAATATCACCACATGAATTCCAGTGATATTAAAAAAAATATTGCCAGCAAAAACAAAACCGAGCGCCTAAAAAGCATTATTTCTTCTTTGCTTTTTATTTTTGGCGTAATCGCAACGGCTTTTATAATTAATCAAACAATTTTTCATTCTTACTACGTAGTTGGAACGAGCATGGTGCCGACTCTACAGAACAACGATTGGCTAATTATCGAAAAGGTTGATAGAAGTTTGAGCTTTTTACAAGGTAAGCCATATATTCCGGAGCGCGGTCAAATCGTAGTGCTCGACAGTTCAATCGTAGGATCTAACGGCAAAGAAGAGCAGCTGATCAAGCGTGCAATTGGCTTACCAGGTGACACAGTTATAGTGGAAAACGGCACCGTTACAATTAAGAACGCTCAAAATCCGCAAGGTTTTAATGTAGACGAAAAACTCGGTCTTAATCTAGATCCGACCTACAGCGAAGGTACAATTATAGCCGAGGTTGGCGAAAACGAAGTTTTTGTACTTGGTGATAATAGAGGTAGAAACGGATCTTATGATTCTAGAGCCTTTGGGCCAATAAAATCTAACAATCTGCAAGGCCGTCTATGGGCACGACTCTTGCCGATTAACAAATCTGGTATTTTTTAGTTAAGCAGTAAACCGGTAATCCGATTCAGGTCATCGTCGTTTTTAAACTGAATTATAAGACGGCCGCCTTTTGCCATATGTTTAACAGAAACGTCGGCGCTGATTCGCTGGCTCAAACGCTGAGTTTCAACCGTCTCTGTTTTAACTTTTTCGCGCGCGGTCTGACGATCTTTGGCGCCTTCTTTGTAGCCAATTACAAACTGCTCAGCCTTACGAACCGACCAACCATTGCGTAAAATTAGATCAAGCAACTCTTTTTGAACCTCGGGCTCTTTTATGGCTAAAATCTGGCGGGCGTGCCCCTCACTAATTTCACCTTCAATCAGAGCCTTTTTAGCCTCTTTGGGTAACGCCAGCAAACGCATAATATTACTAATCGTACTAACAGCCTTACCACCTACGTGCTGGCCGATTTCCTCGTAGCTCATGTTAAACTGCTGGTGAAGTTTTAGATATGCTGTTGCAGTTTCAAGCGGATTAAGATCTTGGCGCTGCAAGTTTTCAATCAAAGCTAGCTCGAGCTTTTGCTGATCATTCATGTCGCGCACAATTGCAGGAATTTCTTCTAGTCCAGCCATTTGGCTAGCCCGCCACCTGCGCTCACCCGCCACCAACTCGTATCCGCCACCTTTTGGCGTAACTACAATCGGCTGCATCACGCCGTGCTGCTGGATTGAATTCGATAATTCCTCGAGAGCGACTGGGTCAAAGTGCCTTCGCGGCTGCAGTTTATTAGGCTCGATATCCAAAATTCTTAACGTTCTTAAATCGCTAATCTTTTCGTCTTGCTCTGACGTTGGGTCAAATTCATCATCTAAAAGTTGAGTTGGAATAAGTGAATCAAACCCTCTACCTAATCCTTTTTTACTTCGCGACACGACTTACAACCTCCTTTGCCAACGCCTTGTATGCACGCGCACCCTTGCTCCAGCGATCGTAAGCGCCAACTGGCAAGCCATGGCTCGGAGCTTCAGCTAAGCGCACATTGCGCGGAATAACTGTGTTAAATACTTTCCCTGGGAAATGCTTCATTACCTCAGCGTGAACCTGAGTGGAAAGTGTCGTTCGACTATTCATCATTGTTACGACAACACCTAAAAGCTCTAGGTCTTTGTTCATTCCTTTGCGTACGAGCTGCATAGTTTCAAGCAGCTGGCCTAAACCTTCGAGCGCATAAAATTCCGCCTGAACCGGTAACAGAATATAGTTTGCAGCAATTAACGCATTAACTGTCAGTAAGCTTAGGCTTGGTGGGCAATCAATAATTACAAAATCGTAAGAGTTATGTTCGAGTGCAGCCTTTAGACGACTAAATTTATGCTCACTTTTTGCAAGTTCGACCTCGGCATTAGCGAGTTGGGGCATGGTTGGTAGCAAGTGCAGTCGCTTGTGGCGCGTGGGCACAATACATTCGGTGATGTTACGATTATTTAAGATCGAATCTATAACAGTGTACTTAAGTTCCCGCTTTTCAATCCCGAGCCCACTTGTGGCGTTACCCTGAGGATCAAAATCCACTAGCAAAACATTGTGCCCAGCCTTAGCCATATAATAAGCAACGTTAACAGCGGTAGTTGTTTTGCCAACCCCACCTTTTTGATTTGTAACGGCAATAATTTTACCTGGCATTGTTTGCTATAACCCTCTCTCGAACTAGAAACAATTGTACCAGTTTTTGGTCACTTTGTGAAAATAAAAAATTACCGCTCTTTAGGCGGTAATTTTTGTGATTTCGATTTTGGTGTGCTTTTGGCGGTGACCAGTGATAGTCTTAACGCGTTTTTTAGCTTTAAATTTCGCAACTTGTAGCTTTTCGCCTTTAACTTCTTGTTCGGCAACTTTAGCTTTTACGCTAGCGCCTGCAACTGTTGGTTTGCCAACTTTAGCTGTTTTTTCATCAAAAACCATCAAAGGTTCTAGACTCAAATCTTTTTCTGAATCTAGTTTGTCAACCAATAAGGTCTGACCTTCGGAAACAATATATTGTTTACCGCCAACTTTAATAACTGCTTTCATGTTTCTCTACTCATTAGTTAGATTTGCTTTAAACAATTCTAACAGATGTACCTTTACTTGTAAAGATTCTCAGGCACTTCGGGTCCAATCTCTTGAAGTGCCTCGTTCAAAAAACGATTTAATTTAACCGCGTCGACCTCTTCGTGGAGGTTCCAGTTATCATCGTGAGTTGTAGGATCGTCTGTTATGGAACGACTAAGTTCGTCACCGTCATCGTTAGGAATTGGTGCGAACTGCATTTGTTTTTGTGTTGGTAGTGCGAGTTTCATATTTTATTTTTTGCGTTAATTAATTTTGTTTACATTTAAACATTAGCACTTTGGTGATCATTTGTCAAGTTTGTGGTTTTATACTTGTGCAACCTTTGCTATAGTTTTGCGTTGTATAACATGAACAATATGCAAAAAGATAAAGAGCAAAAAATTGTTGAGCTTGCCAAAACTGATGCAACTGCATTTGGCGAGCTCTTTGACCACTATTATCCTAAAATCTTTAACTATGTCTTTAGGCGAACTGCTGATTTTGAATCAGCGCAAGACATAACGGCAGAGACTTTTATAAAGTCGCTAGATAAAATTAAAACCTTTGAATGGCGAGGAATCCCCTTTTCGGCCTGGCTTTACCGAATTGCCAGTAACGAAATTGCCAATCACTTTAGAGATAAACATTCAAAAAACTCTTCGCTCGAGGCCTTGTTGGAGGAGCAAGGTTTTGAGCCAATAGACGAAACCGACATTCAGGCCGAACTTGAGGCTGCCGAAGAAGAAGTTTCACGTCATGTAAAATTTTTACAAGTTCAAAAACAGATTTTAAAGCTGCCGATAAAATATCAAGAAGTTTTGTCTCTTAGATATTTTGAAAATAAAACTATAGATGAAATTAGCCAAATAACCAACAAAAAACCTGGAACCGTTAAGTCACTTCTGTCGCGCGGCATCAAAAAACTACGCGAAAGTGCAACCAATTAAATAAGGTGCCGTTATATTTACAGGCAAGAAACCATGAAACAGATTTTAAACGATAACCAGCTACAAAATATGACAGTTCCAACTGTCGAGCTCAGCCATCACCAGGCTCAACTGCGTCATGTACTTGTTTCGCGTGCCGCGACAAAGGCGAACAAAATAACAATTTTAGGAGTTATAAAGTATATGAATAAGCGATTTTTAATTGGCGCAAGTGCAGTTGGAGTTTTCGCGCTCGCAGTTGTAATGATGACGGCCGTAAATCAGTCGCCAGCTAGCGCAATGCAGCTAGCGCGCGACAGCTCCGCGGCCCTGCAGTCAATCGGTTTTAGCGACAAAGACGTAGAGGGTTTGAGCGAGCAAGAAATTACGTATAAAAAATATATTCCGCAGTTTTTGAGCTGGTTAGGATCGGCGCAAAAAGCAAGCGATCTTAAATTACTTAGCTATGATGAAGTTTTAAGTAAGTATCCCGACGTCTTGAACGCAGATTCTACTGAGTTGCTTAGGGTTATTGATAATCCGCAGGACGGTGAATCACCTAAATTAGAGCAACTTAGGTATCTAGAATTCACCCTGCACGAAGGCGAAGCCGAGTACAAGATCGTCGTAGGTGTGAACCAAAACGATGTACCAGAGGCAGCGATGATGAAAGTCGTCACTCCTGGCAAATCAACCGTAAATGAATAAATCTAAAAGCGCGCCTGTATAAGGCGCGCTTTTTATTTGGCTAGTTTTTTTCGAGCGAAATTTCTAGCTCTACCCCATCAACCTTACATTTTGCCTCAAACTTGTACGTTTTATCCGATATTTCTTCGGCTAGGGTTTCGGCTGCTATTGTCGCGCTATGTTCTTCAATCGCTTTTTTAAGCTCCTCGTCATTCGTTACAAGACTTAACTTTATGCGATCATCAACTTGTAGATCGGCTTGTTTGCGCGCGTTTTGCACATTGCGAACAACTTCGCGCATTTGTCCTTCGCGCTTTAACTCGGGAGTGATTTTAACGTCGAGTTCAACTTTTTTACCCCACTCAACTTGCTTAACATTTACTTCGTCGGCAATCACCTCTTTGTAAATATCGTCGAGTTTCGGTACAGCAACTTTTTGCAAAGGCTGACGAACTTTGACTTTGGCGGCAGCGCGCTGGCTCAACCCTTCGTTAATGTATTCGCGCGTTTTTGCCATTTGGTCCAATAGACTCTGATCAACTTCACTCGCTTTTGGCCAATCACTCAAGTGAACAGACTCGCCCCCATTTAAGTCACGGTAAACTTTATCACTAATAAATGGAGCCCACGGCGCAAGCAACTGACAAGTCTTCACTAAAACGTAGTGCAAGGTTTCGTATGCGTGGTTTTTGTCGCTGTCGTCTTCACTCTTCCAAAAACGGCGACGGCTGCGCCGAATAAACCAATTAGACAGATCGTCGACCAGTTCAAAAACTGGATTAATCGCGTGCGCTAACTTGTAATCGTCGGCCTGCTTTGTAACTTCGACGATTGTTTGATTCAAGCGCGCTAAAATCCACTTATCTAGAACGTTTTCGCTATTTAACCGGCCAACTGGCTTAAAGTTGTCGATGTCGGCGTACATTTTGTAAAAACGATACGAGTTCATGAGCGTCCCTAAAACATTGCGATTTAGGTCTTTCATGCCGTCGCGGTTAAAGCGCATATAGTCGGCGCTCACAGCTTGGTTGTTGCTAAGCAAATATAAGCGCAAGCTGTCGGCGCCCTCGTTGTTAAATACGTCGTCTAGTGGCGGATAGTTTTTTAGGCGTTTGCTTAATTTTTGACCATCGGCGGCCATGATCATGCCGTTAACCAGCACGTTTTTGTAGGCCGGGCGATCAAACAGGATTGTCGAAATTACATGCTGGACATAAAACCAAAGCCGCGTTTGGTCCAAACCTTCGCCTATGTAGTCAGCTGGGAAAGATTTTTTAAACTTCTCCACGTTTTCGAACGGATAGTGCTGCTGCGCAACGGGCATCGACCCACTCTCGAACCAGCAGTCGATGACCTCTTCTACACGCCTGTAGGTTTTGCCGTCTTTTGTGAAAGTAATTTTATCGATAAACGGACGGTGTAAGTCGTCTACATCGATGTCGTTTCCGGCGAGTTTTTTAAGCTCGGCAATGCTTTCTACTACAATGTAATCATCTTGGTTGGCCTCGTTTACCCAAACTGGCATCGGCGCACCCCAATAACGATTGCGGCTAATCGCCCAGTCGCGCGCACCGGCAAGCCACTTTCCAAAACGACCATCTTTGATGTGGTTCGGGCTCCAATTAATGCTTTCGGCAGTTTTTAGCATCTGGTCTTTGATTTCAGAAACTTTTATAAACCAGGTGTCGATTGCGTAATACAAAAGTGGACTATCACAGCGATAACAAAACGGGTACGTGTGTTCTTTTGTTTCGGCAGCGAATACCATTCCGCGATCTGTTAAATGCGCGATGATAGCTTTATCGGCACCTTTAAAAAATTTGCCTTCAACTTCGTCAAAGCCAATGCCGCCGACAATTTTACCGGCGGTATCTACCGTATGCAAGACATCTAAGACCTTCTCTGTTCCTAAACTTAGGTCATCTTCGCCGAAAGCTGGCGCAACGTGCAAAACACCGGTACCATCTTCGACACTTACAAAACTAGCTGGCCAAACTTTGTACATAAAGTCTGGGATTCCGGCCGCATACTTGTCGAGTTTAAATAATGGTTCATAGTTTTTGCCGATTAGCTCGTCGGCCTCGACTTCTTTTAAGATTTCAAAATCGTGCTCATCTTTAAAAACCTCATTTAGGCGTTTTTTAGCGACAATTAAAATCTCGCTGCCAGATTCTGTTTTTAGATCTACATAAACATAAGTTTCGTTGGGGTTTACAGCGATCGCAGCGTTACCTGGTAAGCTCCAAGGGGTCGTTGTCCAGCCGAGCAAAGAGGCATCCTCACCTACTAATTTGAATTTTACAAACAAACTTGGATCTGGCACGTTATCACGATAGCCTTCGTTTACCTCAAAGTTGCTTAGAGGAGTTTCACATCGTGGACAATACGGCATGCTTTTGTAGCCTTTATATAGCAAACCTTTGTCGTGAATTTGCTTCATTACCCACCAAACGCTTTCGGTGTAGTCGCGATCTACTGTTGCGTAGGCATTTTTAACATCAGTCCAACGGCCTATGCGGCCAAAAAAGTCCTCCCATTCACCTTTGTACATAAAGATAGATTCGCGGCAAGCGGCGTTAAACTTCTCAAGCCCGAGCTCTAAAATTTGCTTTTTACCGCTAACACCGAATTGTTTTTCGATTGCAAATTCAACAGGCAGTCCATGGCAGTCCCATCCGTTGCGACGCTCAACATAATAACCTTGCATGGTCTTATAGCGACCCAAGCTGTCTTTAATTGCAGTTACTAGGCTGTGGCCAAAGTGCGGCAAGCCATTTGCGAATGGCGGGCCATCGTAAAAGCTAAAAACTTCAGAACCTTTGCGCTGCTGTAACGACTTTTCGAATGTGTTTTCTTTCTGCCAAGTTGCGAGCATTTCTTCTTCGATGTTCGCGAGATTGGATTTTTTTGGCTCTTCCATATTTCTCCTTTATAAATAAAAATCACTTCTTTTAGAAGTGTTGGAATCCTGGTTCAGGACGGTACCATCCAACTTCCAAAAGAAGTGATTCTTGTGGCGCTTGTTTACTGGACTTACGAGCCAGGCCGGCGAGTTCTACTAAATTCTTCTCGCTACTTTCGCGGGTGATAGCCGCTAATCTGCCTTTAGGGCAAAGTGTATTTAACTTTATTTTACGGTATTAGCAAAAAAATTCAAGATGGACAACGCTAGAAACATTTTAGATTCAGCAACCAGATTATGCGTATCGTTTCTAGTCAATGAGTATAACTCTCATGATGTGGCAGATTCTAACCTAGTAATTCTTAGTTCATGATCAACAACCTTCTCGAGGGTTGGCGACATTCCTTCGATAATCGCCTCAATTTTACCATCTGTTTCCTCATGCAAAACTTCTAAACGCCGAATATCTGACTGCATTTGATCTAATTTTTCTAAAACTTTTTCTTCAAATTCTTTTGCCATAAGCGGAGTTTACAGCTAGTTGCCTAGCCCCACAAGCTTTTACCAAATTTCACAACAACCAGTACAACCATTAATACCAGCCAGCTAGCAACAATCAGTTTATCGTAATCCTTTTTAAGAAGTTTTATGATTTTTGCGTGTGTATTTTTAGACAAATTAAATGTGTTCTCTAACAAGTTAAACCGCAAAAATGCGTCGAAGATTATTGTTGTTACTACAGTCACGAACAAGCACCACGGACACAAAACCTCAATAACATACACACTCTGAAAAAACAGCCAGTAGGCAAAAATCAGCCCGAGCAAAGCACCAATTTGGGCGCCAACCATAAACCAAGGTTTATAACGCGCGCCCGCCAAGTAACCGATCGCCAAAGTTATAACTACTGGGTAGGCCATTAATCCAATAAACGGATTTGGAAATCCAAACAAGCTGGACTGCCAAGTTTTCATAACCGTTGCGCAGTTTAAAACTAAATTAACGGTGCAGCTTAAAATTGCGTCAGGCTGCATCAGTAAGTGGATCTTTTCTATCGATAAAACAAATGCCGCCGCCAATCCCACAAAAGCTGCTACGGCTATAGTTGTAAAAAGTGCATTATAATTGTTTGTTTGGTTCTGCGCCATAAAGTTGCCTTTCATCTGTAACATAGTAACTAAGTTCGCTAATTAACGGAAAATGTCCGCCGCGCCAACTGTTTTGCAGTCGGCCCTGATCGTCCATAACAATTATTGCCGGATATTCCATAATTTCGTAAAGCCGACACAAATCAGCACCTTCGCGCGAATCTACATCTAAGATTGGCAGGTCATGCCCTGTTTGACTTTTAAAATCACGTAGAAAACTTTCTACCGCTGTGGCATGTTCGGAGTTAGGACGATACAAAACAAGCGTCTTCATGCTTATACTTTATCTTTATTTGGGGTAAATAAACAAGAGGCCGCACTTGGCGACCTCTTTAGTTTACTTGTAGCCAATCTTAGCTACAACCGCTCGTACTACCGCAGACAGTGCATACGTAACAGCTGCCCGCACGCTGCGTGGTATTGCCGCAACTTGTGCATAAAGGTGATGTTTGTACACTTTTGCGATTTGCCGTAAGAGCTTCAGCCTTTACTTTTTTGGGCTCCTCGGGTAAAAAGCTAGTTTGCTCAGTCTCTACTTGTTTGTCCAACTCGTCAAAACTGGCAAGCCCAAGTTCTAGGCGATCGTCGAAGCTTAGGTAGTCTAGGGCTAAGCGCCTAAAGATATAGTCGATCAAACTTGTTGCAGTCTTAACTTCTGGGTCGTCGGTCATACCCGATGGCGCGAAGCTCATACTGCTCAGAGTTTTAACGTAGCTCTTTAGTGGTACGCCGTACTGCAAACCATGGCTAACGCTAATTGCAAAGCTATCCATTAAACCACTTAGGGTTGAGCCTTGTTTGGAGACACGCACGAAAAGTTCTCCCGGAGTTCCGTCTTCATATTCACCTACAGTTACAAAGCCCTTCATGTCAGAAACATGGAACTCATAAGTGCGGCTAGTGCGACGACTTGGAAGTTCGCGTTTTACGGCGCCAGCCTTTACAACTAGCTGAGGTGAAGTTGGAGTTTCGACGGCTTTTTCTTCCTTCTTTTTGCCGCTTAATGGCTGAGCGACTTTGCAGTTATCTCGGTAAATTGCGATCGCTTTGATGCCCAATTTCCAAGCGTCAGTGTGGAGTTGTTCAACTTCCTCGACCGTTACGCTTTCTGGCATGTTTACAGTTTTACTAATTGCACCACTAATAAACGGCTGAACGGCGCCCATCATTTTTACGTGACCTAAGTAGTGAATTGCATTGTCGCCAACTGCACAAGCAAAGGCGTCATAGTGTTCTTTTTTAAGATGTGGAGCGTCAAGAACGGATCCGTGTTCGTTGATATAGTCAACAATTTCGTCGCTTTGAGATTGGTTGTAGCCCAAAGTTTTTAGCGCGCGTGGAATTGTTTGGTTAACAATTTTCATTGATCCGCCACCTACCAAAACTTTGTGCTTAACTAGGCTAAAATCTGGTTCAACGCCGGTGGTGTCGCAGTCCATCATAAAACCAATAGTTCCCGTTGGAGCAAGCACGCTGGCCTGCGCGTTTCGTACGCCATATTCTTGGCCCAAGGCCACAGCTTCGTCCCAGGTGTCGGCGGCGGCGCTTAGTAGTTCTTCGCTAACCATGCCAGCATCAATTTTATTAACAGCGTCGCGGTGCTTGCGCAAAACGCGGTTCATACCAAGACTGTCCTTTGCATATCCGGCGAAAGGACCAACACGCTTAGCGATCTTTGCGCTAGTTGCGTAAGCATGTCCGGTCATTATGGCGGTAACGGCTGCGGCTTGAGCGCGGCCCTCGTCGCTGTCGTAGGCTAAACCTTGGGCCATTAACATTGCGCCCAAGTTCGCGTAGCCCATTCCAATTTGACGGAATGCGCGAGTGTTTTTATCGATACTCTCAGTTGGATATTCCGAGTAACCACACAAAATTTCTTGCGCCAAAAAGACCACTTCAACACTGTGCTTGTAAGCTGGAATGTCAAAAGTGCCGTCTTCTTTTAAGAATTTAAGCAAGTTTAGGCTGGCCAAGTTACACGCTGAGTTGTCTAGGTGCATGTATTCGGAACATGGGTTGCTACCGTTAATTCGGCCAGCTTTTGGTGTTGTGTGCCAGTCGTTAATCGTACCATCGTACTGCACACCAGGGTCGGCACACTCCCAAGAAGCTTGGGCGATCTGTCGCCACAAGTCGCGAGCTTTAAGAGTTTTGTAGACTTTTTTATCTTTTACACCAATTAAGTCCCAGTCTTGGTCGTTTTCTACAGCCTTCATAAACGCGTCTGTTACCCGAACTGAGTTGTTGGCATTTTGGTACTGGATCGAAACAGCATCTTCGCCGTTTAGGCTCATATCGAAACCGTTGTCTCGTAGTACTCGGATCTTACGTTCTTCGCGTGCTTTACACCAAATGAATTTTTCTACATCTGGATGGTCAATGTTTAAAATCACCATCTTTGCAGCACGGCGAGTTTTACCACCGCTTGCAATTGTGCCGGCGCTGGAGTCAGCGCCACGCATAAAGCTAACTGGACCGCTGGCCTTGCCATTACTGCCGCTTAGACGTTCGTAGCTCGAACGCAAGTTGCTTAGGTTTAAGCCGGCGCCAGAACCGCCTTTAAAAATCATACCTTCTTCACGGTACCAGTTTAAAATCGAAGGCAGAGTGTCTTCAACTTTTAAGATAAAACAAGCACTAGCCTGCTGCCTCCGACCAGTCGCACCAATGTTAAACCAAACCGGGCTGTTAAAAGCTGCTCGCTGAGTAGCTAAAATGTATTTTAGCTCATCGTTAAATGTGTCGGCCTCGGCCTCATCAATAAAATAGCCTTGCTCGTAGCCATATTTGGTAATCGTATCGGCAACACGATCAACTAATTGGCGCAAAGATTTTTCCCGTTCTTCAGTGCCGGGTGTGCCCCAAAAATATTTTTGAGCAACAATGTTAATTGCGTTTAAGGACCAACTCTCGGGGAATTCTACGCCTTTTTGTTCAAAGACAACTTTTCCGGTCGCTGGGTTTATAATTTGCGCATCACGTTTTACCCAATTTAACGCGTCGTAAGGGCTCGTGCCCTCATCTGTAAAATAGCGACCTAGCGCCAATGTGGCAGTTACATCCGCCATAGTTTTAATCCCCTCCTTAGTTTTTGAATGATTTTAGTTTTAAAGTCCCGAAAGCCTCCCAAAGCCACGGTGCTTATTTTTATTTTTGCACCACACGCCAGTTCGTGCAAGACCTATTTTTGGCTAGCGGACTTTATGATTTTAAGCTCTCGCTCAAAACTGTCGACATCGGTAAAACAGCGGTACACACTTGCGAAACGGACATACGCCACCTGGCTAAATTTCGCCAGGATACTCATAGCGATTTCGCCGATTTTGTGTGTTGTAATTTCTGTGTCTGCCTTGTCGTAGATCGCTTTTTCGATTTGGCTAACTAGATCCTCGAATTGTTCACCATCGATCGTGGTTTTTTCGCACGCTCGTTGCAGTCCTGAAACTAGTTTCGCTCTATCGTAAAGCTGCCTGGTACCGTCTTTTTTGACAACCACCAAGCTTGGCCTTTCTAACCGTTCGTAAGTTGTGTAGCGATGCTTACACGCTAAGCATTCACGACGTCTGCGAATACTTTCCCCAGATACAACATCTCGCGATTCTACAACTTTACTCTCGGCGTTCTGACAATTTGGACACTTCATTTTTAACCCCCGTCCCAAAATTTGGGCTACCGACCTCTACGCTACAACCCTCCAGGCAGCGTAGCTAAGTACTAGAATAACCCTATATATGGCACGCGCGCAATGGTGATAAACACAACATGCAGCGTACTGTGCAAAACTTAAGCTTCTTCTTCAGCCTGTTTCTTTTTTCGTCGCAAAAACGCAGGAGTATCACCATCGTCGTATTGCCAGATGCTTTTTGGTTCTTCATCTTTAGTAAAGTCCGCGGCAACTTCCTGGCTTTTATCTAAATCCATATCCAGGCTGCCCATCTCTTCTTCGGCGACTTCCGGAGTTTCGTCTTTAACTTCTTCTTCGGCCTGCCTCTCGAAGCCCGGCAAGGCGTTCGCTTTCTGCCTAAAGTAGGCGGAATCAAAACCTGTAGCTATCACTGTAATAATTAACTCGTCTTCAAGCTCCGGCTTTAATGTAGCACCGAAAATTATGTTGGCATCTGGAGCTACAGCGTTTGTAATAACTTCGGCGGCTTCATTGATTTCATGCATCGACATGTCATAGCCACCAGCAATACTAAACAGAACACCTCGAGCACCATCAATTGATACCTCAAGTAGTGGCGACTCGATCGCTTGTTGAGCTGCCATGACCGCACGGTTCTCGCCGCTAGCACGACCAATACCCATAAGCGCTGAACCAGCGTTTTGCATGATGGTTTTTACGTCTGCGAAGTCTAGGTTAATTAAACCGTGCTCGGTAATAAGCTCTGAAATCCCCTGGACACCTTGGCGCAAAACATCGTCAGCGATCTTGAAGGTTTCAAGTAAAGGGGTTCTCTTATCAATAGTTTGAAGCAGTCGATCGTTAGGAATAGTAATCAGAGTGTCAACGTGCTGACCAAGCTGACTAATTGCCCATTCAGCGTTTTGACGACGTTTTTCGCCTTCAAAACTAAAGGGCTTAGTTACTACGCCAACCGTTAAGATACCCATCTCGCGAGCAATTTGCGCAACAACATGACCCGCGCCACTACCTGTTCCACCGCCAGCGCCTAGGGTGATAAACAGCAGATCTGTCCCCTGTAAAGATTTTTTAAGGTCTTCTAAGCTTTCTTCGGCCGCTCTTTGACCAACAGTCGGATCGGCGCCTGCCCCCAAACCCCTAGTAGTACCTTTGCCGATATGTATTTTTGTTGAGGCTTTTGAATTATGCAAAGCCTGTGCGTCAGTGTTTGCGGCAATAAATTGCACGCTCTGCATACCTGCGTCGGCCATGCGATTAACAGCTGAGCCGCCTGCCCCACCCACACCTATTACTTTGATTGTTGCGAATGTTTGTATGTCTGCTGGTTTTACTTCTGGCATCTAAAATGTCCCCTGTGTTCACATTTAGTATACACATGTTTGTCGGCCAAACCAAATGTTTATTCGCAATTTTTTCCCAAAATTTTTGGCTTATTTTTGCAGACTAGGGCTTGAACCGCCTCATAAAATCACCCGCGGAATTGAACAATTTTCCGAACATTTTGCTACCAGCGTCAAAAGAATTTTTACCTTTTGGTGATTTGTGGCGAGGCTTCGAGCTTTCCAAGTCAATCAACATTAGCCCGAGCGCAGTTGCAAAATCGGGTTTTGCAACTTTGTCACTCATACCATTTATACTGCTGATGTGTGCGACCCGAGCCGGCAAGCGTAGGCGATCTTTTGCATAATCAGCTATATGCGTTAAATTAGCACCCGCACCTGTAAGCACGACGCCGCCTGGTAGCTTACCGGACTTATCTATACTTCGCAGCTCTTTGTCGATCATCTCAAAAATCTCATCAAGGCGTGCCTCGACGATCATCTTAATATCTTTGGCACTAAATTCTACTTTTTTATCACCTTGAACATATTCAATGTTTTTGATCCTATCTTTACTTACTGTTAGGACTTTTGAAACGTGCTGCAGTTTTAGATCTTCCGCAATATCAAGGTCAGTTCTTAAACCTATCGCCAAGTCGTTGGTAATATTTACGCTACCGACCGGTAAAATCGATAGATGCTGTAGGTCGCCTTCTTCGTAAACTACGATTTGAGTCGTCGTCCCACCAAAATCAACAATAGCAACACCGTTCTCCATTTGCTGATTAGTCACCACCGCTTTTGCAGCCGCGAGTCCAGCGACCACCACATTATTTACGGCAGTTTGAGTCATCTCCAAACTCTTTAATAAGTTCTTAATATTAGGACCTAGTGCCGTTACAACATGCGCATCAACTTCTAAACGAACGCCGCTCATTCCAATTGGATCTTTTATATTAGTCTGATCATCCAGAGTATAGCTACGCGGAGTAACTTGCAAAATTTCACGATTAGCTGGCAGCTGAACAACGGTGGCAGCTTCGCCTACTCGAGCGATATCTTCATCAGTAATCTCATTATTTTGCGAATTAACAGCCACAACACCTTTTGAGCTCATAGCCATTATGTGAGAACCGTTCACACTCACCGAGGCTGATCCAACTTGATGTCCAGACATTCGTTCGGCTTCTTCAAGCGCTTTGTCGATTGCGTGGGCAGTGTCAACTATGTTAACAACGGAGCCTTTACGCATTCCGTTATTTGGCGCTACGCCAACTCCAATAATTGTTGCCCCGGATTTAGAATCGTCTAAATGTCCGATGACACATCTTACGTGCGTGGTCCCTACATCTATACCCACGCCATAACGCGTTATTTCTTGCATGAGCATTAGTATAACGTTTATGCTCTACTTCGCGCAATCTTTTTGTTAGCGTTCAGTTAAAATTTCAAATCCATCGTCGGTAATTAAAACCGTGTGTTCAAAGTGCGCAGCTAAGGTTTCGTCTAAGGTCCTTACCGTCCAGCCATCCTGGTCTATAACAACACGGCTTCCACCCAGCGTAGCCATTGGCTCAATAGCAATTGTCATACCTGTTTTTAGCACTGGACCAACACCTGAAGATCCATAGTTCGGAATGTTTGGGTCCTCATGAACTTCATGACCAACTCCGTGACCAACTAAATCTTTAACAATTCCGAGACTCGCTGCGTCCAGAACTTTTTGGATAGCCAAACCAATGTCACCAGTTCGAACGCCGTTTTTGACTTGTTCGATTCCCGCATACATTGCGCGCTCAGTTTGTTTTAATAATTTTTCGGTTTGTGGAGTTGTTTTGCCGCCAATTGCTAGGCTTAACGCACTGTCGGTAATCATTCCTTTATATGTAACACCAAAATCAAAACCAACAATGTCCCCATCTTTAAATGTTTTATCGTCTGGAATTCCGTGAACTACCGCATCGTTCACCGATATACAAATAACATCCGGGAAGCCCATATATCCATAAAAGCTAGCTGTGCCACCCATAGCCTTTAATTCACGCTTGGCAATCTGCGAGACTTCTTTACCTGTCATGCCTGAACCCACCGATTGTTCGATGGTTTTTAGCACGTGAGCTAAGATTCTTCCGCTTTCGCGCATAGCCACGATTTCTGACTCTGTCTTTACACGAGTGAACACAATTTTAACTCCGATTCGATTCTATCATGCACTTGGCCAACGGTACCTGTACCATTTATGTGAACAATCGGTATATGTAGCTCATTAAAGTAAGCTAGTATTGGATAGATCTCTTTACGATAAATTTGCAATCGTTGATTTATAATTTCTGCCGTATCGTCGCTGCGCCCACGAATTTCCAAACGGTGCAAAAGCTCCTCACGTGGCACTTCAAGAACAACAACCAGCCCAATCGATCGTTGATGTTCCGGCTGCGTTTCAATCAACCATTTTGCCTGGCCAAGCTCGCGGGGGTAGCCGTCCAAAATAACATGCGGAATGTCTTTAGCTTTGATTAATGCTTCTCTAACAATTTCATTCACTTTATCAAATTTAACTAGCCCGCCCGTGCTCATCTGTTGATGCACCTCTACATCATGCGAGTCACGCAAAAGCTGACCAGCCGAAAGCCATCGCCACCCAAATCTAGCCGCTAAAATCTGGCCCTGCACACTTTTACCTGCACCAGCCGGACCAAAAAATATTACCACCTACCTACCCCAGTCTAGATTTTACAATTGCCGCAACACGACTACCGTCAGCGGATGTGCCAACTTTAGATTTAACCGCACCAATAACCTGACCCATTTGCGCATTATCACCAAAACCTGTTATAACTTCGTCAACCACGGCGCCGAGTTCTTCATCGCTAAGTTGCTTAGGTAGGTATTCTTCGATAATTTGTTTTTCTTTTAGTTCAGTCGCGGCGCGCTCTTCTTCGCCGGCCTTTTTGTAAAGCTCGGCACTCTCGCCCCGTTTTTTGGCTTCGCGAGCTAAAACAACCTCAATTTTGTCTTCAGACAAGCCTTCTTCGCGGACTTTTTGTGCAACTTCTTCGTATAAAATTGCACTTTTGATACTTTTAAGAACTTCTGCTTTTGTTTTATCGCCAGCAAGAAGTGCGGTTTTAATGTCTGCGTTGAGCTTGTCCTTTAGTGACATTAGCGGACGCCCAAACGAATTCGTTTAAGCTTATCTGCTTTGCGGGCTTTACGAACGATCGCACGAGCGCGGCGTTCGCGTTTGCTGAGAGGCTTTTCGAAATATTGAAGCTCTTTAACTTGAGCTAAAATACCAGATTGCTGCACCTTACGAGTAAAGCGGCGAATTAGGTTCTCATTTGCTTCTTGTGTGTCTTTACGAGTTACTTGAATCATACGTGATTACTTTATCAGATCAGGGGAGAACATGCAATAGATTTTACCTACTTGCGGCTAACAATCCAAGAACTTCAATGTAATCAACGTCGGCAAATCTTGCGGTCGTACCTGCTGATTTAAGTATCATACTCCCGTAGCCAGTTCCGCGACCCGCGCCAGTAGGAATATTTGTCGTAACTTGACAGCGGCTTGTTCCGTCCGTTTGGAAGTCGGCTGAGTCACCTGCCGCATTTACAGTTACATTTAGCCTATACCAAGTGTCAGCTCCAACAGTAATCGTTGTATCGCAAGTACTTTCCACTCCGTTAGACCGACAAACTCCCTGCCATCTTCCGCTTAGCGTGCCGTCGGTGTACCTGAAGAAACATCCGTCGGTTGATTCAGCGTTGTTATTATCGATAAAGCCAGTACGATATGTGTAGGTTTCTGTTCCGGTCGATAAAGTTGGAATTTTTACTGACGCTTCGTAGCGCCATTCGTTGCTATTACCAAGCAAAATTCCTTCTTCGGCGTCGGCAGCAACAGATGCTCGACCACCAGCCGTTGTTCCTGTGCTGTGCCTCAGTACGCCTGGATGGTTCGCAATCGAGCCAACAGCGTCGTTGTCGTTGGATGTGCCGGCCAATGCATTAGTACCAAAAATAAAATAGCTGTCTGTTCCAATAGAAGTAAAATCGGAATAAACCTTCATCTGAGTTCGGCCGCTCTGGATGCAATCTCGCCAAAAACCATATTCGTAGCAGCGCATTTTATTAGTTACGCTGTTGTAGTACATACCTCCGGCGACCCCAGTCGGATCACCCGAAGTATTTTTTGTATCTAAAACCAACAAAGCGCCCGTTGCGTCAGCCGATGTGTTGCCAATATACACTCGTGAACTGCTGCTGTCTACAACAAACTGAGGCACCGCACTAGCATTCAAAACTCGAAAAGCTGTTGCCGAACTAAAGTTATTTACAGTTACGTCGGCATGAAATTCGGATAATCCGGTAACAAACAACTGGTCATTTACCGTTAAATCCTGGCCGACATCTGCATTTAAAGTTACTGACAAGTTTCCGTTAGTATACAGGGTGTTAGTCGAGTTATTCACTCCCAGAAGTGGGGTTGTTCCATCGGTATCGTAAACGACGAACGCAGAGGCTGACGACGTTTGCGGAGTAAACGAAATTGAGCTAGCATTTAGCGTTGCTAGCGTAGCTAAGCTGTTAAGCGAAGTTCCCGAAACGCCACCAACGCTCGCCTGCAAAAGGATACTTCCGCCGGCCGCACTACCAGTGCCCTGACCGCTGGCAATTCTTATATTTGCTCCCGTGACATCAGTTCCAGAGCCACTAGTCCCCTGAAGCGTAAATGCTCCAGGGGTAGCGTTTGTAACTCCATTGCCTACGACTACTTGGTTAATTGCAGATGAGCTACTGCCCACAACAAGTTGGTTAGAGGCCGTAGTTGTAGCACCAGTACCTAAGGCAATGCTGTCCGCCGCACCGGTTGTCGCACTTGTGCCCACCGCAATTGATGAGTTAGTATTAGCGACCGCAGAGTTTCCAAGGGATACGCTCTGGAATGCCGACTGAGCCGTGTAGCCAATGGCGGTACACGCATTGCCTGTACAATTCGAAGCGGTGCCAATCGCTATAGAGTTATCCAGAGCACTGGCGTTGTAACCGATAGCTACGGAATCACTATTACCCGTAATGTTTGCACCATTACCTACGACTACGTTGCGAACATCGTTTGTGCTCGCCCCATTCCCAAAAACCTCACTGTTTGCCGTACCTTGCGGATTACTAATATACGCCGTCGCTCCCTGTAAAAGTAGATCAGTATTGCTAGATAAAGTTACATCAGCGCCGTCGGCGGCTATCGTCAGACGTGTTACTCCACCCGTTTCAAACTGCAAGGCGTTGGCATCATTTGTGCCCAAGGTTGCTGTCGCTCCAAAGCTATTACCACCTTGGATAAATGCCGTCGCGCCACCACCCGGAACCAAGCAATCAACCCATGTGCTATTTTCGAAGCAACGGAATTTACCAGTGTTGCTATTGTAGTACATGCCGCCGTCTACACCAGTTGGGTCGCCCGCGCTGGTTTTAGTATCAAGCACTAAAAGGGTCCCGGTGATATCTGCAGCCCCAATTGTTACGTTGGCAGTTGGTTGTAAGGCAATTCCAGCACCGCTCGTTACGGTCATACCTGCCCCACCTTGCAACAAGGTTGCGGAACTACCGTTAGTCGAGCCGATTGTTGTTGTGTGTGCAGTGCTGGATGATCCAAAGCTACACGCGCCCGTTCCACACTGAATTTGAGTTGCACTAGTTAAAGTCGAGCTTCCGATTGTTACGTTTTGAGCTGCAGATCCCGTCGCTATGTTTACGGTTCGAGCCTGAGCCCCTGCCCCAATATTTATGGCACCTGTACCCGAATCGATTGTAACTGGACTGTTAGTGGTTGCGTTACCAACTGTGATTGAAGTTGCAGTTGTTCCACCGATAGTCAAGCCTGCGGCAGTGGCTGTATCAAGCGAAGGTGTCAATAATGACGTATTGGCTCTACCTGTACCCGAGATCCTAAAGTCGGCAGACTGATCAGACCCTGACTGATTCTGAATATAATTTGCTGATCCGCTTGCCGCTGCAAAACCACAAGCTGTACTACCCTGCAAACAAACTGTACCGTCTGCGTCAGGTAAGGTATAGGTTCGGCTCGCGGTGAGTGCACCCTGTAAAATCGAGCCCAGAAATCCAGAACCGATGTGAGCCAGGTTAATTGTTCCCGTCTGAGAGCTGGAAACCCCGACCGTTACATCACCGCCGTTCACCGCTAAATCGCCAGTTAAGGTTTGGTTAGTAAATGTGGGTGAAGCCGAAGTAGATATATTTTGTATTGTATTAATAGTCCCAGACCCGTTATCTGTAAAGTTTGAACTATTAAATTGTGCAATACCTTTCTGGCTCGTACTTGCGTTGTCTATGGTTATCGTTGATCCGGCTCCACTGGAATTAGCAACTGTTAACGCCCCATTAAGACCGTTAACAGATGTCACTCCTCCACTTCCTGGGCAAGCGGCGAACGCTGGGGCTCCAGCAGTAGAAACTAAACAAAGACCAGGGCCGCCCGCTACAACCGCCGTCAACGGACTAGCTCCGTTGCCCAGAACTACGCCGTTAGACGAAAGAGAAGTTGCTCCGGTTCCCCCGTTGCCCACAGTAAGTGCGTTAGATAACGACACACTACCAGTTACTGATAAGTCTCCATTAACAGTGATAACCGTGCCGCTTTCAGACAGTAAAGAGTTCTCTATGTTTTGTACGCCGGTAAATTTCGCGATCCTACCAGCAGTTCCGCCTCCACTTGTTACCGTGCCAGCTCCACCAACATTACTGATCGTCAAATTGCCCGCACCGTCGTTGGTAATGGTTAAATTTATTGTTCCGGCGGTGAGGCTGTTAACACCAGTGTTGCTAATTGTTCCATTTGCTACAGCCAAGCCATTCCCGACACTTAGCGCGCCACTTGCCCCACCTAACGAAATAACGCCCGTGTTAGTTAAAGTAGTGCCATCTATTGCAATCCCGCCGCCACTTGTTAGAGTCACATTTCCGGTTTGGCCTTGAACCGCGAGTACTCCTGTGTTGCTCAATTGACCATTTGCGTTACTAATTCCAGAGCCTACAGGAATGTCGCCAGGAAGTTGAATAAAATCTGTGCCGTTATAATAGCCTAATTGATTAGAGGTCTGGTCGTAATAAATTTGACCAGCCGTAGCGTTACTTGGCTGTGCCGATGGGGAGATTATAAATGAATCGTTAACCTGAAGCTTTCCATTAATAGTTAGACTTCGAGTTGCGACCAAGTTGAGTCCGTCGCCGGCAAGAAAATCATCCAAAGGAATCTCTACCGTATCAAACTGACTAGTTGAAATCTGTTCGCTCCGTGGGCTGAACAAATTAAATGCAACCCATCCAGATAGGCCTAACAGCCCAGCAACCGCTACCGTAACGCCAACAATTATTAGCCGCTTTTTATTGGATTTGGTTTTAGGCACCTGCACCGGTGGCGGAGGCGGCGTAAAACTTTCTGAACTATTTTGAACACTACTAAAAGACGTGGGCTCACTAGGAACCTGTTGTCCTTGGACTGTATTTGAATAGGGTGTCTGCTGTAAAGACGGATTGTTTGATATGTTTTTGTCTTTTGAGGTACCCAATCCAAAATTTATATCTTGGATTTTGTTTTCCACCTTTTTTGTCTCTTTTTTTAAAAGTCCAATTTAATTATACCACTTACGCTTATGTCTACAATACTAAATTACATCAATTTAATTAGCTGACCTTCAAGTTTAACAGTTCCGCGCCATTCGTTTTCAACGATTTTAAAAATTACATCTATAGTTTCACCGACATCATTGTCGTATTTACTAACCATCCCAAATCCAATTAAATCCCAAGTGTTGCCCTTTTTATCACAGACCGTAAGTTTAAGATGGTTTTGATCTTTACCTAGGTGCCGTCGATTCTGAACTATTACGTCAGTAAGCTTGAATAACGGCTCAGGGTTGCCATGACCAAAGGGTTCTAGAGATTTAATAACATTGCTAAGCTCAAAGTCTAACTCAGTTACATTATCGATGATTGCGTCAATTTTTGGTTCTAAATGTCTAAGCTGATCTTGTATTCCCTTACTTCTGTAAAATTCGTTTAGCGACTTGCGAAAATTATGAATTTTATCAGTCTTTAAGGTGATGCCGGCCGCCAACTTATGACCCCCACCCTTAATTAACCACTGGTCGGCGTTTCTGATTGCCTCAACGGCGCTAAAATCGCCAAAGCTACGTGCCGAGCCTTTGGATTCCTCGCCCATTTCTTCTAACACAAAAGTTGGTTTTTGATAATGTTCCAAAATTTTTGCGGCCACAATCCCAATAATTCCATGCGACCAGCCTGCACCGCTTAAAACAAGTACAGGATCGTTGGCAAATTGCTCTGCCTGAATTTTGGCTTCGGCGAAAATTCTATCTTGTTCAGCTCGCCTAGCGATGTTCATTTCTCGCAACTTGTACGCGATCTCTAAACCTTTCATTGCATCATCAGCGGTTATCAAATCTAAGCTATGCTGAGCAGTTTCGAGTCGACCAGCTGCATTTAAATGGGGGCCTATGACAAAACCGAGTGATCGCGAGTTTAGCTTAGACATCTCGAGACCTGTGACTTGTGCAATCGACCTTAGTCCGGGCCGCCTAGTCTTTTGTAGAACTTTTAGTCCCCACAAAACGTTCGCACGATTTTCATCCACCAACTGAACAACATCACAAACAGTTCCAAGCGCCACTAAGTCAAGTAGCCATTTTTCCTGGCCCTCAGCCAGGCCTTCCATTTTTTGTTGCATTGCTTGCACTAGCTTAAATGCAACCCCAACACCAGCTAGATCGATAAAAGGATAGTTGTGATCGTTTCGCTTAGGGTTGATGGTCGCGATGGCGTTCGGCATAACATCAGCCACGCTGTGGTGATCAGTTACTATCACATCCATTCCCAGTCCGTTGGCTAAATCTATCTCTTTATGACTCAAGCTACCGCAGTCCACCGTAACAATCAAGTTTGCGCCTTTTGCAGCAATCTCCTTGATAGCACCTTTGCTCAGCCCGTAGCCATCGACGAATCGGTTAGGAATAAAAGCCTCGCACCGCAACCCAAAACTTTTGAACGCATCCAGTAAAAGCGAGGTTGCAGTTAACCCATCAATATCGTAGTCGCCATAAATAAAAATAAGTTCGTTTTTTTGTTTTGCTTGCTGCAGGCGCTCTACCGCTTTTTGCATATCCGGCAACAAAAAGGGATCATGTTTAAAATCTTCAAAGTCTGGCGCCAAAAAAGCCTGGCGCTTATCTTTTTCGTAGATTCCCCGTGTTTTAAAAAGCTGTTCAATTACCCCAGACATAGGCTACATTGTAGCGTTAGCTTGGGATATATGCCAAATTTATTTTTAGGCTTCGCGCTTGGCTTTGTGAGTTTGACGCTGAGATTTTAAAACGATACTTTGCAACTCTTTAAAGATTACAAAATGCTTGTTGGTAAAATAAATCTTGGTGTTACTTTGCTTTTCAGATTGCAAAAAACCAACTTTTTCAAGACGTTTGAGTTCTCGTTGAATGTTTCCCGGATCTTCTTTTATTAACTTAGCAAGACCCCTCACATGAGTGCGAAAATCTGGATATTTGGCGTAAACCACTATGATTTTCCGCCGCACCCTCGATGTTATGAACACATCCAGCATTTTTATTCCCTAACAATTATCTTACTTTAGCATCTGTTGTTGTTAGTAATTTTACACGCGTTTTAAGGAAAAAACAACCTAACTAACACCAACTAAGCACTATATTTTTAACTTTTTCTACAGCCTGTTCATGAGTAATCTTTTCGTTTACATCGTAATAATGGCTTGCGTTGAAGTAGTTTTCGGTTACAGCTAAGCAGTGGATCTCATCAGCGACGATGTGCATTCTATCGACGGCAGTAACAGATGCAATTGGTGTGGCTATTATTAATCTCTTAACTTTTATTGGCTTTAGGAATTCGCTCACAGCATCCAATTTTTGACCATCTTTTAGTCCGTCGGCAACTACGATAACTACATGTTCACGCAAAACTGCCGGCTCGATCATTCCTCCGCTTGCTAAAAGTCGGTTGATTTTGGCATAGCTTTCGCGCTTCTGCTCTTCGATAAACCCATGGTATTCGCCGTAATAATCATCTCGCTCGCCCTCGGACATCGAGCGATTGTAGCTAAAACCACCAGTCTGATCAACAGTTCCGTAAGTTAAGCCTTCCCCTGGCACACCAATTTTCTCGGTTATAAAAAGACCAAGCAAAGCATGCAGCTGCGCAGCAATAGGCTCAGCCACCAAAACCGAACTGTACCCTAAAGCAATAACAGCACAGTTCTCGAACCTATACTGTTGGAGTTTGCTCGCTATCAACTGTCCTGCAGCGCTACGTGACTGGAAATACATATAGCTTAAGTTTATCAGAGCATCGTGTCGTATAGTAGTATCATGACCTATTATTACCTAATTGCTCCAGCGGCCGTAGTTCGAGAAAACAGTCCGGCTTTTACCTATGAGAGTACTATCGAACTTGCCGAAGGCACAGTTTTGCAGGTACCGGTCGGCAAAAAAACTTTTACCGCAGTCGTTATAGAACAGATTAAAAAACCACAATTTGCTACAAAACCAGTTGGTAAAATTTTAACGAATCAACCGGTGCCTGCGCCTTTAATAAGGCTCGCATTTTGGCTAAGCGAATACTATTGCACGCATTTGGGTATAGTTTTGCAAGCTATTCTTCCAACCGGGCTACAAAAGCAAAGAAAACTGCCTAAATCTACCACTCACCCCAGTAGAGACAGGATAAAAATTGTACTCAATCCAACCCAAAAAGCTGCACTTGAAGTCATAAAATCATCCAAAAACCAGACTATTCTATTGCATGGCGTTACTGGGTCCGGCAAGACTCAAGTGTACATAGAGTCAGTTCGAGAACAGCTTACCAAGGGTAAGTCAGCAATTGTTTTAGTACCCGAAATTTCCCTAACGCCCCAGCTAGTGGCAGAATTCTCGAACCACTTTAAAAACCTAATAGTAACTCACTCAGCGATGACAGAAGCCGCAAGGCACTTAGCATGGGTCGAAGCCCTACAGTCAATAGAACCAACCGTTGTAATTGGTCCGAGATCAGCTCTTTTTTTGCCTCTAAAAAACGTTGGCATAATTGTGATCGACGAATGCCACGAACCAAGCTACAAACAAGACATGTCGCCAAAATACTCCAGCTTACGTGCTGCAAGCGTTCTGGCTAAGGAGCATGGCGCAAACTTGGTTTTAGGCAGCGCCACCCCAAGCGTAGCCGACTTTTACCTTGCAGACGAACAAAACAAACCCATTGTCATACTCCCTAAGCCAATCTCAGGTGATTTTAAAGTTGAGGTTGTAAGCGTAGACCTAAAAAAGAAAGAAAACTTTAAAAAACATCGTTTCGTGTCTGATGAATTAGTTAACTCAATAAACGAGACTCTTCAGCAAAAAAAGCAAGTTTTATTATTTCACAACCGGCGTGGCACCGCCCCCACCACAATTTGCAGCGAGTGTGGCTGGATAGCAAACTGCCCCGAATGTTTTTTACCGCTAACTCTACACGCTGACAAACATATTTTAATGTGCCACCTGTGCGGCCATTCTCAAAAAATATCAACCAACTGCCCAACCTGCTCCGAGCCAACCATTATCTTTAAGGGTATTGGCACGAAAATGATCGAAACTGAGGTGGCTAGATTATTTCCGAAGGCTAGGATCGCGCGTTTTGATGCGGATACAAAAAAAGAAGATGCACTGCACAACAGATATCAGCAGCTCTACGATGGCGAGGTAGACATAATTATTGGGACCCAAATACTTGCAAAGGGCTTGGACTTGCCTAAGCTCGATCTGGTTGGAGTAATTCAGGCCGACAGTGGATTAATGCTCCCGGACTACACGGCGAATGAACGAGTTTTTCAGTTGCTCTACCAGGTAATGGGACGCGTGGGACGTGTCAGCCAATCAGGAAAGGTGGTAGTTCAGAGCTTTCAGCCGGAGCATCCAATAATCGTCCAAGGAACAAAACGTGATTTCGCGGAGTTCTACAAACAAGAGCTAGCCCTTAGGCAAAAAAACGCACTCCCTCCTTACAGCTATTTGCTTAAACTAACTTGCAGTTACAAAACCGAAACATCAGCGATTACGGCAAGCCAAAAATTAGCAAATAGCTTGCGATCTATAAAATACGTTAAAGTTTTAGGCCCTACCCCCTCATTTTACGAACGACTTGGCGGCAATTACAGATGGCAAATCGTAGTTAAATCTAGAAAACGTGATTTACTCACGAAAATCGTTAAAGATCTATCGCCAAAATGGCAATTCGACCTGGATCCAATTAGCTTGCTCTGATCTGTTAAATCGGTTATAGTTAGCTTAATGACTACACGACACGACATAATCACCTTGCCTAATAAGCATTTGAGGCAAAAATCTAAACGCGTGCACGTAATTACCGACGAAACACGTGAATTAATTACCGACATGCAAACCTCAACCTTAGATTGGGAAGACCATCGCCCACATGAATTGGGTGTGGCTTTGGCTGCAGTTCAAATAGATCGACTTGAGCGTGTAGTAATAGTTAGAAGCGACTTTGAAAACAAAGCCGATCGTAATTTTTTAACATTAATAAACCCAGAGGTCACAAAACTCGAAGGCGAAATTGTATACGATCACGAAGGCTGCTTAAGTGTCCCCGATGTTTATGGTCTAGTTCCACGCCACACAAAAGTCCGCGTAAAAGCGCTCGACGAAAACGGCAATGAAGTCCGCATTAAAGCCAGTGGTTTTTTAGCTCGAGTTTTGCAGCACGAAATCGACCACACCAATGGTATAGTTTTTGTTGACCATATTAAAAACGATGATTCTTTCTTTAAATTAACAGATCAAGGTGAACTTAAAAAGGTTCCACACAATGAAGTCTTGCAAAATAGTATTCTTTGGTAACGAACGTCTTAGTACAGGCTACAAACCAAGCGGCGCTCCGACTTTGCAGCGCTTGATAGATGCTGGTTTTAGCGTGGCTGCAGTTGTCGCTAGCCATGAGATGGCTGTTTCGCGTAAAAAACGCGAGCTGGAGGTTGAGCACATCGCAAAGCAAAACAACATACCGGTTCTACTGCCCAATAAAGTTAAAGACATTGAGCAGCAGCTAAAAGATTTTGCTGCAGATATTGGTATTTTGGTGGCTTTTGGTCAGATGATTCCAGAATCTATAATTAATATTTTTCCGCACGGGATAATAAACATTCACCCGTCGCTCTTACCGAGATACCGCGGACCGATTCCAATCGAGCAAGCAATTCTGGATGGAGCAAACGAAACTGGAGTCTCCATAATGGGACTAGTTAAAAAAATGGACGCTGGCCCAATTTTTGATCAAGCTAGAGTGACTCTCGTGGGCAACGAATCTAAGCAAGACTTAACTGAAAAATTACATAAGCTCGGAGCCGACCTAGTAATCAGGAGCTTGCCTTCAATTTTAGATGGCTCGGCCAAATCAAAGAGTCAGAACGAATCAGAAGCCACTTACTGCCAGCTTCTACATAAATCTGATGGTGTAATCGACAAACAAAAACCCGCAATACAACTAGAGCGCGAAATTCGAGCCTTCCAAGAATGGCCAAAAAGCCGTGCAAACATTTTTGGCAAAGACGTGATTATTAAAAGCGCACACGTAGCGACACAGAAAAACGAAAAAGACTTATTTTTGGAATGCGGCCAAAACAGTTTGCTAAAAATAGACCAACTTGTTGGTCCAAGTGGTAAGCAAATGAGCGGCACCGACTTTATAAAAGGCTATAACAAGCCCTAGACTTTGCTAGATTCCTCGACCGGCTCATCGCTCACAATTTTGTCTTTGTTGGCAATAACTTCTTGTTTGAGCTTTTCGAGCTCTTCAGCAACAACAGCTTTGTAATCTGGACGGTTGGATTCAAGCCAAGACAAAGCACCGTCTTGATCGTTTCCATCAACTAGCTTTTCAAACTTCTCTAGTTGATCATCACTCATGCCCTCAGAGAGTCGAGTTCCAACTCTAAGCTCAAGTTCTTCATATAAATGCTGAAGAAACGCCTTTTTCTGGTCATCTGGCATATCACCCAAACCTAAACTTTGCAGAAAATCATCATCGAATTGGAACATATAGATCCTTTATTACTTAGATCTATTGTGACATTAATTGCCCGTCTTAGCAATCTAGAGTTTGCGCTTTACAAGCTCGCGCTTAAAGAACTCGAGCTTATCGCCTTCTTCGACAACCACTTTACCCTTAGTATCAAGCGAGAGTCCACACATGTCGCCCTCAAAAGCTTCTTTAACTTCCATTTTCTCGCGTTGTACATGCGAGACTTCAGCCTCAGCGATTTGCTCATCGCCACGCTTAATACGAACGAGTAGCTTTGGCTCAACTTTGCCTTTTGTGATTTCACCACCACAAATCGCTTGATCTTTAGTAATTTTAAATACACCTTTTACAGTAAGTTTACCGATTTCTGTTTCAACCACATCTGGCGCAAGCAGATTCTCAAGTGTTAGAGTTGCGTCCTCTAGAAGTTCGTAGATGATTTTGTAAAGCTTGACTTCCACTTTGTCGCGAGCAGCAAGTTTTTTAACCGCTGGTGGCAATTGCACATTAAATCCATAAATCACTGCCTGAGATCCGGCAGCCATACGAACATCGTTTTCAGAAATATTGCCCACGCCACTACTGATAATTCGTGGGGCAACTTCGTCGCGTTCCAAAAGCTTCAAACTATCAACAACTGACGTCAGCGAGCCTTGAACGTCGGCGCGCACAATAAAGTTAACTAATTGCTTTTCTTTGCGGCGGTTCATTAAATTCAAAAGGTCACTACTAGTTGTTGCCGAAGCTTGAACGTCATCCTTAAAACTCTGTTTATGCTTTTCAGCCAAGGTGCGCGCTTCTTTTTCGCTCTTTACAACAGTGAACCGCTCACCAAATTCTGGCAGAGTTTTAAAGCCGCTAACCACAACTGGGGTAGATGGACCTGCTTGCTTAATTGGCCGACTAGCAAAGTCACCTAAAGTACGGATTTTGCCCACAGACTCGCCAGCAACAATAAAGTTGCCCGGTTTAAGAATGCCGTGCTCGACCAAAAGTCCAACCACAGCGCCTTTACCCTGTTCCATGTGAGATTCAATAATCAAGCCTTCTGCAGGAACATCGACTTCGGCCTTAAGCTCTTCAATGTCTGCAACAAGGAGGATCATCTCAAGCAACTTATCGATTCCCTGCTTGGTTTTAGCCGAAACTTCAACCATAACAGTATCGCCACCCCATTCTTCGGTCATCAAGTTGTGGTCGGTTGCAAGCTGTTGCTTAACGCGATTAACGTCTGCATCTGGTTTATCAATTTTATTTAGCGCGACGATAATTTGAGCGTTGGCTTGACGAGCAAATCTAATTGCTTCCACAGTCTGAGGCTTAACGCCGTCGTCTGCCGCGACAACAATCACTACAACGTCAGTAAGAGCCGCTCCGTGCTGTCTTAGAGCGCTAAACGCTTCGTGGCCAGGGGTATCCAGTAAAGTGATAGTACGGCCCTTATACTGCGTCTGGTACGCAGAAATGTGCTGAGTAATTCCACCCGCCTCACCGCTCGCAACTTTTGTATCTAGAACAGCGTCAAGCAAACTGGTCTTGCCATGATCAACATGACCCATTACAGCGACGATCGGCGGACGCTCTTGAGCTTTATCAGTTAGAGTTCGCGCACTCTTTGCAGCAGGTTTGGTTTCGTCGGCAGCTTTTTGTTTAAGCTCAACCTCAAGACCCAACTCATCAACAATAATTTGAGCAGTTTCGATATCAATGCGCTGGTTTACAGTCGCCATTATTCCGTTTTTAAAAAGCTCACCTATCAGTTTAGTAACCGGCAAATCGAGTTGAGCCGCCAGTTCTCCGACGGTAATCATGTTTCCGACCATAAGAGTCTTTTTTTCCATGACCACTTCTCCTTTCTGGCGGCTCCTGCTCGGAGCCCGTTATTATTTTTTAAGGCTTAAAGAAATCTTGCGATTTTCTTTATCGATATCCAAGATCTTAAAGGTCTTCTTTTCGTTTAGATTGAAGATTTTTTCAGGATCAGCACCTTCGCCTTCGCCGAGCTCAGTCACATGAACCAAAGCTTCAACGGCTGGGCTAATCTGAATGAATGCGCCAAAAGGTGTAATACGAGTTACGGTCCCTTCGACTTCTTCACCTTTTTTGAACTTTTCTACTTCTTTAGCCCATGGATCTTCTTGCATCTGCTTCAAGCTTAGGCTCAAGCGGTCTTTGTCGATAGCAATAATTTTAGCTTCAACAGTGTCGCCGACTTTTATGTAATCGCCTGGGTTGTTAACACGCTCCCAGCTAATTTCGCTGATGTGGATCAAACCTTCGATTCCATCAACATTAACAAACGCTCCAAAATCTACGACTCCAGTCACAACACCTTTAACGGCATCGCCAACTTTGAGTTTGTCAAAACGCTCAGCCAAACCTTCTTTAATCGCCTCTTTTTCAGAGAAGATAAGCTTGTTTGTCTTGCGGTCTGCATCGAGGATGCGAACTTTAAGAGGTTTGTTAATTAGCGAGTTCAAGCGCTGCAAGATTTCATCTTTGTCAGCACCAGATACACGTGGATAGTGTTCTGCGCTTAATTGGCTTACCGGCATAAAGCCACGAATACCTTCTAGCTCGATCAGCATTCCACCGCGGTTTGCGTCGTAAGCCGTAACTTCGATCGCTTCACCAGATTCAAGAATGCGGGCAATTTCATCCCAACCACGATCTTTTGCAGCTTTTCGTAAGCTCAAAAGCGCGTACCCTTCTTCGATTTCTGGGTCTACAACGCTAGCTGTAACACTATCGCCTTCTTTTAGAGTGCGCATGCCGCCAATTTCGCGACGTGGCACCAAACCAACACCGTAAGGGCCAAGATCTACCCAAAGTTCGTTTTTGCGAACAGAGATAACCTTTCCTTCTACGACATCAGTAGTTGTTAGTTGTTTAATGGACTCCTGCTCAAGCAGCTCATCCATAGTAATAGGTTTGGCGTTAGCCATGAGTGTTTTTACACTCCTTTCAATGGTGTATTTCTTTAAAGCACGTTTAAAACGCGCATTAAGATTAAGTCTATTTAACCTTATCTGCCCCTAAAAGTAAAGGGTTAGCTAAACTCGACGAGCCAAAATTTCTGATTGAACAAACTTTGCAATTGCAAATGCTGCAATAATAACTATTGCTGCGTTTAGTAAAACTTCATTTGCACCGGCAGCAGGGATTGTTGTCGCGCTCTCAGTCGTAGTAGCTTCTTCGCTGTCTTGGCTACTAGAAATTTCCGTGCCTGCAACTTCACCCTCTTGGGTTGCAACTGGCTCCTCTTCTGTTGGTACAGTTTCTGTTTCGGTGTTAGTTTCGGTTTGTTGTGACGTCTCGCTATTCGCCGCAACTTCATCGGCTCGGTTTTTTGCCCAAACCACACCAAAGATCACTAATCCTAAAAGGGCTAGGCCGATGGCAATAAAAACTACTCTTTTACCTGGATTATTTGCTTCTTCTGACTGCATTTCCCCTCACTCCTTAATAAACTTATTTTAAAACCCATGGAACATAAATGCAACAATGATAAACTATTACTATGGTTACAGCGATTGACATTGGGGCGACTAAAACTTTAATTGCGCAATTCGATGCGTCAATGAATCCAACGCACGAAATTAGGTTTGAAACTAACCAAGATTCGCTAATCTTTCTCAACGAGCTCAAGTCACACCTACTTAAGTTTAGCCATGTTTCTGTCATAGTCGCAGGCGTTCCAGGGATAGTGAGCCATGACGGAGTGATCTTAAAATGTGGTAATCTGCCTTGGAAAAATTTTAACTTGGCAGCCGAACTATCAAACATTTACGACTGCCCTGTTTTTATAGAAAACGACGCGAGCCTAGCAGCTTTATCAGAAGTTAACTTATTAAAACCTATTCCCGTCACAGGACTTTACCTAACTATAAGCACGGGAATTGGCGGTGGCATAATCGTAGGCGGTCGACTTTTAGACGGGTTAAAACAATCTGAGCCTGGACATATTTTAATAAAGCGCGATGGTTTATGGAGTGAATGGGAAGATTTCGCATCTGGCAGTGCGATAAAAAAACAATTCGGTAAGCTGGCGCGCGATATTGAGTCGGACGAAGACTGGCAATTAATAACCGAGAACATAGCCGAGGGTTTATACGCGTTGATTCCAGTTTTACAGCCCAACGTGATAATTTTTGGCGGTGGTGTAGGCAAATATTTTGACCGATTTGAACATATGCTCACCGAAAAACTATCTAAAAATCTCCCAGAATACATAAGCAGACCAAAGTTGACCGAAGCAAAGCACCCAGACGAAGCGGTTTTATACGGCTGTTACTATTATGCTCAACATCAAATCCAAGTTTAATAAAATTCTACAAGACTTTAATAAGTTTATTTTTAAAGAAAGTACTAATTTTTATTGGAGCTCTAGCGAAAAAATAATTTATTATAAGCAAATTACATCTAGCGATGACATTTTACTTTTACTTCACGAGATCGCTCACGCCGAGCTAGAACATAAAAACTTTAATCTCGATGTAGACTTAATAAAAATAGAAGCAGAAGCATGGCAAAAGGCTAGTTCACTGGCTTTAGTTTATGACCTCGCGATCAATGACGAATTGGTCCAAGATAGCTTAGACACTTACCGGATCTGGCTTCATAAGCGAAGCTTGTGCCCAGACTGCAATCAGAACGGCATACAGACAAACCAAAACGTCTACAGCTGTATAAACTGTAGACGTAAATGGCGGGTTAATAATTCCCTATTTTGCAAATTGCGCCGTACTAGGCTGCCAATTCGTAATCTGACTTAACAGTAGGCGTTGCTGATTTCGAACGACGGCTTATTAGACCACCTTTGCGACCAGCTGCACGGGCTAGCTCTCTGTTAGCGTAAAAGCCACCAGTGTGACCTTTTTTACCACCGTTTGCACCAATTCGTGCGTAAAAATCCTTACCATGACGTTGTTTGTTAGTAGCAGCAGCGCGCTGACCACCAGCTTTAGTTCCAGCCATAAATCTCCTTTACCTCAAAAATGAGTTATAACTTAAACATTTTAGCAATGTTTATGCTTTTTGTCAATATAGCGTAAGCATTAAAAATATTATTTGGTAAAAAACATAAAATATCATGGAGTGATTGAAAATTTTCCGGGCAGCAATGAACTCTATTATATGCAGTGATATAAAGAATATATACCCTCACCCGTCGGAATGCAGGCTGTAGAATTAAGCCGAGTTAGCTCAAAATAAGCAATAAATGCGCCCAAGAAAGATAAAAACCTCGGCGTTAACCGAGGTTTTTATATAAAACGGCACCGTGCTAGTTTCCCACCAAAAGGTAGTATAATCGCCGCTACTGGGCTTAACTTCTGTGTTCGGAATGAGAACAGGTGTTTCCCCAGCGCCATGGGCACCGAAATATGTTACCTATTTTTATTTAGCCTTCGTTCATAATTTCTATGACTCCCGACTTAAATTATAAAGGTCAAATATTTCGATGTCCATAAAGTGCTTGAAATTCAGATGTTAAAGATGACAATTAGTGTTTAGATTAACACTAACTACTAGCCAAACCTTACCTCATCTGCATGACTTATGCAAGCATAAGTTTTACAGAAAAGGACATAAAAAGTCGTTGGCCCTATTAGTACGCTTAGGCTCCATGCATTACTGCACTTCCACCGTGCGCCTATCAACCAGATAATCTTTCTGGGGGCTCATAGGGAAATCTAATCTTGAGGTTAGTTTCGCGCTTAATATGCTTTCAGCGCTTATCTAGACCGTACGTAGCTACTCGACACTGCGCTTGGTAGCACAATCGATACACCAGAGGTACGTCCGCCCCGGTCCTCTCGTACTAGGGGTAGATCCTCTCAAATTTCCTGACGTCCGTACCGGATATAAACCGAACTGTCTCACGACGTTCTGAACCCAGCTCGCGTACCACTTTAATCGGCGAACAGCCGAACCCTTGGAAGGTGCTCCCCCTCCAGGATGTGATGAGCC
>DATIBO010000007.1 GCA_035457485.1 Candidatus Saccharimonadales bacterium
GGATTGTGGCGTTTGGCGACCATGGCCGGCAGAAACAACGCCTTACGCACTCTGGCATTACCGGTCTTTGATAATCGGGTTTGACCGCGTAGGGTGCCGGAACGGTTATTTCTCGGCGTCAGCCCCGCATAGGCAGCTACCTGGCGCGCCGATTTGTAGCGACTGATGTCTTCGATTTCAGCCAGCAACTTGGTGGCGGTACGTTTGCCGATGCCGGGGATAGACTCCAACAGTTGGCATTGCTGCCTGAGATCCGGATGGCGATCGATATGATCATCAATCTGTTGCTCGGTGCGTTTGATTTCAGCATCAAGATGGGCCACCAGCTTGCGTAGCGACTTGAGCACATCTTTTGTAGTCGCCACCTCCAGTCGATTTACTTGTTGCTGGCGGGTCTCGAGCAGATTTTCGAGATGACGCGTCAAAGCTTGCAGTTCGCGTAAATGGGCCGGCGGCGGCTGCCAGGCGGCCGGCTGTTGCTTTTCACAGAAGCGACGGATCAGACCGGCATCCGGGCGATCGTCTTTATTGCGCAACAGTTCACTTTGGCCAAAAGCTTTGATTTGTGCGGGATTGACAATGCTGACCGTGTGTCCTTGCTCGTGCAGGTAAAGAGCCACAGCTTCGCTATAAGGCCCAGTGGCTTCCAGGCAGGCATGGACAACGGTGGCTTTATGTTTGATCAGCCACGCCCCCAGCTCCGCAAATCCTTCTTTGCGGTTAGCGAAGCGGCGATGGCGCAGTTTGTGGTTAATTGACAACTCCACATGGAAACTGTCTTTGCTGATGTCGATACCGAGGGTAAGTAACATTCATTTGCTCCGCGTAGGTGAAAACTTGTTCGAGTCAACCTTGTGCATGCAGGCTCAGCTCGCCAGGAGCGGCCATTAGATACCGTTCGACTTTAATGAACAAGCAACTGGAGGAGAGATCTGATCTCACATGCAGACTCGATGGTCTAAGGCGAGCACAGGCTACTCTCCTCCTACATTGTCCGGGTGCGACCCAGACAAATTGAAAGATCGTAATACGACAAAAGCAAGATACAAGGCGAGGCT
>DATIBO010000008.1 GCA_035457485.1 Candidatus Saccharimonadales bacterium
AGGGTTTTTTCGTACCTACTTGCAGCCACATCGTTTAGCCTGTTCGTCCGGAGCAGGCTAAACGCCAACACGTTACTCCGCCCACCGGACGGGGTGAGTTTCGTGTTGTCTAAAAAATGAGGGGACATTGAATGAATGGCGGTTGGGTAAAACTATATAAAAAAATCTTCTACAAAGAAGAACTATTTACGAGTGGAAGTACATTTCCAATCTTTTGTTTATTACTTGTCATGGCTAATGAGAATGGCGAAGTAAAGACAAGTAAAAGGTTTCTTGCAAAAAAGTTAAAAATGAAGGCGACAACAGTTTACGACGGCTTAAAGAAGCTTGAAAAAGCGACCGCAATCCGACTGCAAACCGACCAAAAGCCGACCATCATTTCTATCTGTAAATGGGCAGAATACCAACACAAAGCCGACCAGAACCCGACCGCAAACCGACCATATATAAAAGAAAAGAAAAGAAAAGAATCTTTATCTAAAGATAAAGAAATAGGTCAAGTTTCTAACGAAACTCTGACTTCCGTCTATCGTTTTTATCTGGATAAGTTCGGAACGACTGAGGGTTTGTTTAAGCTCACCGACAAGCGTAAAGAAATGTTGCGTCGGCGTTTAACAGATGCCGGTGAGAACATGGTGCGAATGGCGATTGAAAACACCGCCAATGCGTCCTTCTACAGAGGTGAGAACGATCGGAATTGGAAGGCGAATTTAGATTTTATTCTACGAAGCTACGAGCAGGTAGAACGACTTTCATCGCTGGCGGACAGCGTGGAAGACGTAAACGCTAAGGAGGCGTTTGAAAATGCAGACTACTGGAAGCGTTGAAGTTGAGTGGGTCTTTGGAAAGTTTATCGGCGATAGCGCTAAATCTGTTTTAGCTCATGCGGCAGCAGGGTTAAGTTATAAAATTTTGGATCAAGGCAAGCAAGGAGCACAACCATGGGTTATCGCCGCATTTCGTCGTGCAACATTATTACCATTGCCAGATCATCTAGTTCGAATTACTGATCCTCAGAAGGTTGCGAAACTAGAAAAACAATAGCTCGCTTCGCTGTGACCAAAATCACAGTCACATTTAACAATTTGTTCAGTACAGGGGAATGTAAGGACATATATTATGGTACCAAGCCGGTGGTTGTCTTGGTGGAGGTGTCTAACTTATGCCCGTGCAGAAAGCACAACTTTCTGTGGCTTCTTATCAGGTCGCTCCAGTCAGTACCCTGCAAAGTCTTCCCGCCCAAGTACTTGATACGAGTACTCTTATACAGCGTTATCTAAAATACATCCGGAAGATAGAGAACAAAGCGCCAAAAACAGTTGATAACAGGCGTGATATTTTAGTGCCCTTTTATCGGTGGTCGAAAATTACAGACCCTCAGCTTATAACTCTGCAGCACATAGACGCATATTTTATGAAGCGGAGTGAGAAGATCAAAGCCTCTTCCCTAAGCACCGAGCGCCAAGTTGTTCGTTTGTTTTTTCGTTATTGTCAGGAGTATCACGAGATTCCTATGTCTTTTCGGTATGAGGTAATCCACAGAACCAAGGTTAAACCACCTAGAGTTAAGCCTTTACCCCGCGACATCGTAATCAAGGTAATACGGGCATGCGCGCAGGAGCAAGACCGCCTTATAGTCGCGGTACTTTTTGAAACTGGCTTACGCATCGGGGAGTTACTAAATCTCTGCGTGAGCGACATACATGGTGTACAGATACAGGTTCGTGGCAAAGGTGAAGAAGATCGCATTGTCTGTATGTCAGCCTTCCTGGCGGCCTCTCTGCGTGCTTACCTGGTAAAACGGGGCATTACACAGGGTAATGTCTTCCGGCCGCTCCAGCGCCACGTAAACCACCCTAACGACCGGTACGTATCAGCCTATGCAGTTCGTGACAGGATTGAGAATGTATTTAAGAAGCATGGCATCAAGATGCACCCCCACCAGCTAAGGCATAGTTTTGCCCATGAGTACCTCATGGCAGGAGGCGATCTGAGAAGCTTACAATTACTGCTCGGCCATGCTAGTATAGAGACAACACAACGGTATCTGGGGTTATCTGATAACCAGTTGGCCGCCATCTACCAACGAACCTTACCTAACTCTGTTTTAGCACAAACGCCTTGACATATGGCGCACCATTTGCTACTATATGGTTAGTTCATTCACAAGCAATCCCAGCACTCACAAACAGAGGATTGCCGGTAGGCGCAAAGCCCCCACTTTACACCGAGGGGGTCGGGGGTTCGAGCCCCTCAGCGCCCACCAGCAAGATATGTAAAACCACTGTTTGTGAAAGAACAGTGGTTTTTTTATTAACCGGGATCATGGCTTAGGAAGCGTGGTTCCGGCAGGTATAAAAACCTGCAGCTTGAGCGAAAGTTACGACTGCTTTTCATAATAAAAGCCAGCGCATCCATTAGCTCAAGGATTTATGAAGGACGTGGAGTCCAACAAGTAACAGGTCTTTAACAAATAAGCAGATACGAGGGTGACGGTGCTACGTCAACCAAAGGGCGTATGAGTTCAGATCGTGGTTGGTCTGAACAAAAATGAACGAGGGTTGTAAGCCCCAGGCTTGAAATGCTTGAGTTTACCACAGCTAATAACAGCCAATAATGTCACCTTCATACCTGCTTATTTGAAGAAGCCAAAACAAAGGAGAAACGCTTGAAGATACTTCTAGCGCTCATCTTAAGTGCGGCCTTGGTCCACTTGGGAACTCCGGCAAATGAGCAGATTAACAATTCGGATCAACGTGTGAAAGCACAAGCTGTGCAGGCAGAGGCTCCCCGAAAAGAGCCTACAGCAATTAGCCAAGAGAAAGCCCAAACGGAACAGCAAGTTGATACCGAGCCGGAAACCGTGGCAGCTACTCCAGAGCCAGTAAAAGCTCAGGAGCCAGCGCCACAACCACTAACAGACCACCAAACGTTAATGAAACAGGCTGGTATAGCAGTAGGGGATTTCAACGCTACAGATTACATCGTAACGAAGGAATCCACCTGGTGCCCGTATAG
>DATIBO010000009.1 GCA_035457485.1 Candidatus Saccharimonadales bacterium
ATGAAAGCTTGTTGCGGGTCGCCCTGGGATTGGGAGCCTTGATCCAGGGTGTCACACTGGCTGCCCCTACATAACAACACTTGGCCACTTGCGCGGTGGTAAGTTCTCCTTCTCTTGAGCGGATACCCTTGTGGCGAAATGATACCGGATATGTCATCTGTAAACTGCAATTAATTTATGTTTAACCCGAATATTGCACGAAGGGAGGTGGCAATTCCTCATTAAATCTTTATAATTCAGTTACCTAAGCTGAATAAAGAAAAGGAATTGCCAATGACAAAGTGTACCCAGGAATCGTTTAATTTTCCAGAGGTAAAAAAGCGTATTATTGAAGTAAATTTCCAAGGCGGGGATATTACTTCAGATGGTGGTGTCCTGTTATTGCGGCAAGTGGATAAATGCATTGGGTTGAGCAAAGCTGTTGCTCAAGCGCTGGACGATAATCGTCGGCAGGCAAGTTGCAAGCATGATAGTTTGACTCTATTGCGCCAACGGATTTATGCGGTGGCATGTGGTTATGAAGACCTCAATGATCATCGGCAATTACGCCATGATTTGGCTATTCAATCAGCTGTTGAACGCGCAGAGGTATTGGCGAGCAGCTCTACCTTATGCCGCTGGGAGAATCGGGCGAATCGGCAAACGGCCTGGCATGTTCATCAAGTAATGGTAGAGCGGTTTATGGCTTCATTTAAACAGCCACCCAAAGAACTGATGCTGGATTTTGATGCCACTGATGATGCGGTTCATGGCAAACAGGAAGGCCGCTTCTTTCATGGTTATTATGATCACTACTGCTTTTTGCCGCTGTATGTGTTCTGCCAGGATCAACTGCTGGTAAGCTACCTGCGGCCAAGCAATATTGATGGGGCAAAACATGCCTGGGCCATTCTGTCGTTACTGGTAAAACGGTTCAGGCAGAGCTGGCCTGCAGTTCGTATCATTTTTCGAGGTGACAGTGGTTTTTGCCGCCGCAGAATGTTGGCATGGTGTGAGCGACATGAGGTGGGTTATATCGTGGGTATCGCCCAAAACAAGCGACTGAATGAGATCACTGCGCGATGGCAGCAAGCGGCAGAGAAGCAGTATATTGAATCAGGTGAGAAAGTACGACGATTTGACGAGTTTCAATATGCTGCAAAAAGCTGGAAGCGGACACGGCGCATCATTGTTAAAATCGAACATACTGAGAAAGGCAGTAATCCACGTTATCTCGTCACCAATCTGACCAGTAAACCGCAGCTTCTGTACGATAAGATTTATTGTTTACGCGGTGAAATGGAAAACCGGATCAAGGAACAACAGCTCGATCTGTTTGCAGATCGCACCAGTTGCCATCGGTGGTGGTCAAATCAATTTCGTCTACTCCTGTCCTCGCTGGCTTACATCTTGCTGGAAACCATACGGCGACTTGCATTGCAAGATACAGAGCTGGCTCAGGCCTATGTGAGCACATTACGCCTCAAACTGATCAAAATTGGTGCCGTCATCCTACGTAATACCCGCCGTATTCGCTTTTTACTTGCAAGTAGCTGCCCCTACCAAAAACTGTTCTTCCAAACCGCAGCCAGACTTGCTCCTGGATAACTCATTCCCAGGATTATGAACCGCCGTTTACCGCATACAATAGCAATGTGGTGGATGTGCTACGCCTGTCAACAAAGAAAAACCTCTTTTTTGTCATAATTTCCAACAAAATCCTCAGAAAAACGCATTCCATCACAACAAATTTTGAATAGAGATCTGATTTGTCCAATTGTAAAATGAGTTTCTGGCAAATTCGCTCTTATTTTTGATGCTCGTGCAATATTCGGGTTAATTGGCTATATTGTTTGGCTTGTGTGCGGTAACGAACAGAATAAGTTTGCCTTATCCCTCACCATAGTTAACCGGAAGACACGTTGTTCGTCCGATAATATCAAACATACCACAAGGAGATCTTATGAAAAAATTACTCATGTTAGCCGTTGCTCTAATGCTGCCTACTTTTGCGGTTTACGCAGAGACCGCGGGTAAAGGAGGCGAACTTAGTGATGCCGAAATTGCACACATTGTAGTTACCGCCAACCAGGTAGACATAAAAAATGGCCAGCTTGCCAAGGAAAAGGCTTCAAATGAAGACGTTAAGGCATATGCGCATCG
>DATIBO010000010.1 GCA_035457485.1 Candidatus Saccharimonadales bacterium
AAGTGATTGATGGAAACAATCACTTTGAGACAGTTTGAACGACAAGAACTGAGGCGTTGGGTAAGAGGACAAAGCCGAGACGCGGCGCAAGCGCGCCGAGCTCGCTTGATACTTTTGATCGCCGATGGGGAACGCTACGGGGTGATTCGCGAGAAGCTCAGTTGCGATACCAATTTTATTGCTCGTTGGAAAAAGCGCTTTGTGGGCGAGAGATTGGCCGGTTTGTATTCGCACCATACCGGCCGACTCGCCAGCCCCCAGAGTGAGCGCAAAGAGGCTCGGATTCTTAAATGGACGTTGCAGAAAAAACCCTCGGACGGGTCCACTCACTGGAGCGGTCGTAAGCTGGCGTTGGAACTGGGCGATGTCTCGCATATGACCATTGCCCGAGTGTGGTCCAAACACGGCATCGGGCCCCATCGTGTTGAGGGTTACATGAGCAGTAACGATGGTGCTTTCGAGACCAAGGCTGCCGATGTGATCGGGCTTTACTTGCATCCGCCCCAACACGCAGCAGTATTCTCGGTCGATGAAAAAACCGCCATCCAAGCTTTGGATCGCAAAGACCCTGTCCTGCCGCTGACTGCAGGACGAGCCGAGCGCCATGGGTTTGAGTACTTTCGCCACGGAACGTTGTCGCTTTACGCTGCCTTTAACACCCAGAGCGGTGAGATCTTGGGAAAGACCGCACAGCGTCATACCCGTGCGGAGTTCGTCGCCTTTCTCACCGACATTGTTGCCAGTCAGCCCGCTAACAAAGAGATTCATGTCATCTTGGACAATCTTTCGGCACATAAGACGGACCGAGTTAAAAGTTTCCTTGCCGATCATCCTCAGGTGCACATGCATTTTACGCCGACCTATTCCTCATGGCTGAACCAGGTCGAACTATGGTTTGCCAAAATCGAGCGCGACGTGATCGCTCGCGGGGTGTTCACCTCCGTGACAGATCTAAAGAAAAAAATCATGCGCTACATCCGCCAATACAACAAAAATCCAAGAACCGTAAAATGGAAATATTTCAATCCCAAACATCGCATCAAACGCGAATCAA
>DATIBO010000011.1 GCA_035457485.1 Candidatus Saccharimonadales bacterium
TCGAAACCGAGATGATGCTGCCCGAAGGCAGCTCGATCCAGGTTCGGCCTCCATTAAAGAAGTTTAAGCCGATTGCCCTACGGCCAAACAATACTGTGCATTCACCGGGTTCCATTCCTGCCCGGCTGGGTGGCAGCGGCACGGATTTTTTTGGAGTCCGGGAATATCATCCCGGCGATTCCCTGCACACTCTCGACTGGCGTCTTACTGCCCGCCACCCGGGCAAGTTTTTTACCAAAGAGTTTGAGCAGGAGGAAATTGCTGAAATTGGACTCATACTCGATGCGCGCCCGAACAATGAACTGCGGATCAGGGAAGAGAGTCTGTTCGAACACAGTGTCGGTGCAACCGCCTCACTGGCAGAAATGTTTTTACACCAGGGACATCGAGTGAGTCTGCTTGTGTTCGGGGGAAGGATTGCAAGCGTCTTTCCAGGGTACGGCAAGACACAGCTGCATCGCATCTTGAGTTGCCTGTCCAACGTCAAGATCGAGCCAGCGGAAGGAGTTCTTGCCTATTTTGATTTCCTGCCCATACGCATGTTTCCCAATCATGCTTTGATGATCATCATGAGTCCAGTGACAGCAGGAGACAGACCTTTCTTTCAGCGTCTGCGGGCGTATGGGTACCAGGCATTGTTAGTGAGCCCTGACCCAATCGATTTTGTACATGCAGCTTTGCCTCAAGACACTGCCAGTCAGCTGGCAATTCGGGCTACTCGCCTCGAGCGCAAGTTTCGATTAAACAGCATTTCGCAATTGCATATTCCAGTCATTGACTGGCAGGTGAGCCAGCCCTTATTTCCCTTGGTACGAAATTCCCTGACCAGGTCGCGAAATCCGCGGGAATTATAAGGAACAGAAACATATGTCCCTTCGAAAACCTCTCTTCATGATTTCCCTGATTATCTTGGTGCTTTGCCTGGCAGCAGGATATGGGATCGCTGGAAAGTGGATTGGAGCATCAGTTGCCATTTTTATGGGCCCGGCCTGGCTCTTTGCGCGAAAAAATACTGGCCCGTGGCTGCCATTCATTTGTCTCCTGGCCTCCGTTGGTTTGGCAGTAGCAGGAAGATTGTTCGGAGCTCCATATTTGTTGATGATTTTCGGTTCAGCCCTTGCTCTAGCAGTTTGGGATCTTGTATGCCTCGATACTGCATTGGGTAAGAATTCATTGGCAGTGCAAACACACCGATATGAAAACGAACATATTCAATCACTGGGTCTGGCGCTGGGTTTCGGACTTTTTGGGGCCCTACTTGGGCCCTTTATAAACCTCCGGCTTCCTCTTATTGTTTTGATGCTCCTTATCGCATTTGCGCTATTTGCTCTGGACCGCGTTTGGGGTTATATGAAAGGAACAGAGCATCTGTAATCTGCTGGGTAATATACCCTCTGTGACTATAATAGTGAGACACCTCCCCCGTATAATTTAGAGTGCAGGGCGGAGGAGAAAATGGTATGTTAGAAGAGATAAGTGAAAAGGTAAGAGAAGAAATGCCGAAGACTGAGGTAATCGCGAAAGCGAAACGCAAGCAATTTAGTGCTGCGGAAAAACTACGAATTCTGCGGGAGGTGGATGCCTGCCAGGGCTCGGGGGAGATCGGAGCTTTGTTGAGGCGGGAGGGGATCTACTCTTCGTATCTCAGCACCTGGCGGAGACAGCGAGAGCGAGGGGAGCTGGATGGACTGGCGCCGCAGAGACGCGGGCCGAAACCGGATCCGCAGGCCGAGGAGATCGCCCGGTTAAAGCGTGAGAACGAACGCCTGCAAAAGCGCTTGGAACAGGCGGAGCTGATTATCGATTTCCAAAAAAAAGCGGCGCAGCTATTTGGGGGGACGTTGGAGACGCCGGATCGGGACGATCCGAGTTGATCGCCTTGACCGAGCAGTTGGCCGAATCGGTGGGTGTAGCTCCCGCTTGCCAGGCACTGGATATGCCCCGGAGCAGTCTCTACCGGGCACGCCGTGAGAGCGAACCCGAGCCGGTGTGTGAGGCGCCTGTCTCTCCCCGTGCCTTGCCGCCCGAGGAGAGAGCAGAAGTTCACGAGATTCTCGACAGTGAGCGTTTTGCCGATCAGGCGCCGCGCGAAGTGTATGCGACCCTGCTGGACGAAGGCACGTATTTGTGCTCGTGGCGGACGATGTACCGTATTTTGGAAGAACATCAGGAAGTCCGGGAACGTCGCAACCAGCTGCGTCATCCGCAGTACACCAAGCCGGAGCTGCTGGCGACAGCACCCAACCAGCTGTGGAGCTGGGATATCACGAAATTATTGGGACCGACCAAGTGGACCTATTACTATCTCTACAACATCCTGGATGTCTTCAGCCGTTACTCTGTTGGATGGATGATCGCCGAACGCGAATCCGCCAGCCTGGCCGAGGATCTGATTGCTGCCACATGCATCCGCCAAAACATTCAACCAGGACAGCTCACGATCCATGCTGATCGCGGCAGCTCGATGACCTCCAAGCCGGTGGCGTTGCTGATGTCAGATCTGGGCGTGACGAAAACGCACTCGCGTCCACACGTCTCCAACGACAATCCGTTCTCAGAATCCCAATTCAAAACGTTGAAGTACCGGCCAGACTATCCGGAACGCTTTGGCTGCCAGCCGGATGCCCGTAAATGGGCGACCGATTTCTTCCAATGGTACAACTACGAGCATCACCACACCGCCCTCGGGCTGCTCACCCCCGCCGATGTTCATTTCGGCCGAGCACAATCTATTCTCGACCAACGACAGCAAGTCTTGCAATCTGCCTACCTCAAGAACCCCGAACGCTTCGTGAAGGGCTTACCCAAACCGCTTCCTTTACCCACCGCTGTTTGGATTAATCCGCCTGTGAAACAACCGCAGGATGTATCTGAAATTAGAGCTTAAATTCTGAAAACAGGTGTCTCAAACTGTTGACACATTCCG
>DATIBO010000012.1 GCA_035457485.1 Candidatus Saccharimonadales bacterium
CTACGCCAGCATGTGAATCTGCGTGGATTCAAAGTATGCTTTGAGTTAAACAACGGTTTGAACTCGCCTATGTATTGCAACATAGCCGTTATTGCACCAAAAGGTACAACGACAAAGACAAGCAAGATCGACGAAAAAAACTTTTTCCGTTGGCAGGGCAATAGGCGCGCCATTGACTTCAATCCGACGTTATTGAGCAGTTTGGAGTTTCACTGTCTGCCCATCAATACAGATGACTATACAGTCTTGAAGCACAAAAGATACCGTTTGGGACCAAACCAACCGTCTGCGGCGTTTACGACGCAGTCAGGAAACAGTTACAAGAATGTCGACTGGTACATTCCGTTAAAACGTCAAGTACGTTACGACCAAACAGAGGGAGGAGAACCGACGGACGGGGATGTCTATGTGGTTTACTGGTTCGATGCGTTTCAAGCTGCAGCTGGTAATGTCCCGCAAGCCAGTGCCGTAGCCGTCTCGCAACGCTACACCGTCTACTACAGAGAACCCAAGAATTAATACCCGAAGGCCCCCGCTGCCGCGGGGCCCCAAGGGCCTTCGGGGTTGAGTATAATCCGCCCCTGCCCTAACCTCTGATATATATTAAAGTTCATGTATTACGTATCGATCCGCAGACATCTTATTCATGTCTGGGAACTCATTACAGAAGACTATCACGTGAGGTACTTGGGTCAGTATTTTCATCTGACTCTCGTACTTGGGTGAGATAACCATTCGGTCTTTTAGCATCTCTAAGATGCCGTAATTGAGATATTCCATCGAGCCTCGCGGCACGTTCACTAAAAAAATCCGACTCCTGACGTCAACCATATGAGCTACATCGTCTCGCTTTGCTGGTCCCAATAGTTGGACTCGATCGAGCCTTGAATAGACATATCCACAGAACCAAGACTTACCAGATCCTCCGTCAATGTCGACGTAGAATTCGACTGTTCGGTCGTCAGGTGTTTGTTCAAGACGCTGGCGTAGAAGCTCTTGCCAGGGGCGTAGTTCCCCGTCGCGTAAGACGGGTCGAGGAACCAATTCGCTTGCGATTCGTCGGCAACTGACTGGGTATCGTCCAAAGAGGCTAGGGAATTCATCGATGAACTGCCTGTCAGATGGAGCTTGGTCAAGTTCGAGGCACCAGTCACGGAATCGCTCCCAGTCGGATCGTTTCCCTTGTGAAGATACTGGTAGCTCACCATATTCGACAAAATTGCCGTCTTTACGACAGTACGTGGCTGCCTGAGTCGCTGTGCCTCTCGCACGCTCGAGATGACACTGAGGCAGCAATCCTCGCACAGTGGCGAAGGACTTTCGGCTAGGCAAGATTCCAAAACATTGTAGATGCTTTTGTCCCGTGCTGGGAGCAACCTCTCTTCCAGCAACAATGTACGAGAAGGTGCCCGCTTCGTGAAGCGCTCGCAGCTGAAGCAATAGGCCTTCTTCGTTGTCATTGTATTGTATAGTAAAGCACCAGTTTTTGCTCGTCATACAAATTATGTAGTCTGCAAGAAGTGTGTTGGGTAATAATACACCAACACACTTCAACTGTCATTTCTACGATGTCCGCACTAGTTCCCTACGCAGGACGTTTAGCTTACGCCGCCGGCATCAGACCCGGCTTGAAGCTAGCACCGCAGGTTATCATGGGCGCGCGCAATGCGTATAAGTATGCACGTGCTGCATACACTATCGGTCGTGCGGCACGCTCTTACTTAGGAAAGAGACGTTATAAGTCTACTCGTTATGCTTCTAAATCCCGAAAGAAGCAACGGCTTTTTAGCCGAACGCACGTGGGCGAACCTAACGGCGCCACAACGTGCAAAGCAGACGTTATAGACAGCACGACCGCTATAACTAAAGACACGCGTACGTTATATACGCAATCGGTTGCAAGACTCCTTCAAGGGACTGAAATTAACAACCGTCTACGCCAGCATGTGAATCTGCGTGGATTCAAAGTATGCTTTGAGTTAAACAACGGTTTGAACTCGCCTATGTATTGCAACATAGCCGTTATTGCACCAAAAGGTACAACGACAAAGACAAGCAAGATCGACGAAAAAAAC